>NZ_RHQP01000037.1:0-49444 GCF_003935465.1 Pseudomonas sp. o96-267
AACCAGAATTATCGATTGCGCCTGATTGGGCCTCCGACGGCCTCCTAGACGCTGAGAAAATCCCCGGAAGTTGATGGTCATCGTTTGCTGCGTTTTTACACGGTCTGGGCCAGAAGCAGTCAGTCAATCATGCGTTACAGTGATTTTTTGCAGCTCTTTATAGAGCCGTTAGCTGCTGCCACCAATAATCCATAGGCCTGCCAGTCGTCAGACAGTCTTATTCTCGATCAGACGATTGCCCCGTCGATGACCAGTAGCTCACCGGTGATGGAGCCAGAGTCCGGTCTTCGGATGCAGGACTCCTGGCTTTGCTCACTCAGCGCCGATCCCGGCCATCGGTTCAGTTTGGCCCCAGCCACCGCCCAGAGACCTGAACAGGTCAACCAGCGCAATCTGCCGTTCCGTGCTGATTTGAATTAGTGTGGTCTGGTTGCTAAAGGTGCTGCGCTGGGCGTCAAGATAACGCAGGTAGTCGTCCACGCCGCCCTCGTAACGCGCCTTAGCCAGGGCCATCGCAGCCTCGCTGGAACCGGCCAGAGCCTGGCGGGCAGCCTCCTCGCGGCGCAGGGTGTCGGTGGCGGCCAGGGCATCGGCCACTTCGCGGAAGGCGGTCTGGATGGTGCCTTCGTAGTCGGCCACCGCCGCGTCCTGGCGCACTTCGGCGAGGTCCAGGTTGGCGCGGTTGCGGCCACCGGCGAAGATCGGCAGCGACAGCGTCGGGGCAAAGCTCCAGGCCCGCGAGCCGCCATCGAACAATCCGGACAACTCGGCACTGGAGCTGCCCACCGAACCGGTCAGGCTGATCCGGGGAAAGAACGCGGCGCGAGCTGCACCGATATCGGCATTGCGCGCCTTGAGGCGGTGCTCGCTGGCGAGAATGTCCGGGCGCCGTTCGATCAGTTCCGAGCTGGTGCCGGGGGCGATGTCCTGCAGCACCATCAGGTCGTCGCGGGGCGTCGCGGGCAGCAGGCGAGCGGCATCTGGCGTGCCGAGCAACAGGACCAGGGCGTTGTCCGCCTGGCGTAACTGGCGTTCGGTGCTCTCGCGCTCGGCCCTAGCCTGTTCGGCAAGGCCGACCGCTTCCTGGTAATCCAGGGCGGTGGCGGCCCCCGCTGCACGGCGCTGGCTGACCAGCTCCAGCGAGGCCATGCGGCTGTCCAGGGTTTGTTCGACCAGGGCCATGCGGCGTAGCGCACCATCGCGGGTCAGGTAGGCCTGGATGACCTCGGCAACCAGGCTGATCTGCGTGGCACGGGTCGCCTCCTCGGTCGCCAGGTAGGTCTCCAGCGCGGCCTCGGAGAGGTGGCGCACGCGGCCGAACAGGTCGACTTCGTACTCCGCGAGGCCGAGGCCGACCTGATAGTTGCTGGTCACTTCCGAGCGCCCGGTCTGCGACAGATCGGCAGGCAGGCGCTGGCGGTTGCCGCTGGCATTGGCGTTGATCGAAGGCAGGCGATCAGCACGCTGGATGCGGTACTGGGCACGCGCAGCTTCGATATCCAGCAGCGCCTGGCGCAGGCTGCGGTTGTTGCTCAGCGCCGTATCCACCGCGCGGCGCAGGTCGGCATCGACGATGAAGGTCTGCCAGTCCAGCGCCTGGGCACGGGTGCCCTCCGCGTCGGCGGCTTGCCAGTGCGACGCGACCGGTGCCTGCGGGCGCTCGTAGGTCGGGGCCAGCGAACAACCCGCCAGGGCGGCGATGGCCAGGGGCAGCAGAGCGCGACGGAGCATGAAGTGAGAGGTCATCGCATTACTCCGCTTTATGCAGGGGATGGTTGTCGGTTTGCTGAGGTTTGGTGCGCAGCAGCGACAGCACCCAGACGAAGAAGATCGGCACGAAGATCACCCCGAGCATGGTCGCGCTGAGCATCCCGCCCAGCACCCCGGTGCCCAGTGCGCGCTGGCTCGCAGCGCCGGCGCCAGTGGCGATGGCCAGCGGCACCACGCCGAGCATGAACGCCATGGAGGTCATGATGATCGGGCGGAAACGCAGGCGCGCGGCTTCGACAGCAGCATCGCGCAGCGAGTAGCCGTCTTCCCACAGGTCCTTGGCGAACTCGACGATGAGAATGGCGTTCTTCGCCGCCAGGCCGATCACGGTGATCAGGCCGACCTTGAAGTACACGTCGTTGGGCAGGCCGATAGCAGTCACCGCCAGTACCGCGCCGAGTGCGCCGACCGGCACGATCAGCATCACCGTCAGCGGGATCGCCCAGCTCTCGTAGAGCGCCACCAGCAGCAGGAACACCACGGTGATGGCCAGGGCGAACAGCATCGTCGCCTGCCCGCTGGCGACCCGCTCCTGATACGACAGCCCGGTCCACTCGTAACCGATACCTTCGGGCAGCTCGGCAGCGATGCGCTCCAGTTCGAGCATCGCCTCGCCAGTGCTCACGCCGGGCGCGGCGTCACCGGCAATGCGGATCGACGGGTAACCGTTGTAACGCGCGACCTGCACCGGGCCTTCTTCCCAGCTCGTGGTGACGAAAGCACTCAGCGGTACCAGGCTGCCGCTGTCGTTGGGCACATGCAGGCGCAGGACGCTTTCCGGTGTCATGCGCTCGGCCTGTTCGGCCTGTACCACCACGCGCTGCTGGCGGCCGGCGTTGGCGAAGTCGTTGATCACCGACGAGCCGAACGCAGTGGACAGCGCGCTGCTGATCGCTTCGAAGCTGACTCCCAGCGTGCGCGCCTGCTCACGGTCGATCACCAGGCGCAGCTGCGGCGCCTCGGCCAGACCTTCCATCATGGCGTAGAGGAACTTCGGATTGCCGTTGACCTTGCCCAGCACTTCATCGCGCGCTGCCAACAGGGCATCGCGGCCAAGGCCGGCGCGGTCCTGCAGGCGCAGGGCGAAACCACCCGAGTTGCCCAGGCCTTCGACCGGCGGTGGCGGCACCGCCATGATCGCGCCGTCATCGAGGTTGGCGAAGTGCTGGTTGACCGCAGCCGACTCGGCTTCCGGCGACTGCGAAGAATCTCGCTCGGACCAGTCCTTGAGCAGCGGGAAGGCAATGGCCGCGTTCTCACCCATGCCGGAGAAGCTGAAGCCGAGGACCAGGAAGGACGTCTGCACGGCCTCGCGGGCCATCAGAAACTCTTCCAGCTCCTCACCCGTGGCCGAGGTGCGCTCACGGGTGGCGCCTGGCGGCAACTGGATGTCGACGATCATGTAGCCCTGGTCTTCCACCGGCACGAAGGATTCCGGCAGGCGCAGGTAGAAGAAACCCATCAGCACCACCACGCCCAGGTAGATGAACATCACCCGCCCGGCGCGCGGCACCAGCTTGCCGTTGAGTTTGGTGTAGCGGCCGGTCAGGGCGGTGAACTTGCGGTTGAACCAGCCGAAGAAACCGGTCTTCTCGTGATGGCCTTCGGGGATCGGTTTGAGCAGCGTGGCGCACAGCGCCGGGGTGAAGGTCAGCGCGAGGAAGCCCGAGAACAGGATCGACACCGCCAGCGACAGCGAGAACTGCTGGTAGATCACCCCCACCGAGCCGGCCATGAAGGCCAGCGGCAGGAACACCGCCGACAGCACCAGGGTGATACCGATGATCGCCCCGGACACCTGCCCCATCGCCTTGATGGTCGCCGGCACCGGCGCCAGGCCTTCCTCGGCCATGATCCGCTCGACGTTCTCCACCACCACGATGGCGTCGTCCACCAGGATGCCGATGGCCAGCACCATGCCGAACATGGTCATCATGTTCACCGAGAAGCCAAGCAGGTACATGAAGGTCAGCGTACCGAGCAGACACACCGGCACGACGATGGACGGGATCAGGGTGTAGCGCACGTTCTGCAGGAACAGGAACATCACCAGGAACACCAGCACCATGGCCTCGATGAGGGTCATGATGACCTTGTCGATCGCCACGTCGACGAAGCGCGAGGTGTCGTACGGCACGGAGAACTCGACGTTGTCCGGGAAGTTGGCCGACAGCTCGGTCAGACGCTGCTTGACCGCCTCGGCGGTCTGGATCGCGTTGGCACCGGGCGACAGCTGCACGGCGGCGGCAACGGCGGGCTTGCCGTCCTGGCGCGAGCCGAAGTTGTAGTCCTGGCTGCCGACCTCGATGCGCGCCACGTCGCCCAGGGTCAGGCGCGAGCCGTCCTGGTTGGCACGCAGCACGATGGCGGCGAATTCCTGCGGGTTGTCCAGGGTACCCTTGACCGCCAGGGTCGCCGTCAGCTCCTGCTCGCTGGAACCCGGCGTGCTGCCGAAGGCACCGGCCGGCACCTGCACGTTCTGCGCGCGGATGGCGTTGTTCACGTCATCGATGGATAGGCCGTAGCCGACCAGCTTCTGCGGATCGATCCACACGCGCATGGCCGCCTCGGAGGCGAAGAACTGCAGCTTGCCGACGCCGTTCACGCGACGGATTTCGTTGTTGATGTTGCGCGCGGCGTAATCGGCCAGCGCCGTGACGTTGGCGTCCTTGTCGCCATCGGTGTAGCTCAGCGTATAGATCAGCAGGAAGCCGGCGGTGGCCTGCTCGGTCTGGATGCCGAGCGTCAGCACGGCCTGCGGCATGCGTGCCTCGGCCTTCTTCAGACGGTTCTGCACGTCAACCTGGGCCAGTTCGGGGTCGGTCCCTGGCTGGAAGGTGACGGTGATCTCGGCGATGCCGTTGGCGTTGCTGGTGGACTCGAAGTACAGCAGGTTCTTGGCGCCGTTGAGTTCTTCCTCGATGACGCTGGTCACCGAGTCGGTGAGCACCTGCGCCGAAGCGCCGGGATAGGTGGCGGTCACGGTGATCTGCGGCGGCGCCACGTTGGGGTACTGCGCCACCGGCAGGAACGGGATGGCCAGCAGGCCACCCAGCGAGATGAACAGGGCGACTACCCAGGCGAAATTGGGGCGCCGGATGAAAAACAGGGACATGAGAGGTTCTCCGGCTTACTGCGCCTGGGACTGTGGAGCGGCTTCGGCGGCATCTTGCTCGCGGGGCATGACCTTGGCGCCCGGACGGATAGCCGCCAGCGAGCTGGTGATCACCTTGTCGCCGACCTGCAGGCCCTCGCTGATTTGCCAGCGCGAGCCCTGCATGGCACCGGTGGTGACCTGGCGCGCCTCGACGGTATCGCCCTCCCCCAGCAGCATCACGCTGGCCTGGCCGTCAGCCGAACGCTGCACGGCACGTTGCGGCACCAGGATGGCGTTCTGGTCGAGCCCTTGCGGTGTGCGCACACGCACGTACATACCCGGCAGCAGCACGCCCTCGGGGTTGTCGAACTGGCCTCGCAGGGCGATCTGCCCGGTGCTGCGATCCACCGAGATATCGGTGAACAGCAGCGTGCCCTTGCGCTCGATATCGGTACCGTCGACACGCAGCGACAGCGGCTGGTCGCTCGCACCGGCAACCTTGCCCTCGGCGATTGCCGCGCGCAGGCGCAGGGCATCGGCAGCAGGCTGGGTGAAGTCGGCGTACACCGGATCGAGTTGCTGGATACGTGCCAGCAGCGTGGCTTCGCCCTGGCCTACCAGAGCCCCTTCGGTGACCTGGGCGCGACCGATACGCCCGGCGATGGGGGCGCGAACCTCGGCATAACCCAGGTCCAGGCGGGCAGTTTCGACATTGGCCTGGGCCGAGCGCTTGTCGGCCTGGGCGCTCTGCAGAGCGGCCTTGGCGTTGTCGAAATCCTGCTGGCTGACGGCGTCGATCTTCACCAGTGGTTCGTAACGGCGAACCATCGCCTGAGCCTGGAACAGCTGCGCCTCGGCGCGAGCCAGTTCACCTTGCGCCCGCGACAGGGCCGCCTTGAACGGCGCAGGGTCGATCTGGAACAGCACGTCACCGGCCTTCACGTCGGCCCCTTCCTCGAAGGTGCGCTTGAGCACGATCCCCGCCACCCGCGCGCGCACCTCGGCGACACGCACCGGCTCGATGCGCCCTGGTAGCTCGGCGAACACTGTGAAGGGCTCGGTCTTCACGCTGAGCACATCGACTTCACGCGCTGGCGCCTCTTCCCGTTGCTCTTCGGGCTTGTCGCAGCCAACCAGGGTCACGGCGATCAAATAGGAGATCACGGAAAAAGTGATCCATTCGCGGAATTTGTTCATATCTCACCCAAGCGCGAAGCCAGTACGTAGTCGAAGCCGCGCATGATCCACGCAAAAATTAAATGAGTCAATATTGACTCATTTGATTTTGGTGTGAACAAAGCTAGTATCCTCTTTGAGAAAAATGAGTGTTCTAGGCAAAATACCCGCATCTGCCCGCGATAGATAAAGAGTGACCGATGGATTTAACTGCTGCCGATGAGAAATTGCTGAAGGCCCTGGCGATCGCCATCGTTGACCACCCGCGAGCCACGTTCAAAGAAATAGCCCAGGCAGCGGGGGTCAGCAAGGCGACGCTCAACAGGTTTTGCGGCACCCGCGACAACCTGATCGAGATGCTTCTGAATCATGGTTCGGTGGTTATTTATAGGGTCATTGCCGATGCCGATCTTGAGGCGGCGCCCTTGGACGCATTGCATCGTCTGATCGAAGGCCATTTGATTCACAGGGAGTTGTTGGTATTCCTCTCATTCCAGTGGCGCCCGGACACGTTTGATTTAGATGCAGGCGGCTGCCGATGGCTGCCTTACTCAGAAACGCTGGACGAGTTCTTTCTACGCGGGCAAAAACTGGGCGTATTCCGTATCGATATCGGTGCCCCGGCGCTTACCGAAATCTTCTCCTCCTTGATCTTCGGCCTGGTAGACGCCGAGCGCCGCGGCCGTATCGCACGCGCAGGTATGGCGGCGTTGATCGAGCAATTCTTCCTGAACGGGGCTTGCAACTACCAAACTTAACGGAAAGCAACGCTCAGTTTTTTTCCAACGGGTTGGCGGTGTCCGTTTTTGGCCGTTCTCTGACGGTCGTGACAGTGACACGCCCTGGTCAAGTTGAACGCAATCCGTGGTCAACGCCAACCCAAATTGGTGGTCAAGAGGAGTGCAATTTCGCACATACCTGAGGACTGCTCACCACATCGCTTGCGTCGGTAGTAGCTTCCGCACTTTCCCCGTCTCTCACCGCTAAACAGCGCTTTCCGGTAGCGGACTTTAGAGCGGCTTGATACTGGCCAGCATGCAGAAATTCTGCCCGTGTAGCGTCACGACCGGACAAGCCACTAGGGTGGCGGTCAGGAAGGCAGGCAAACGGAACACGGCGAAGCACCTCGAAGGCGCTGGCCACTTGCCATCCAACTGGGCGCGGCCTTTAATCGGCGGATCTGGAAAGGAGACGGATATGCCATTGTTGGACGAGATTATTGGGTGGGCCGGCGGACTCAGACCCTGGCAGCAGGAAGCACTGCGCCGGATATTTGCCCGGGCCGAACTAACCCAAGATGACATCGAGACCATTCTGCGAATGGTTCGCGAGCAAGAACGGGAAGACGCAACCACGGGGGGAGCACGGCCATTCACGCTGGACGACGTACCAGGCGCCGGAAGTGGCGCAACCGTGCGGTTGGTGGGTGTCTCGGGGCTAGACCAGGTAAACGGCTTCCCGTCCGGTCGTGCCTTTGACCTCGCACCGGAGGGCATGACCATTTTCTTTGGTCATAACGGCGCCGGCAAATCCGGCTACGCCCGCGTCTTCAAGAATGCCTGCAACGCTCGGCATCGGGTGGAGGTCCTGCCCGACGCTTTTGGGGCGGCAACCCCAGCTAGACTGCCATCAGCAGATTTCGCCATTTTGGTGGATGGCACTCCGGAAACCGCACGTTGGGTCCAGAACGGGCCGGCCCATTTGCATTTGAGTTCGGTCTCGGTCTACGACGCGGCCTGTGCCAATGACTACATCGACGCGGAAGGGACCCCTGCATTTCAGCCCTACGGACTCACTCATCTGACGCGCCTGGTCCTACTTCAGCGTGATTTACAGGCACGGATTGGGACCGAACGCAATGCCTTGGCTCTGGATACCCGGCAATTCGAACCGCTGAAGGGTGACACCGAAGTCGGCCGCTACATCGCCAAATTAGGTGGGGACTCGGACCGCGCCGTGCTTGCTCGATTAGGGACGGTCGGTGACGATGAACTCCGGCGACTGGAGTTTCTGAAGCGGACATTACTGGAAAGCGATCCTGTGCCGCAGGCGCTGGCCTTGGAACGTTTGGCGACACGCTTGGACCAGGCGCAGCGTCGAGCCGAGGAAGTCCAGCGCTGGGTGAATGATCGTGCCATAGCACGGGCAAAGGAACTGATTACAACGGAAAAAACCGCGCATCTCGCCATGCAACTGGCGCAAGCGCGTCTTCAGGATCGAGACACACTGAACGCCATGGAGTTGCCGGTAACGTCCTCACCCACCGCCACGCTGCTGGAAGGCACAGGAGCTGAACTCTGGCAAACGATGTACCGAGCCGCTGAGGCTTTCTCTCAGCAGACGGCATACCCTGAACATCCCTTCCCGCACCTGGAACCGGACGCTTACTGCGTACTCTGCCAGCAACCTTATTCAACGGATGCCTCGGAGCGCATGCGGCGTTTCGCGGCATTTGTCGCCGACAGCGCCACGGCGGATGCGCAAGCCGCCACGCTTGCGCGCATGAACGCTCTAGGGAAGGTGCAGGCTGTCGATCTAAACGTTCTGGATGTGCCAACACGGGCTGACGTGGAGGAGCGACTGCCCGACCTACACGCTGCCATCACCGCAGCGGCATCGGTCTGGACCGCCCGGCATACTTGGGTTAGCCAAGCCCTGCAAACTGGAAACTGGTCCCCCGAGTCAGAACCGCTTCCTATCGAAGCAAACCTCGATAGTCTCTTCGCCGCCAAAGCTGCTTCGCTCCGAGTCGACGCCAATACCCTGCGGACCTCTGCCGATCCCGCTCTACGCTTGGCGCTGACCCAAGAACTGGCAGAGCTAGAAGCCCGACAACGCCTCGCCAACCAGCTTGGCGCGGTGGAGCGCTTTGTTCAGGACAGTCAGGTCCATGCCACATTGAGCCGCTGCCATGCCGCCCTCAACCCAGCGGCAGTGTCACGCAAACTGACGTCCCTGGCGGCGACGCATGTGACCGAGGCTCTGGCCGCTTCTATGAATGCTGAGTTGAAAGCCCTGGGCTATAAGCGACGGGTGCAACCCGACCTGAGCGGGCGCACAGAGCTGGGGGTGACCAAGGTCACGCTGCGCCTGCAGGAAATCACGGCGAAAGCCTCCAAGGTGCTGTCAGAGGGCGAGCAGCGCGCGTTGGGGATGGCTATGTTCCTCGCCGAGCTCGAATCCCTGCCACATACTTCGACCGTTATTTTCGACGATCCGTCTACGTCGCTGGATCACGTATATCGTCGGGCCATAGCTCGGCGTTTGGTAGCGCTGGCTGAGACCCGCCAAGTGCTGGTGTTCACCCATGATGCGGTGTTCCTGACCGAGCTCGCGATGGCGCTTCAGCGCGCTGATCGCTCGGCCAGCTACAAGACCATCGGTTGGGACGAGTCGCCGGGACTAGTGAGCGAGGGGCTGACGTGGACGACGATGGACACCAAGGCCCGCCTGGCCGATCTCGAAAGTCGTGCGAAAGCGCTGAACGTTCCGGTCGGCAGCGACCCGGATGATGAGCTTGAGCGGCAAATCGCATCGGGATACTCAAGCCTCCGAGGCACTGTCGAGCGCGCCATACGCGAGGTTTTTTTGAACAATACCGTCCAGCCGTTCAGCGATGTGGTGAGCGTAGAAGCATTTGGTGCTGTCATTGGCCACCCCGCAGAGGAGTGGGAGCAGTTGCTGGCAGTGTATGCGCGGGCCTGCGAAGCTACCGAGGCCCACGACACCCCAGGCGAGCGCCAACTACCGCTTCCCGCGCGTGAGGAGTTGCTCGGCGATATCGCCCAGGTCCTGGAATTAATCAAAAACGCGACTAAACGCCGAACTGCCTACGAGAATCTACGCCGGGAGCGGACCGCGCAACGCAAGAAGCTCTTCGGCGGCTAGCCCGACGTTTCATGCCGGGCTGGTCGGGCATGGCTGTGTTTCTTTCGAATATTGCGAGCTCTCCGTTTCAAAGTTTTTTGTGGCCTCGCGGATCAAGAGGAAGCACATTGGAGGCCGGCAGTTGGCGCTCCAAGTCCGCAATACGGTCGTACAGCTCAAGAATGGTGGCGTCGGCCTCACTGAGTAGGCTGGCTAGGTGGTCACGCTGCTGCGTGATTTCCTCGATCCGTTCTCGAAGTCCACGATTTTTTCTGCGGGCTAATAAGCTGACTTGGCGCACTGATGGCGGACGTTGCTCAGCGTGTCCTTCCACGTACTTTTGGATCTCAGCGATCAGTAGGGGGAAACGAGCTTTTTTCAGTGCAGAGGGGTCGCTGCCGGCCTCCTTGGCAACGTTGTTCTGACTTACGGGCGTCCCCTTCGGCAGTCGTTCGGGCTTGTTGCTCTTCAGCCGCTCGAACGCTGCGCGATACTGCTCGCCGGCACTCATTCGCTTAGCCGGGTCAGCGGATTCATGTTTGCCGGATGACATGGCGATAATTCTCCACACTACGTTTCTGGGCTTCCAACGAAGTCCTTAGCGGACTGTCTACCTCGGCAGCGGCCAGGCGCTCATCCAATACCGCCTCCAACACTTCGACTTCGTCGAGTTGCTCGGGGTCATAGAGAACGTCCGCACATGGTTTGGTTTCTCCGGGGGAGTCGCCCCCTCCGCAGCGAGCGATATTGTCGATGCCCCCATAGGGACAGGGGGTACGGCTCGTGCAGATGCCCAGCAAAATCGGTCGATGAGTGACCGTCCCCTTCTTAGCCAGATTGATCGCTTTCTTAGCATCAGAGGCTGAGATTAGGCGGACAATCTCAGATTTTCGCTTCTCGCCGTGGGGGCTGACGAATCGGTTGCTCGTCAGCTGTTGCAGCTGCCTACCCAAAGTTTCGTACATGGTGCGGACGTAGTAGGTATGGGCCTTCTCTTCCAGCCGTACCCTGGAATGGTTTTGCCCGTAGTAGAGACTCATCGCTCTGGCGACGTGCTTTAGCTGAAACTGCAATGAAGCGTCGCTGACCAGCCCGGATGCCTGCATATTCACTGCGCCGGTTCGTCGGAGTTGATGCCAGGCCAACGGCCAGATTTTGCCGACCGCAAACTCGTCGGTCAGCGTCGGCGTCACCAACCGAGCCAATTCGAAATCTTCCGGCGTAATGCGCAATTGCTCACGGTCGAACAGCTTGTCGAACCACTGAAGCACATGGGCATAGCTCGGAATCGATGGCCGAATCGTGCGGTTGATCTTGGTGAACTTCGTTCCCCACGGTTCAAGGCAATAATCAAGCAGATAGCGCTTGGCCGGATCATCCGGCACCGAGGCCTCGCCGGGGGGAGAGTCGCATTCTGCGCGGAGGTCTGCGACCACACGCATGGCTTCAACTGCCACCTGAGCTGACGGGGACGTCACCCAAAGTGCCTCAGAATCCGACATCGTCTTGGTCGTTCGTCCGCACAATACATGGATGTCGCCAAACTGCGGATCACGTTCTATGTGCAAGCAATCGGCGCGCAGGTTCCAAGCCTCTTCGACTCGCATGAGGCTGAAGTTCAGCAGATAGCACAGTCCAGATCGACTCACGAGGTTGAGGTAGCGACTCAGAGTTTGAATGCGAATTTCGTCGTCGCTCACTCCCAGCCAGCGACGAAATAGTTCCACCATGCCAAACCGATGCGCGGTGTCGATGAATGGGCCGTAGTACTGCCGCCCAGTCCACTTTCCGTTTGATCCATCCGACGGCCACTGAAACGGATAGAACGATTGTGGCCTGCGTTGTCCTTGGAGACTGGCAGAGTTGTGCCGATAGGCAGCCAGACAGAAGCGGAAGCACTCCTCGACTTGGCCTCGATGCGCCAAAAAGTCATCCAGGCATTCGCGCAAGCGTGTGATTTGATAGTGCCAAATGCGGGGCGGGATATAGGGGGTCTGGAGCTTCTGGTGGTCGGGCATGGCCGCTGCGAGGCGTGCCAACCCTGCGCGATCCAACAAGGTGAACCCCAGCGCATCCCGCCGCTCGTACAGTTCGTGCAGCAATGCCAAGAACTCACCGGACCGGGAAGCCTGGAGCACCTCCGGGAGACGGTCGGCAACGCGCGGAAAATGACTCAGTTCGGATGCGAGAATGCCTTCTTGAGTGCACAAGACGAACAGCCGACGCATCTGGTCGAAGCGCGTTTTCAGGCCTCGGTATCCACGGGCTCCATTGGGGCCGTATAGCCACCAGCCGATTACGGTCCGCAATAAATCGGCGTTCGCAGGATCGATCGCGGCGACATATTTCTTATCTGGGCCATCGCCGAAATTGAGAGTGAGCCGTTTTCCCGCCCATGGGTCGAGCCGCCAAATGGCATCGCCCCAACGGCTCACCACCTGGCCAGCGGCATCTATGATGACCGGCCAATCACGCTGCGGTGGCCAGCACGGCGGACGGTAGTTCGGCGCATCAGGAATCGCTAGGGGCGAGTCGATGCCGAGGCCAAGTTCGGAAAGAATATTTTTCGTCATGCTGATCTTTGTCGCAGTTCTGCCAATCGGATGAAGCCATCCCAGGCCGGGTGGTAGTCACCTTCACTTATGCGCGCTCTGGCTTCTTCGACCCAAAGCCTGCGGACCTCGCTACTTTCTTCGAAGAAGCGCAGTTTGGCCGTCAGCCGATCGATCACCAGCAGGGCCGGATGCTCTGTCGTCAGGTGCTTACCCGAACTGGATGGGCGGTAGCGTGCCAGTTCAAGCGATTTGAGGTGGCGCAAGCTACCGAGAGACCACACATGATCCTCACTTTCGATATCCCGGTGCTGGGTACAGAACAGGCAACCGGCAGCATTGATGCAGTCGGGTCGCGGACCATTCTTCGGCATCGTGCCCACTGGTTCAGGTGTGGCCGATACACATCTACCAGGAGCAGGAGGTGAAAGGGACGGATCGGTTTGCTGATGGAAGCGCGTAATTTCCACCATAGCGATCTGCGGATGGGGGTCGGCATATACGCGTATCAGCGTTTGCACCGTATGCTGGGCCAACTCCGCAACCTGTTGGGGATTCTGGGACTCCCGAAGCAACCAGTTGATGCGCGTCCCGCGCAGTTTTCGCGGTCTCACTATCGGTATGCCAAGCTCGCGGCAGATGCGCGTAACGTTCGTGAACTGCGTCGCCTCTTCTAGGATTCGTCCCCCGCTACGTATAAGCGGAAAGAGCAAACCATCCGGCTCATTGGGAAACCATTCGGAACGCCATTCGAGATAGCGCTCGAACCACTCTCGATAACTGGCAAAGATCTCGAATAGCACTTCTCCTTCCCGTCGATTTTTGTAGGTACGTACCTGGTAGCCGAGAATGGCACATGCGGCAAAGACGTGATCGGTGAAGCCGCCCGTGTCGGTGAACTGCTCGCGGATATGGCGTCCAGCATCGTTCATCAGCAGGCCATCGAGGATGTAAGGCGCTTCGCTTGCCGTTGCAGGAATCACCTGGGTTGCGAACGGCGCATATTGGTCGGAGACGTGGCTATAGGCTTTCAGGCCCGGGGTATTGCCATATTTCGCGTTGACCAGGTTCATGGCCTCACCTTGCTCTGTAGCGACGAAGAACTGTCCGTCGCTCGAAGCCGACGTGCCCATGCCCCAGAACCGGGCCATGGGTAACGCTGCCTGTGCCTCGACCACCATGGCCAGCGCCCGGTCATAGGCTTCGCCCTCGACATGCCACCGTCCAATGCGGATCAATTCCCAGAAGGTGTGGGTGTTTGTCGCATCCGCCATTTTGCGCAAGCCGAGGTTGATCCCTTCCGCCAAGATAACGTTCATTAGCCCGATCCGGTCAGCGCAGGGTGCTCCTGTGCGCAGATGGGTGAACGCTTCGGTGAAGCCGGTCGCCGCATCCACCTCCAGCAGGAGATCGGTGATGCGCGTGGGCGGGATCTGCTTGTAGAGATCGAGCACCAGATCTTCGGCGCCTGTCGGCGCGGCGGCTTCGAGTTTCTCGATATGCAGAACGCCGTTTTCAATCGACCCGCCCGGGATCGTGCCTGCGCGAGCGGCACGGCCAAGCTCGCGCAACCGCATGTCGAGGCGAGCTTGCCGGTCTGCCAGCCATTCCTCCGGCCGCAATGGCACAGCGAGACGACCGCCTTCCGCGATGGCTTGTGCCGGAACGAGTGCGTGTTTCAGATCGCCATAGCGCCGGGACCTAGTAAGCCAGACATCTCCGGAGCGGAACGCATCGCGCAGATGGAACAGCACCGCGATCTCCCATAGGCGAGCGTCGCCAGCCCTCTGGGCCCGAAGGTGGCGATGCCATTTCGAGCTGGGCCGCAAGAAGCTGGTCATCGCGGCATCGTTCAAACCGGTACGAAGGGCCGTCACCGCTTCCAGAAGCGGCAGTGCAACGGGCGCAGCTCGCAGATCGAGCAGGCGCAACATGCGTGGAGCGTATCGGCGGAAGCGGTGATAACCGTCGAGCACATGGTTGAGCGGATCGTCGGCCATGGTGGCGGTGAGCCTGGTTGCCATTGCAACAAGGGTTTTGAAGCCGTCCCACCCTGATCCGCTCGCGATGACGTCGCCCAGCGGCTGGCCATCATCCTGTGCATCGACCAGGGCGCCCCCGATCTCGGCGAAGGATTTCAGGGTGTCACGCACCACCCCCGCTTCGTCTGCGACCTTTGCATGGCAAATACGCTCCGAAGCACGGTAGAGACGGCCGACGATCCGGTCGTGGGTTTCGACCACTGCGTCGGCCAACATCGCCTGCCATTCCGAGACGCAAACAGCCAAGATCGCAAGCCGCCTGTCCTCCGGGAGATCGCGCATGCCGTCGGCATAATACCGTTCACCCTGCCTGCGCAGACGAGTCACCCGATGGGCAGGAACGCCGGCAAGCAGATCCTCGGGGAGATCGACGCGTTGCAGATATTCGAGCCGGTCGAGCAGCCGGTTGGCCGACGAAGAGTTCGAGCCAGGCTCGAACTGGCGCAGCCACACAAAACGGGTCACCCGATCATCAGCCGTCTCCTCGAGCAATGCCAGCAACTGTTCTCGGATCGACATAGGCAGCCGACTGGCGATCCTCGTCTCGATGCGTCGCTCGGCATCGACGAGAGCCGCGGCACAAAGCCGCTCGATCGTGGATGTCGCGGGAAGGACAGTGCGGGTGCGTCGGCACTCGGCTACGAAGCGACGGGCGATATCCTCGTTCGACACCGCCATCTCGGCTTCTCGGAACAACCATTCCTTCAGCTCGCTCGCACCACGTCCGGAGAAGGTGCGGAAGCCGTAGAGCCCCCGTAACTCGGCAAGATGCTCGTGCCGTGTTTCCTCGCGGGCAGCATAGTCTACGAGATCGTCGGCACCCAGGCCAAGCTGCGCTCCGATAAATTCGATGACCTCTGCAGGGATCAGTTCGCCTGGAGCCAGCACCCGGCCGGGATAGCGCAGGACACACAATTGCAGGGCGAAGCCGAACCTGTTGTGAGCGCGCCGACGCAGCCTGATATGCCCAAAGTCTTCATCACTCAGCGTATAGTGCTTGAGCAAATCCGTCTGTGAAGTCGGCAAGCGCAACAGCGCGTCTTTCTGCCGATCGGTTAGAGTGACGCGACGCGGCATACATGTTCCTTTTTCAAAATCTGATAGCGTTCAAGACGCTTTGTTTATGAAGCTGGTTGAGATACATTTCCAGAGGTCAATGCAATCGTGGCCGAAGCGCCGCCTCAAACCAACGTTTGTGATACATGCTGATCGGATATGCCCGCGTCTCCAAAGCCGATGGCTCGCAGTCTCTCGACCTGCAGCACGACGCCTTGCGCGCCGCAGGTGTCGAACGGGACAATATCTATGATGATCTTGCTTCCGGCGGTCGTGATGATCGCCCTGGCTTGACTGCCTGCCTCAAGTCATTGCGTGACGGCGATGTGCTGGTGGTCTGGAAGCTCGATCGCCTCGGACGATCGCTTGCCCATCTGGTCAACACGGTGAAGGAGCTGTCAGACCGCAAGATCGGCCTGCGGGTTCTGACTGGAAAGGGCGCTCAGATCGACACCACGACTGCGTCCGGTCGCATGGTGTTCGGAATCTTCGCCACCTTGGCCGAGTTCGAGCGGGATCTGATCCGAGAGCGCACCATGGCGGGTCTCGCCTCCGCGAGAGCGCGCGGTCGCAAGGGCGGACGAAAATTCGCGCTCACCAAAGCTCAGGTGCGTCTCGCGCAAGCCGCCATGGCCCAGCGCGATACTTCAGTTTCCGATCTCTGCAAGGAACTCGGCATCGAGCGCGTCACTCTCTACCGATATGTCGGTCCCAAAGGCGAGCTCAGAGACCATGGAAAGCATGTTCTCGGACTTACGTAGCAACTCGTTTCTTTTCGCAGGTTGAGCCACCTCCGCGCTTCATCAGAAAACTGAAGGAACCTCCATTGAATCGAACTAATATTTTTTTTGGTGAATCGCATTCTGACTGGTTGCCTGTCAGAGGCGGAGAATCTGGTGATTTTGTTTTTCGACGTGGTGACGGGCATGCCTTCGCGAAAATCGCACCTGCTTCCCGCCGCGGTGAGCTCGCTGGAGAGCGTGACCGCCTCATTTGGCTCAAAGGTCGAGGTGTGGCTTGCCCCGAGGTGATCAACTGGCAGGAGGAACAGGAGGGTGCATGCTTGGTGATAACGGCAATTCCGGGAGTACCGGCGGCTGATCTGTCTGGAGCGGATTTGCTCAAAGCGTGGCCGTCAATGGGGCAGCAACTTGGCGCTGTTCACAGCCTATCGGTTGATCAATGTCCGTTTGAGCGCAGGCTGTCGCGAATGTTCGGACGCGCCGTTGATGTGGTGTCCCGCAATGCCGTCAATCCCGACTTCTTACCGGACGAGGACAAGAGTACGCCGCAGCTCGATCTTTTGGCTCGTGTCGAACGAGAGCTACCGGTGCGGCTCGACCAAGAGCGCACCGATATGGTTGTTTGCCATGGTGATCCCTGCATGCCGAACTTCATGGTGGACCCTAAAACTCTTCAATGCACGGGTCTGATCGACCTTGGGCGGCTCGGAACAGCAGATCGCTATGCCGATTTGGCACTCATGATTGCTAACGCCGAAGAGAACTGGGCAGCGCCAGATGAAGCAGAGCGCGCCTTCGCTGTCCTATTCAATGTATTGGGGATCGAAGCCCCCGACCGCGAACGCCTTGCCTTCTATCTGCGATTGGACCCTCTGACTTGGGGTTGATGTTCATGCCGCCTGTTTTTCCTGCTCATTGGCACGTTTCGCAACCTGTTCTCATTGCGGACACCTTTTCCAGCCTCGTTTGGAAAGTTTCATTGCCAGACGGGACTCCTGCAATCGTCAAGGGATTGAAACCTATAGAAGACATTGCTGATGAACTGCGCGGGGCCGACTATCTGGTATGGCGCAATGGGAGGGGAGCAGTCCGGTTGCTCGGTCGTGAGAACAATCTGATGTTGCTCGAATATGCCGGGGAGCGAATGCTCTCTCACATCGTTGCCGAGCACGGCGACTACCAGGCGACCGAAATTGCAGCGGAACTAATGGCGAAGCTGTATGCCGCATCTGAGGAACCCCTGCCTTCTGCCCTTCTCCCGATCCGGGATCGCTTTGCAGCTTTGTTTCAGCGGGCGCGCGATGATCAAAACGCAGGTTGTCAAACTGACTACGTCCACGCGGCGATTATAGCCGATCAAATGATGAGCAATGCCTCGGAACTGCGTGGGCTACATGGCGATCTGCATCATGAAAACATCATGTTCTCCAGTCGCGGCTGGCTGGTGATAGATCCCGTCGGTCTGGTCGGTGAAGTGGGCTTTGGCGCCGCCAATATGTTCTACGATCCGGCTGACAGAGACGACCTTTGTCTCGATCCTAGACGCATTGCACAGATGGCGGACGCATTCTCTCGTGCGCTGGACGTCGATCCGCGTCGCCTGCTCGACCAGGCGTACGCTTATGGGTGCCTTTCCGCAGCTTGGAACGCGGATGGAGAAGAGGAGCAACGCGATCTAGCTATCGCGGCCGCGATCAAGCAGGTGCGACAGACGTCATACTAGATATCAAGCGACTTCTCCTATCCCCTGGGAACACATCAATCTCACCGGAGAATATCGCTGGCCAAAGCCTTAGCGTAGGATTCCGCCCCTTCCCGCAAACGACCCCCTATTCGGGATTTGGGGAGCAATGGAACCAAAACCCAACGTAGGCCCGCCGCGAACGTCCAGTTGAAGTACACCTCAACTGGGCGTCAGTCGGCTCACTGGCATCGCGTCAGACTAGGGCCGCTTTCTGCATTATCTGACGCCTAAACGTCAAACTCTATGGCCTCAACCTGACAGGCCGCATGCTTAGCGTACGATTTTGTCCGTTTTCTCTACCGTCCCCCTGAACACCCAAATAGACTAGATAAGCGGCACCTAACCATTTGACTGCGCTAAAAGCTAACGCTGAGCTGAGGATAATTGCAGATAATCCTAATGAAGCTGCTAAGGTATGAACAAAGTAACCTACACCAAGTCCCATTGCAGCTTTGAAACCAGTGACCAACTTACCTTTCATTGTGTTTGAAACAATATAGATAACGTCTGGCCCTGGTATCATATTGATAGCAAGACAAGCGACTATAAATAGTAGTAGTGAATTAAGATCCATTTCCTTTTCTCCATATTTTCTGGCTGTGGTATAACGCCGCGTTAAGGCGTGACGTAATGCGTGCCATACTGTGAGCGAAGCGAAACTGGCACGCGTTGCGGAATCGCTCTTAAACGGTTTGTTATAACACAATAACCTTATTTGCTTTTTTCGCCCAAATACTGAGTAAAACGTAACAGATAACCATCAGGATCTTGGACTAAAAACTCACGCTGACCAGAAAAAATGTCACCTTCATCATACCAACTCTCCTTTGGTTCCCGATAAAGTGCGACATTAGCGGCGTTTAAACGCTCTAGTATCGGTGAAATGTCCGTTAACTCGATTTGAAAATTAACACCTCGCCCTAGCGGATATTCCAGTTCTCCTGTTACCCACCCCGTATCATGAATCTGTTCAAGCATGATTTGAACATTTTCGTTTTCCAAGTATGCAAACTCTGGATTTGAACGTTGGTTTCTAATTTTAAAGCCAAGTAAATTTTGGTAGAACTTTAACGATTCGTCGAAATTGCTCACTAATAATTCAGGAACCATCGGATTCCAATACTCTTCCATTTTGTTCCTTTTTAATCGATAAACTCAAATGTGTTATAACGCCCGCTTAAGTGGTGAGCAACGCTACCACAACACTCAATTATTACACCGTAAATACAAAAGCCAATTCAAACTAAAACCGCCAAACGTTGCGAATCCGTCTTAAAGCGTTTGTTATGTGCGTAGCCGAATCTTGCGCTTAGTCAGGAACAATGATTACCCCTAATTGCTCCAGTAACTGTTCCTGTTGCCACGAGCATATTTTTACACCCGTAAGATCAATCTTTCGAGGATCTAAACCATAAAGCTCTGAATGGCTTAAATCACAGCCTTGTACTCTAAACTGTTCCCAGCAGTCTTCCGAAAAAACACCACGGCTTAAATCTGATTCTTTAAATGAAGCGCCTCGAAGATTTGCACCAATCCATCTATTTTCGAACAGGTCACATTTTTCAATAAGCTGCTGCTCAAAATTGGCATAGGATAAGTTACAACCTGTTATGTATGCAGAACAAAAGTACATTTTATTCGAAACCTGATTTACAAAACTAACTTGACTAAAATTTGCTCCTTTAAGATCACAATCTCTCAGTTCAATACCAAAGCAATTTGCCCCCTTAAAATGGGACATTGAAAGCTGACAGTTTTTAAATGAAGCATCTCGAAGATCAGCATAAGAAAAATCGCACCCTTCCAATGCCCCCTGCTCTATGAAAGTACAGTTAATGAACTGTGTATCTCGGAGGTTTGAGCGCTTAAAATTACAATGTATAAAAGTACAATTGCTAAAGATATGTTCTTGCAAGT
Source organism: Pseudomonas sp. o96-267 (assembly GCF_003935465.1). Lineage (NCBI taxonomy): Bacteria > Pseudomonadati > Pseudomonadota > Gammaproteobacteria > Pseudomonadales > Pseudomonadaceae > Pseudomonas > Pseudomonas sp. o96-267. The sequence continues at coordinate 19,965 of NZ_RHQP01000037.1, forward strand.
CCTGATGTGAGAAGTTCACTTGATTATATAATTGCTTTGATTTTTCCATGCTGTGGCTCCAAAAAACATTTGATTTGAAGACTATCATTTACCTGAAAGTTCTCAACAAAAACAAAACCAATAAAAACAGAAACTTAAAACACCCCGTTTTAGCCAAAATAAGGCATCAAAACGGCATTTTAAAGGTGGCTAATTCGAAACGACCGATGCGGCCAGCCAGAAGAAAGTTTCAGTGAATCTGGCTTGTTTTAGAGAAAGCACATAACGCTTTCTATGCGGCTTTTAGCCGCCTTTCATATTCCTATGATGCAACCTTTTTAATCCCACATCAACGTGTAATCGGGGACGATAGAGAAAACGGAAAAAATCGTACGTTAAGCGTACGGCCTGTCAGGTTGAGGCCCTAGAGGTTGCCGGCGAGGCGTCAGAAAATGCTGGAATCGGCCCTATCCTGACGCGGCCCAAGGTTCCGGCCTGACGCCTAGTTAGGGCGTACTTCAACTGGACGCGACAGCGGGTTACGTTGGTTTCAGCGGTAAACTTCTCGACGGTTGCCAAGCTGTACAACCAGTATCCGTAAGGCGCCGTCCTGTATCTCGCAGATTACCCTGAAGTCTCCTACGCGATACCGCCACAGGCCACCCAATGGGCCTGTTAGCGCCTTGCCAGTAGTTCTCGGATCATCCCTGCTGGACACCCGCTCATCCATAAAGTCAAGAATGCGCTTCGCTGACTGCTTGTCGAGCTTCCGCAACTGTGTTTTGGCCGTGTCGGTGTAATCAATCGTCCAGGCCAAGGTCTTTCCTTACGTCCGCAGCAGAGTGAACGACCTCTGTATTTTTACGGACTCGCTCCAGGACTTCAGCCGCGAGGTAGTAATCCTCAAGGTCAGTCAGGCCATGATCGATGATTTCGCGCAGATAGTACGCCTTGGTACGCCCGGTGCTTGTCGCCAAAAAGTCTAGGCGCTGCTCGGTTTCGGGTGCCAAGCGAATGGAAGTGGCCATGTTTAAGGCTCCTATGTGATACGTGTATTCACATTATCACAAATCTACGCGAATGGCTTAGCGTACGATTTTTTCCGAATTCTGCTGGCTCCCCTTCACGGGCTGGGCCTTCGGTGATTTCGACTTCAACGCCGGGGTAAGCCTTGCGGTATCGGCCGATCAGCTTTGCTAGGAAGCTTCGAGGGATCAGGGCATGGATTCCGATACGAAGCCGGCCGCTTTCTCCGGCTGCCGCCATGCCGGCGGTCTTAATCGCATGGTCCAATAGATCGACACCGGCCGCGATCCGTTCGACGAAGTGGCGGCCGGCCTCGGTCAGTCGGACACCTCGTGCATGGCGCTCGAACAGGAGGATGCCAAGGTCTTCCTCCAGTGCCTTCACGCGCGCGCTGACGCTGGATTGCGCCACGCCGAGCGCATTGGCGGCGTGGCGGAAGTTCAGATATTCGGCGACGGCGAGAGTGTGAACTAAGGTCATCATCGGCACTCGCCCCGAGAGGAGATGATGGCTCAACGGATTTAATCCGTCATTTCTCGTAAGTCTACGCATACCAATTCGCCATGACTCAATCACAATGAAGTTGCGAAAGGTCTGCGTAGTATTGGCAGACATATTAAGTAGAGGATCGCGCCGACAATCCAAACCCAACCGTTCCATGCTCCTACGGTGGCAGAATAGAGTGCCGTGAAGCCAAGCGGTCCCGCGATAGAGCTTAGATTGATGAGGCTTGTAAGCGTTCCCTGTAAAGCTCCTTGCTTGTTACTGCTGACATTATTTGAAAGCATTGCCTGCAAGGCCGGCATGCCAACACCTCCGGCGGCAAGCAGCAACAAAATCGGGAACACCATCCATCCCTGCGTGGCAAAAGCCAGAAGAATGAAGCCAGTCGCATCCGCAGCCATGCCAAAGAGTAGCGTGCGCCGTTCTCCAAGCCGGCTTGAAAGAGGGCCGGTAACAAACGCCTGAAAAATCGCGTGCGTTGCTCCAAACGCCGCGAGCGACAAGCCAACGGTCGTGGTGTTCCACTGAAAACGATCCTCGCCATATATGACCCATAGGGCCGCAGGGACCTGGCCGATCAGTTGAATAATGAAGAAAACTGCGAAAAGGGCCGCTAGCCCGCGCAATGCATCATCCAGCCGGAACAGAACGAATGGTTTGATGCGAACCGGCTTTCCGGTCTCGCCATCGCCGCGACGAGTCTCCCTGAGGAAAATGCAGGCTAGCAGGAACGCGAAGCCGTTGAGAAGGGCAGCGGCGATAAACGGAGCATGGGCAGAAATACCACCGAGCATACCACCAAGTGCTGGCCCGGCAATCATGCCTGCCCCATAACAGGCCCCCATGTAGCCGAACCAGCGTGCGCGAGAACCTTCCCCCGTCGAATCCGCAATGGTTGAGGCAGCTACAGCTCCGGTTGCGCCCGTGACGCCGGAGACGAGTCGGCCGATATAGAGCACCCATAAGACCGGCGCTGATGCCATAATCGTGTAATCGACTGCGGCCCCCGCAAGAGAAGCCAGAAGCACCGGACGCCGACCGTAAGCATCTGAAAATTGTCCAAGCACGGGCGCGAAGATGACCTGCATCAACGCATAGAGTGACAGCAAAGCACCATAGTGACCAGCGACCTGCTCCGCCGGCACAAGCTCGCGCAGAAGCGTCGGAAGGACCGGCATGATGAGGCCGAGTCCCATGGCGTCGAGACTGACGATCAGCAGGGCGATGATGGCAGAGCTGCGCACCTGAAACTCCAGCGCCGCTCAATGCGAGCGACTTTATCAATGATAAGGACATAGACATAGAACTTATCGGTGATAAATTGTCAAGCACTAGCGAAGGAACGTGAATGACCAAACTGGACAAGGGCACCGTGATCGCGGCGGCGCTGGAGTTGCTGAACGAGGTTGGCATGGACAACCTGACGACGCGAAAGCTCGCTGAACGCCTCAAGGTTCAGCAGCCTGCGCTTTACTGGCATTTCCAGAACAAGCGCGCGCTGCTTGACGCACTGGCCGAGGCAATGCTGACGGAACGTCACACCCGCTCGCTACCCGAAGAGAACGAAGACTGGCGGCTATTCCTGAAAGAGAACGCCCAGAGTTTCAGAACGGCGTTGCTCTATTATCGCGACGGTGCGCGCATCCATGCCGGCACTCGACCGACAGAACCGAATTTTGGCGCTGCCGAGACACAAATACGCTTTCTCTGCGCGGCGGGCTTTGGTCCGAAGCACGCTGTTTGGGCGCTCCGGGCGGTCAGTCACTATGTGGTCGGTTCCGTTCTCGAACAGCAGGCATCTGATGCTGATGAGAGAATGTCGGACAGATCAGATGTGTCCGGGCAGGCAGCATCGTCCTTCCTGCACGATCTGTTTCACGAGTTGGAAACAGAAGGCATAGATGCTGCGTTCAACTTCGGACTTGACAGCCTCATCACCGGTTTCGAGCGGCTACGTTCATCTACAACAGATTAGGGGCTTATCCCCCTCTGCCGCGCGAGTTGCCACGATTCCGATCCGCCCTGCACGACGCCCATGACCTTGCGGCCGATCTGGCGGTCGATGACCGGCCGCCAGCGGTGCCCTCCGTGATTTCGATGTCGAGATTGGGATGGTCCTTCCGATACTGGCGACGAGCTCTGCAAGGAAGCTGCCCGGAATCAGGGCATAGACAACGATGCGTAGCCGGCCGCATTCGCCTTGCGCTGTCATGCCGGCGGTCTTGACGGCGTGATCGAGCTGATCGACGCCCACCGCGACCAGCTCCATGAAATGTCTGCCTGCATCCGTTAACCGGACGCCTCGCGCATGGCGCTCGAACAGCAGGACACCAAGATTTTCTCCAGCGCCTTCACGCGCGCGCTGACGCTCGACTGACTGACGCCGAGCGCGTTGGCCGCGTGCCGAAAATTCAAATGCTCGGCAACGGCCATGAACTGAACAAGGGAAATGAGCGGTATCCTGCCGGACAGGATACCGCCATTCATGAAGCTGCGATGACGGGTGCGCCGAATGGGTGCCGACCGTCCTGCCAGTTGCCGGTCAGACGACCGTCGACCTCTCGGCGTGAACCTCACGGAATCGAAGTAGCGCAAGACCCGTCGAAACTAGCATCGCCATCGTCGTGGCGTAACAGATCACGGGCCAAGCCGTATCTCCGTTCAACAGCGTTACCGCTAGTGTCCCGACGATGCTGACGATCAGGCTTTGGACGCAGAAGTAGAAGGCGACTGCCGATCCTGCGATGTCGTCGAACTGTGCGAGAGCACCATTGGCGGTGACGGACACCGTGAAGACAATGCCGACTGCCATTACCCACATTGGCAGGATGAAGCTGAGGAACGATGGTGAGCCGAAAAGTTCACCGATTCCCAACAGAATCGCCCCGCAAACGAGCAACGCCATCCCACGCGCCGCGCATCCCGCAATGCCCCATCTGGCTACAAAGGACTTCGCGAAACGGGTTGTCACAATCATGACCAGTGCGACAGTGGCGAAAGCCAAACTGAACCCGATTTCGGAATAATCGGCTTGGCCTATGAGCACTCGGGGGGCTGTCGAGAAGAAGACGAAGAAGGTGCCCATGCCAGCGCTAAAGCCGACCGTGTAAACCCAAAAGGTTGGACTCACGAAGATAGGCAAAACGGAACGGCGTGTGTTTACTTCATCCGAGGGGCGGGTTTCGTGCCATCTGAAACCGGCGTTCAAGAGTGCAGGCAACGCAAGTGCAGCCAGCGTGACGAATATCGCCCGCCATCCGAAAAACTCGCAGATCAGTGCTCCGGCGATGGGGCCAAGGGCGGGCACGAAGGCCAGCATCGAACTGAAAAGACCGTAGATGACGACACCCTCGGGGCGGCTGGCATAAACGTCGCGAACCGTCGCGAACGTCGCCACCAACGCCGCCGACGCGCCGACCGCTTGTAGCAAGCGAAACGCGACGAAGGTTGCGGCCGTTGACGACCATGCCGCTCCGAGAGAAGCAACGATGAAAAGCGCCCCGCCCGCAAGCAAGATCGGCCGTCGCCCGATGCGATCCGACATTGGGCCAAAGATCACCTGCCCCACGCCGAGCATAACCATGTAGAGGCTCAACGTGAGTTGGATCATGGATGGCGTCGTGTTCAGGATGCCAGGCATCGCTGGAACGACGGGGAGATAAATATCCATCGCCAGTGACGCGAGGATGTCGAAGGGAGCCATCAGCAGCAGGGCTGCCGGCAACGTATAGGCCCACGCGGGGCGTGTGATAGTCATGACGAATAAACCGCTCGATTAAGGATTCCGGGCGGCGTCTGCTCGTCAACAATCAGATTGGGATTGGTCTTACAGAACGCCGCAACAACAGTGTTTGTTGTTGCGGCTTACTTGTCTGCTGACTTGGAATTTCCCATCTGATTACTCCACGCTTACGAATATGAATTGCTACATTTTATCCGATTATGGGGTTTGGGGAGCAATGGAACCAAAAACCAACGTAAGCCCTACCAACGCTTTTCGGTGTCTTCTTCCCAGGCGCCCATCTCGACAAAACAGTTGCGCATGTCGGCCTCCTGGCTGATCTCGGTCAGCAGGTCATGCACGCTCTTGTCCAGCTCATCGTCGCTCCGATACGGAATGGTCAACTCATAGTGGCCGGCATCCAGCCGCTTCATGCCATAGGGCTCCAGGCAGTAGCGCTCAATGTTCTCCGTGGCCCGCTTCCGGCCGCGCACGAACTTGCTGTTATTCACCACCGCGAGGCGCAGGGTGACGGTGGCCACCCGCTCGGCGGCGGGCGGCTCTGCCGGCGACGCGGCCGAAGGCTGCTGGTCGCGTGACCTGGCGCTCTTCTGGTACGCGCCGATCTCGACACCACGGTGGCGCAGGTAGCTGTACAGCGTGCTCTTGGAGATGTGCAGCTTCTCGCCGATCGCGCTGACGCTCAGGCGACCTTCGCGGTAGAGGGTTTCGGCCGCCATGGCGGTGGCCTCAGCCTTGGCTGGCAGGCCCTTGGGACGGCCACCGATCCGGCCACGCGCCCGTGCGGCCGACAGACCCGCCTGAGTCCGCTCGCGGATCAGCTCGCGCTCGAACTCCGCCAGCGAGGCGAACAGGTTGAACACCAGGCGGCCTTGGGCGTGGGTGGTGTCGATGGGGTCATTCAGGCTCTGTAAGCCGACCTTGCGCTCTGCCAGCTCGCCGACCAACTCGACCAGGTGCTTGAGGGAACGCCCAAGGCGATCCAGCTTCCAGATCACCACGGCATCACCCGGCCGCACGTTGGCCAGCAGTTTGTCCAACTCCGGCCGGGCGCTTTTCGCGCCGCTGGCGATGTCTTGGTAGATGCGTTCGCACCCGGCCTGTTTCAGGGCATCGACTTGTAGGTCGGCTTTCTGATCCCGAGTGCTCACTCGCGCATAACCGATCTTCATCAAAAGTACTGTTTACTCGACTACGTTAGTAATAGTTGAACTTTGATTAAGCGTACCAGTTATTTGAACCGTAGCGCGGGGAGCTTAACGAACCGAGCCATTCCTCGATAGAGTTCGGCAAAACCTTCGTTTTGTCGAACCATTGCATCGCCCTTTGTGATTGGCGTATAAACACACAAACACCTATTAGCGGAGAACGCTATGAATACCATTCGCTGGAATGTCGCCGTCTCGGCCGACACCGACCAGTCGCTTCGGATGTTTCTGGCCAGCCAGGGCGGCGGCCGTAAGGGCGACCTGTCGCGCTTCATCGAAGAAGCGGTACGGGCACACATCCTGGAGCTGAGCGCTGAGCAGGCCAAGGCCGCTAACGCCCATCTGAGTGAGGCAGAATTGACCAACGCGGTTGACGAAGCGCTCGACTGGGCACGTAAGCGCTGATGCGGGTCGTGTTGGATACCAACATCCTGTTCAGCGCCCTGATCTCGCCACATGGCGCGCCCGATGCGATCTACCGTGCCTGGCGGGCGGCGCGTTTCGAGGTGGTGACCTCGCGGATGCAACTCGATGAAATTCGTCGAGCCAGCCGCTATCCCAAGCTTCAGGCCATCCTACAGCCCGCCAAGGTGGGCGCCATGATCAATAACCTGCAACGGGCTGTGGTACTGGAGCGCCTGACCATCGAGGTCGAAGCCGATGATCCGGATGACTCGTTTTTGCTGGCCATGGCCTTGGCGGGCGATGCGGACTACCTGGTAACCGGTGATCGCCGCGCCGGCCTGCTGCAACGCGGGCACATCGAACGCACGCGGATCGTCACGCCCGCCGTGTTCTGCGTCGAGGTGCTGTGATCAATGCCGGTCGGTTTTCTGACTCAAGAGCAACGCGACGGTTTTGGCCGCTATGTTGATTCGCCCAGCCGTGAAGAGCTGGAACGTTACTTCCACCTGAGCGATGAAGACCGTGAAGCCATCCAGGTGCTGCGGGGTAACCATAACCGTCTGGGTTATGCCGTTCTGCTGACCACCGTCCGCTTCGTTGGCGTTCTGCCGGACAAGCCCGCCGCCGTGCCGGTGGAAGTCCTGCAGGTGCTTTGCCGACAACTGGCGATTCCAGACCCCGACTGCCTCCAGCGCTATAGCGATCATCGCCGCTGGATACATGCCACCGATATTCAGAACCGCTTTGGCTATCGTCATTTCACCGATCCGGGCATCGGCTTTCGCTTGAGCCGCTGGCTGTATGCCCTCTGCTGGACGGGCACCGACCGGCCGGGAGTGCTGTTTGAGCGAGCCACCTCGTGGCTGTTCACACAGAAAGTCCTCCTGCCTGGTGTGTCTCAACTAGAGCGCTTTATCGCCCAGTTGCGCAGTCGGGTCGAAGAACGCCTCTGGTTTACGCTGGGCCGCAGCGTGACTGAGGAACAGCGATTGCAACTGCAAGACTTGCTGACGGTGGCCGAAGGCAACCGCAGCTCCCGGCTGGATCAATTGCGCTCCGGCCCGGTCATGGTCAGTGGCCCCGCGTTGATTCGGGCACTGCGCCGGCTCGATGACGTGCGCGGCATCGGCATCACCTTGCCGGCGGCGGCGCACATCCCTCCCAGCCGTATCGCCGCCCTGGCCCGCTTCGCCAACACGGCCAAGGTCACCGCGATTAATCGGCTGCCGGCGTCGCGGCGGATGGCGACACTGGTGGCCTTCGCACTCTGCCTGGAGGCGACTGCGCACGACGACGCACTGGAAGTCCTGGAGGCCTTGCTGCGCGACCTGTTCAGCAACGCGGAGAAGGCCGACAAGAAAGCCCGCATGCGCAGCCTGAAAGACCTGGATCGGTCGGCCGCGACGCTCGCCGCCGCGTGCAAGGTCGTGCTGGACAGCTCGATCAGCGATGACAACGTGCGCGCCCGGCTGTTCAACGACCTGCCGAGGACCACCCTGGAAAAGGCCCTGGAAGAGGTCAACGCGCTGATCCGCCCGGTAGATGACGTCTATTTTCTTGCATTGGAAGCGCGCTACCGCAGCGTGCGCCGCTTCCTGCCCGACCTGCTCAAGCACATCCGCTTCGGCTTCAGCCCGGCCGGCAAGGGCGTGGCGGCTAGTCTGGAGTGGCTGCAACTGAACCTGCCGCGCCGGAAGCCAGAGGATGACGCGCCGCAGGAGATCGTGGCCAAGGCTTGGCAGAAGCACATCACCCGCGAAGATGGCTCCCTCGACATGGGTGCCTATGTGTTCTGCACGCTCGATGCGCTGCGCACGGCCCTGCGCCGCCGCGATGTCTTCGTCTCGCCCAGTTGGCGCTATGCCGACCCGCGCCTTGGCCTGCTCGACGGTGCCGAATGGCTGGCGGCGCGACCGATCATCTGCCGGTCACTGGGCCTGACCATCGACGCCAAAACCACCCTGGACGCCTTGTCCGTCGAGCTGGATGCAACCTGGCTGGCAGTAGCCGCGCGCCTGCCCGACAACCCGGCGATTCAACTGAGCGAGAACACCGAGGGCAAGACCGAACTGTCGCTCGGGGCGCTGGACAAGCTGGACGAGCCCTGCTCGTTGCTGCAACTGCGGGCGGCCGTGTCTGACCTGATGCCGCGTGTCGATCTGCCGGAAATCCTCTTGGAAATCGCCGCCCGCACTGGCTTTTCCGAGGCCTTCACCCATGTCTCCGAACGCAATGCACGCGCCGACAACCTGGTCACCAGCCTCTGCGCGGTGCTGTTGGGCGGGGCCTGCAACACCGGCCTGGAGCCCTTGATCCGCACCGACAACCCGGCGCTGCGCCGTGACCGGCTGTCCTGGGTCAGCCAGAATTATATCCGCGACGACACCCTGTCAGCGGCTAACGCCATCCTGGTCGGAGCGCAAAGCCAACTGGAACTGGCCCAAGTCTGGGGTGGCGGCGAGGTCGCCTCCGCCGATGGCATGCGCTTCGTCGTACCGGTGCGCACCGTGCATGCCGGCCCCAATCCGAAGTATTTCGGCACCGGCCGGGGTGTCACCTGGTACAACCTGATTTCCGACCAATTCTCCGGCCTCAACGCCATCACCGTGCCCGGCACGCTGCGCGACAGCCTGGTGTTGCTGGCGGTCGTGCTGGAACAGCAGACCGAGTTGCAGCCGACGCAAATCATGACCGACACCGGGGCCTACAGCGATGTGGTGTTCGGGCTCTTCCGCCTACTTGGCTACCACTTCAGTCCGCGGCTGGCCGATGTCGGCGGTACCCGCTTCTGGCGCACGCGCCCGGACGCGGACTACGGCAAGCTCAACGGGCTGGCCCGCCAGTCGGTCAAACTCGACCTGATCGCCGAGCACTGGGACGACCTGCTGCGCCTGGCCGGCTCGCTCAAACTCGGCCGGGTGCCGGCGACTGGCATCATGCGCACGCTGCAAACGGGAGATAGACCCACCCGGCTGGCCCAGGCGCTGGCCGAATTCGGGCGGATCGAAAAGACTCTGCACACGTTGACCTATATCGACGACGAGTCCAAGCGCCGCGCCACCCTGACCCAGTTGAACCGAGGCGAAGGCCGGCACAGCCTGGCCCGCGCCGTGTTCCACGGCAAACGCGGCGAGCTCCGCCAGCGCTACCGCGAAGGCCAGGAAGACCAGCTCGGTGCTCTGGGCCTGGTGGTGAACATCATCGTGCTGTGGAACACCCTCTACATGACGGCGGCCGTGGAACGGCTCAAGCAGCACGGCTATCCAGTGCTGGAAGAGGATTTGGCCCGGCTATCGCCGCTGATCTACGAGCACATCAACATGCTCGGGCGGTATTCCTTTGCGGTACCGGAAGAAGTTGCGCGCGGCGAGCTGCGGCCACTGCGTAATCCAGACGACGACCTGTGATCCCCCTAAACGCTATGAGCAACACCCAAGCTGCTGCTGGATCGGCGGGCACTTCACCGAGCCGAACGAACAGAAAACGCAGCAATCCCCTGGGTTGGGGCGCAGCAGCGCCTTGCAGTTGCTGCACTCGTAATAGAACTGGCAGGCGTCCGTGGGCATGGTTTCCGGCTTGGCGAAGCCGCAGCGCGGGCAAGTCAGCACGGACTCAAGGACAATGGCGCTCATCGTGACCTCACTTCTGCACTGTGGAGGGGTATCCCGCGTTCGCGGTCGCCTCAGTCAGTGCCTCGGGCTGGGCCTTATCGGGATCGTAGGTGACGGTCGCCGTCTTCTGGTCGAAATTGACCTGGACGTCACTCACGCCGGACACCTTCTCCAGCGACTTCTTGACCGTGATCGGACAGAGTCCGCACGTCATGTTCTGCACGTCGAGCGTGACGGTTTTCGGGGGAGCCGCCAGCGCCACGAAGGGCAAGGCGAAAAGCACGGCGATCAGCAGTTTGCGCATGGTTAATCTCCTTCAGTAGAACAGCGGGGCGAGCCACGGCACGGCCAATAGGCCGAGCAGCAGCACGCTGACGATCCAGAACACGAGTCGCTGTCGCACGAGCGTGCGCGGATCGGCGCAGGGTGTACCTGGCGTACAAACCTGTGGCACCAGGTAGAGCTTGCGGAATGCCAATCCCAGGAACAGTAGAGTCAACCCGATGAAGAGGGGGCGTAGTGGCTCCATCATGGTCAGAGCGCCCACCCACGTACCGCCGACACCGAGTGCCAACAGCACCAGTGGCCCGACACAGCACACCGACGCACCGATGGCGGTCAGCGAACTCGCGACCAGCGAGCCTTTCCCGGTGAGTTGCATCCCCATTCCCATCTCCTGAGCCTGATTGCCTAGGTGCTATTCTAAACTCCGTACCAAAGTACGGAATCAAGGAGAAAGTGATGGCCACAGAGCTGACCATTGGCAAGCTGGCAGACGCCGCCGGGGTGAACGTCGAGACGATCCGCTACTACCAGCGACGCGGGCTGCTGGATGAACCAGCCAAACCCTTGGGTGGCCATCGGCGCTATCCGGTGGACATGGTGAAGCGACTGCGTTTCATCAAGCGGGCTCAGGCGCTGGGTTTCACGCTCTCGGAAGTCGGTGGACTGCTGACGCTGGATGAGTCGTGCGCCTGTGCCGAAACGCGAGCACGGGCTGCACGCAAGCTCGCGTTGATCGAGCAGAAGATGGCCGACTTGGTCGTCATGCAGCAACTGTTAGGCGAACTGGTGCAGCAATGTGATGCGGGAGACGGCGGAACGATCTGCCCGATCATCGAGGCACTGATCAGAGAGTAATGCCTGGCGGGTGAGCTGGAGATCGGAAAGCCCCTTTACGGTGGGATTCAGAGCTTACGTTGGTTTTTGGTTCCATTGCTCCCCAAACCCCTACATGAACCGTTTCCAGATCACACCCGAAGAGTGGGCGCTGGAAGCACTGTTCGGCGAATCATTCGCCCGCTACCGTGCACGAGTCCGCCGCTGGCTCTGAGCGTCGGCGGCGGTAGCGACTGGCGGGGCTTACTCGTCGCGGCAGCCTGCTGAAGGTGCCACGACCTAGCCTGATCTCCTCGTGGCGAGCTACTTTGGCCACATGCCGTTAGCATTTCTAAGGTCAAGGGCATAGCGCCAACGAGTGACGCACGCGAATTCGCTCCGTTGATATCGAGCTAACTGTCAGGTGACAGCGGTAAAAGCAAAGCAGGCTTATGCTTCGCTGCGATGATTGTCGGCCTGCCTGGTGTCGATACAAACACTGCCGTCTAGCTCCATTTCAAGTGTCGAGTGGCTGACTTTGAATTGCTCATGGAGTACTCGTTTTAAATCGGTCTTCACTCGTTCGATATCAGGCAGACTAGCCTTCTTTATGACAACGTGGGCTTCCAATGCAATTGTATGTTCCGCGATTTCCCAAACATGTACGTGGTGAACACTCTCAACATCGTCTACTTGCTCCATGACGTTGATTATATCGGCGATGGAAACTCCTTCTGGTGCGCCCTCCATCAACAAGTGAATGGTTTTAGGCAGCATGCTAAAGCCCTGCCAGAGCACGTAACCAGCAATCATCAATGTCACTACAGTATCCGTCCAGTACCAGCCGTACAAAAGAATCAATGTCCCGGCGACAACAACGCCGACGGAGGCTAGTGCATCCGATACATTATGCAGGAATGCCGCCTTTATATTCATGCTGTCCTTAGACATTGTGTAGGTGAGCAAGGCCGTGGCGATATCTACAATCAAGGCTATTCCCGCCACCACGACCACTGTCCAACCCTCAATAGGCTGAGGGGAATATAACCGACCTATAGCCTCGTAAATAAGGTAGAGACCGATGATAATCAACGAGACCAAGTTGATTAAGGCCGCTATGGTTTCACTGCGTCGGTAGCCGAAGGTTTTAAAAGCATCCGGCGGCCTGCGACCGATCTTACGCGCGATTAGCGCAATAACCAGTGATGCGGCATCGCTCAAATTATGTAGCGCGTCAGCTATAAGCGATAAGCTGCCAGAAAGTATTCCTCCAACAACTTGTGCCAGAGTTAACGCAGCATTAACGCCAATGGCAGCGATTAAACGCTTATCGCCTATGGCTTCGGTGTTATGGTTATGTTCGTGGGCCATTGGTTTTTACCGCTCCTAAAAAATAAAGTAAGACAAGGGTAGGCGGTTGCAGAAGCTGAGTGCAACACGGTTATTGATTTGAAGCTGGAGCATGATGCCGCATAGCCATGGCTTCCTGCATCACCTCGCCCATGACTTCGATCGGGCACTTGAAATCGAAGCGTTTACGGGGGCGCATATTCAGCTCCAAGGCGATGGCATTCAATTGCTCTTGACTGTGTACCGACAAGTCAGTCCCCTTGGGCAGGTACTGGCGGATCAGGCCGTTGATGTTTTCGTTGCTACCGCGCTGCCAGGGGCTGTGCGGGTCGCAGAAGTAAATAGCGACCCCTGTCTGCTGGGTGATTTCAGCATGCCGCGCCATCTCCCGGCCCTGGTCGTAGGTCATGCTCTTGCGCATCGCCAGCGGCATGCTGTTGAGCGCTGCACTGAAGCCCTCCATCGCCGAGGTCGCCGTTGCGTCGTTCATCTTCATCAGCATCAGGTAGCCACTGGTGCGCTCCACCAACGTGCCTACCGACGAGGCGTTGGCCTTACCCTTGATCAGGTCGCCCTCCCAATGCCCCGGCATCAGCCGGTCTTCGATCTCTGGCGGGCGAACATGAATGCTGACCATCTCAGGGATCTGGCCGCGCCGATCCACGCCACCAGAGCGCGGCCGGCGCGTCGTCTTGCCTTGGCGCAGGCAGACGATCAGCTCCTTGCGCAACTCGCCGACCGGCAAGGCATAGATCGCGTTATAGATCGTCTCACGACAGACGTAGGCATCTCTGAGGTTGGGTATGGTCATGCTGCGCAGCTTGCCGGCAATCTGCTCGGGAGACAAACGCTTACGCAGCATGTGGGCCACCAGTTCGAAGCGCTCGCTGCCCGGCACAAGCTTGCGCTTGGGGCGACAAACCTGGCGCCGAATGTTCATCTGTTGCTGGGCGCAGCGGGCCGAGTAAGCACCACTACTGCCTCGATTGCGCTTCAGCTCTCGGCTGATGGTCGAGGGCGACCTGTCAATCAGGCGAGCAATGCCGCGCAGGCTGAAGCCTTGAGCTTGACTGAGTTGAATGATGGCGCGCTCTTCGACGCTGAGTTCGGAATAGGACATAGGGGCAGCACCGTACCGGAAAGGTCAGGTGTTGCACTCAGTTTTCGCGGCCGCCCTTCCTTGGATGTCCATTTTTCCTGATTTCCTTGCGCTCCGCTTGGCGGGCTCGGGTCAGCAATGGATAGGGTTTCTGCCTTCGCTTTACTGCTCTCGGCTCCATTCGGCCTGACCGGCCACCTACGCGTTGTTGGGCAATGAGCATCAGAAGCTGATGGAAGCACTCATCAATATCCGATCCATCAAATTGCCGCCAAGCAAGCCACAGCTGCAGGGTGTGCTTGAAGCTCAGCTGGCGTGGCAGACAGTCCGCGATTGATGCCGATTGCACCATGAGCAGCCGGATCAAGTTGTGCGCCAATAGATAAACCCACAGCTCCTTCACTGCCATGGCGGCCGTTTTGCAGCTCAACATCTCCAATCCCATCGTGGTCTTGAGATTGCGCAGGTCCAGCTCGACGTGCCACCTGTCTTTGAACAGCGCCTTCAAAGCCGCTTTTGGGGTTTCGCGAGCGCAGCCCAGCGTCGTAACCAGGATCTTGTTTCCCGCTTTCAGCTCCCGGACCTCCAACTGATCAGGCGCTTGCTCGTAGCTGGCCTGGCTCATCCAGGCGGGCCGTTTGCGAGGCTTTTCCAGGGTGATTAGGTGATCGCGCGTGCCAAGACGCGTACCTCGCCGGAAGTCAGTACTCCGTCGGCGAGCACCATATTGTTCGAACACGCCATCAATACCTCTGCGCTGCAATTCACAGAGTAAAAAGTAGGTCGCGTAGAAGGCGTCCCCCAGCAAAACATCCCCAGTATTCAAGGTGTCGAGCATCGAACGCAGCAGCGTCTGCTCGTCGCCACCCTTGCCTCTGAAGCGCCCGAGGGCTGCATTCAGCAAGGCTCCGCTGGAAAGGCAGACGATGCCGACCATCCGGCAAATGGGAAAACCAAGCCCAGGCTTTTGCCCTCGCGATTGCGGGTAGGCATCCTGGTTCGCCTGGGTATCGGGCATCACCACTGTCGTGCCGTCTACCAACCGAACGGGGCGCCCCATCCATTGCCCGGATCGGGCGTTGCTGCTGATCAAGTTGCCGGTGTTACGTACCAGACTGGAAACCATCTCCACCGGCAAGCGCTGACGGGCACGGCAGTAGCCGCCGGTGTGTGTACTGCATGGCTTCAACCCTGCTCGTAACTGCTTGACCGCCAACTCATTGACCGCCCTCTGGCAGGACCGATCAGCGCTCAGAGCCTGAGCCATGAACATGGATAGCGTCTCGGTCGGCGGAAACAGACGCTCTCTGTGGTCTGGCAGCAGCGATTCGACCTGGTCAAACAGCTCGGGGCCGGTCAGCAGATTGAAGAACGCATAGGCATCCGCATTGGATGCGAGGTGATGCGTACGGCGCTGTTGAAGGATGGCGGCTTGGCGCCTAGGATTCATCTGGGCTGCTCCTTGGGCTCGGTGTGTGTTCGCAACTATCACCGTAGACCAAGAGCAGCCTTTCTTCTTCTAGATCAATCGGTTAACGATTAAGTAAGTGCCATTCGGGCCTGGCCCCGTTCACCGCCGAACAGCGCCGCGACATGCTGGAGCTACTGGACGACCGCTACGGCCAGCGCTCGACCCTCGTGACCAGCCAAATGCCCGTGGACAACTGGCACGAACTGATCGGCGATCCAACCCTGGCCGATGCCATCCTCGACCGCCTGGTGCACAACGCCTACCGGATCAACCTCAAGGGCGAGTCGATGAGAAAGCGGGTGAAGAAATTGACGGCGCCGGGCGCCTCAGACTAACAATGCAACCCCTGCGTCGCTGCGCTCCGACTGCCTGTCCGAATGATCGTGGAACAGGTGTCCGGATCAGCGTGGGCTGAGTGTCCGAATGGCGTGGAATCCGCACTTAAGCCCAGCGCCTGCCCGCAAACCCTTGTGGCGTCTGGTTAGTTCGGGAAAACCATCCTTTTGTCGAACCCTGGCAGGCACTGACGCCAGGCCGTCCAAACGCATGAAAAGCAGTGCAGAAAAGTCGTTCAGTAAAACAAAGTCTGGATAACCGCCCCTATTTTCGGCAGCGGTGAACTCTAGCTAAGCCTTACGTTGGTTTTTGGTTCCACTGCTCCCCAAACCCCAACACCTCCAGGTCCTCGCCGTCGCGCAGGCGAATGTCCGGGTAGGCCTTGTTCGCCGCGCGCAGCACCGGCGCGCCGTGCTCATAGGCCAACTGCTTGCAGGTGAACTCCCCGTTCACCACCGCCACCACCACCATGCCCGCGCGCGGCGTGATCGAGCGGTCTACCACCAGGATGTCGCCGTCGAAAATCCCCAGGCCGGTCATACTGTCCCCCACCACCCGCAGAAAGAAGGTGGCCGCCGGGTGCAGTACGCACAGCTCGTCCAGCGAGAGGCTGGCCTCGATATGGTCCTCAGCGGGGGAAGGAAAGCCGGCGGCAACGCGGCTCAGGAACAACGGTAGCCGCAGACCTGGCCGCAACGGGCGGCCGATCACTGTCAGGGCCATGGATAACCTCACCAATACTGTATATGAATACAGTATTATCAAACCCCAACCTTGGCAACGACAATAGACGGGAGGCACCTCATGTGCGGCGGCGTCGAAGTGGCTGGGCGCTACACCCAAACCGGCCAGCAACTGCGAATCTACTTCCCTAACCCACGCGCCGCCCTGCCCGTGCGTCAGGCCGATGGCGCCGTGGCCTGGGTCCCCTGGGGCCGCCGCAAAGAGCAACCCGGCCACCTGCCCGCCACCGGTTGGGCCCGAACCGACTCCATCACCGCCGGCAAATGGGCGCGCTACCACCCGCAGCCAGTGCAGGTGCTGGCCGAACGCTTTATGGAGAAGAATGCAGCCGGTGCCTCGCACTGGTTTGACCTGGAGCCAGGCCAAACCATTGAGGCGCTGCTCATTGAGCACGGGGAAGAACGGCGGGTCTACGTGGTCACCACCACACCGCCGCAGGGTGGGCCAACGGTGCACGACCGCTGGCCGAGCCTGGTAACGGCCTAGAGCGGGTCACCCTCCAGCATCGCAGCGCTGACCTCGAACTCGCAGTCATCGCCCTGCGGCACCAGCTCCAGCGAGGCGGAGCCGGCCGGCAGTGCGACCACCAGGCTGCGTGTCACGCACTCGGCCTCGGGCATGGTCGCCGTGGCATGCAGCATCTGCTCCGTCCACTCCACCACTTCGTAGTCGAACACCTGGGCTTCCAGGTCTTCGCCCTCGTCGTGATGGTGGATCGAGGCAAAAGCCTCCTGGCAGGTGCCGCGGCCGCGGTTGCAGCGAATCTCCACTGCATTCACCCCGGGCGGCTCGTAACCGGCCACCGTATTCCAGCCACCCCACAACAACAGATCGTCCCCCTGCTGCTGAATGATCAGCGGCGGGCGAACAACCGCATGGGGCTGTTCCAGGGGCGCGGGGTAGGCCAACCACAGGGCCGTATAAGCGGCCACCAGGGCGGAAGCAAGGGAGACGGAAAGGTAGCGGAGGATCGTAGGCATAGTCGAATTCCTTTCGAGGGGGGCTGCTGTCCTAGCCGGTTATATATCTTGAATGCGACATCTGACTTTAGGCTAGGCTCAGCATGATTTCACGCAGGTAATTCATATCGTGATCATGGCCGTCAGGGCCCGCCACAGAACGGGCCACAGGAACCGGCCAAGAGCTGACTGAGGGAGCTCCGAGTAGAACCAGAAGCTCTCACAGACTTACCCTCTGTTTTGCAACCGAGTCGCAGCCTGCAACTGCTCTCTCGCTGTGACTTGCTGCCGTATCAGGGCCTGGATTTGGTTGTAAAGATCAGCCTTTTCATTGTCTCGATCCGCAACGGTGACCACTAACGCGTACGGCTCCTTGTCCAGTACGTCAGGATGACTCCACTCGCGGTCCTGCCTTATCACCACTACAAACCATTTTTCATCGGGCTTGCGCTGCTGGAAGGTCCACCGAGAGGACTGCACAGTTCCCCGGCTACGTGTTTGAGCTGAGATGTCACGATTGGACGTCGCGTCATCGTTTCTCGTCTCGGTCTCGGCCTTCTTCAACTGGTTGAAGTATTTTTGAACGTCATCCAACGAAGTGCCTTTCACCAAGCGATAGCTGATTTGTGTCGCCAGGTAATCAATTCTGGTGGTACGGACTGCTGGCGAATAGGCTAGCGTCACAGACAGCTCCCGTGTGCCGCGGGTGCTACGTAGGTAGTCGGCCGGTAGCGGTAGCTCAAAAAACTGGCACGAGTCGTTTTCGATGCTTTCTTCCGATATTAGAACGACGACGTTGTCGGAAGATCGGAATAGGTCACTCTCGCTCACAGCGCCATAGCCGGCTACGTCCCGTGCGACCTCACGATTGTAGGTTTTTTTATCCTTCTTGTAGGCCTTCCTGTACTCATCAGGGAAGGTGGAAAAAACCTCGTTCGGCAAATAGGCGTGGTTAACCAACATGGCGCGAAGCAGGTTGGCAGATGCCGCTGGATACTCGTTCAGCAAACGTCCGGCCAGATGAGTGATGTAGGGCGCCGCAAAACTGGTGCCACTTACCTCTTTGAACAGCGTGTTACCGATCACCTGGTGATTGAGAGTGAGGACACCTAGGCCACGCATATCTGGGCGCCACTGCCCATTTGCCTGCCTCATGGGACTTGCGAGATTGCCGCCTGCAGCGACGAGCTCCGGCTTGAAGGCGCCTTTTACCGAGGGGCCATGCCGGGTGAACGGTGATGGCTGGTTTTCAGCGGCCGGTGAGAGCTGCTGAATCTCAGGAAACCGCTGGGCATCGTAGGTGGCATTGTGCCGAGAGATGCTCCCTACCGTCAGCACCGTCATAGCGGGAGCCGGATCGATGATGGCGCTCTGCTCTGCTATCAAGTACTCGGGGTATTCGTCTCGCCAACTGTTGATGGGCATTGGCGGATTATCCGAACCGCAGAAGTTTCCCGTCGAAACTACGAACAGAATATTGTGGCGCCTGGAGAGGACATCCAAGATGTAGGCAAGGCCTCGCACATGGGCCCCATCATAGGGAGCGTGGCTGTTACCCAACGAGAGATTAAAGATCCTGCAACCAAGGTCAACGAAATACTCGACAGCCTTGGTTAGGGAGGCTTCAAGCGAGTGCTCGTCATAGACCGCATTTCCGGTATGCGGGCATTTCTTCATCACCTTCCCGTTGTAGATCCAGAATTCCGGCCGCCAGTAATTCGAGTTATCACAGGCCTCAACATCGCCGTAGAGAGCGACACCTGCCACGGCGGTGCCATGCCCTACCTCATCGGCGTCCCCCTCTTCATCAATGAAAGAGGCGCTCTCTGCCATGGCTGGCTTCAACAGTGGGTGGTTCCCATTGATACCGCTGTCCAAGATACAGATCCGAGCTGCATCGGTGGGCGGGGAAGGAATGTTCCGGGGGAGCTCATTGATGTCGCGATTCAGCTGGCGAATGCTAATTCCAGTAGCAGGAAGCAGGTCCACCAGTCGCACATCGCGATGATCCAGCAGGAGTTGCGCCTGGCCCGAAGTCACCTCAACCCTATACAGCAACAGGCTATCCAGATTGACCTTGTCGAGCCTGCAGATCTTCTGGCTCTCCAGCCACCCTTCGAAAGCAGTCGTGAGCCGGATGCGGTTGGGGTGGTTCGCTACGTCAACAGGCCAGAGTTCGACGTCAAGCTTGAAGCTAGGAGTATTGGGAAGGCCGATATTCTTGAGCGCCCAGCTCTTGCGATCCTCTGCCGACCACGCCTCGATACCCTCGATAGCCTCCAAGATCTGGCGGTAGGTCAAGCTGGAATCCAAGACACCCAGCTTTTTCAGGTGGTCGGCGAACATGGACAAGCCAGCCTCCGTTGCAAACACCACACAGAGCTGTTTGTCTTCCTGGCTGATGAATTCCAACCCGTGATGTGACAGGTTAGCGAACGTAAGGGCGCCCTCGTACTTCAGTTTGAGGACATAGGGAGAGATCGCTGAGGAGCCGATTTGCTTTCTGGCTTGACCCTCAGCTGTAGCGAAGTAGCCGTTGAGCTTCTGGCCATGCCCGCGGAGATCACCACGGGTCACGAAACGGGGTGGATTCTTGGTGCGGCGCTGGTTGTCCAGTACCTCACGCGCAATGTTCAGGTGCTTGTAGGTAGCCAATGCTTCGTCCCAGAAGGCTGATATTTAGGACTTCCTGAGATCCTCCCTAACAAGAGCGCTTTTCAGCTCCTTGATGGTCAGAAACTCTTGCTCCCGCAGGATCATCCGTTTTGCGGCACGGCGTATTACGCGTTCGACGTCTGCTCCGCTCTTACCCTTAAACTCCTTCAATACTTCTTTGTCGTCAATCTCAAATTGACGGCGGATGCCTCGCAGCTTCAGATGCAAAATCTCTTTCAGCTGTTTTTCATCTGGAAGGGGGAATTCGATGGATTCATCGAATCGTCTCCAGATCGCCGAATCGAGGATTTTTTCATGGTTTGTAGCGGCAAGAATCAAGCTGCTACCTTCGTATGAGTCCATCATCTGAAGCACAGCGTTTACTACTCGACGCAGTTCGCCATGATCACTGCTGCTGTCCCGCTCTTTACCGATAGCGTCGAACTCATCGAACAGGACCACAAACGGATACTGGGCAATGAAGTCGAAAACCTTCCGGAGGTTTGCGGCAGTCTCCCCCAAGAAAGAGGAGACCAGGGCATCCAGTCGAACGATCGCCAGTGGCCGATCAAGTTCGAAGGCCACAACCTCCGCCGCCAAGGTCTTCCCGCAACCAGGGGGGCCAAAGAATATGACCTTACCAGCAGGTTTCATCCCATAACTGCGCAAGACATCGGCACGTCTGTTTTCCTCGAGAATTTCCTCGAGAGCAGCAGAACTGCTTGGGGGCAAAATCACTTCATCGAGTGAGCGCTTGGGCGTTCTGATATCCAGTAGCGGTAGGCCACGCTCTTTATCTACCGGAACATCGTAGTGCGCGCGCGGAACATTGGTGGCACGTAAGCTTAAGTCACCGCCGTAAAGGATCTGCTCAAGATCGTTAGCGAGAAGGTGGTGCTGTTTCTGTCTTTCTTCTTCGATGACAGCTTTTGACGCAAGGCGAAATGCTTCTGCATCCCCTGCCGTACCTGCTCTGAACAGCTGCCGAAGAATTTTACCGTTCGCCATCTTCCACCACCCGTGGTTTGTTACTTGCGACTATCTAGACCTCGGTTAAATGTACCGCGGCTATTTAGTCTGCAACCATCCATTTCGCATTTTGATTTTCATAGTCAAGGGCCCAATGACGCTAACGCCGGGACACAGGGTAGCTGGCATGGCAGCGTAGCCTAGTTCAGATTCCAGTGGCCTTAAACGCCTTTCTGAAAATTCCGCCGAGCTGCATCTCTGTCACACTGAATCACCCTTGGATTCCTAGACGCTACCGCCGCTGTATTGGCTGCCACGAACGTCTATGAAAGGCCGCTTCTGGCCGGTTGCTGCCTATTGCTACCGGCAGCAATGGGGCGGTCTCTGCCTCCGCGTCTCTGCCGCCCGCTGTTCAAGTCGAATGCAAGCGGGTGGTCAGCATCAATGCAATTGCCTGGTCAGATGAGTGCAATTTCGCACTTGCCTGGGGAGCGGCCCGGCACGCCGGGCCGATTGCAGGCTAGAACAGCTGTGCTTGGCGATCTGCATACGAGCACCAGCGGCCAAAGCTCTCGTCACCGCACCAGGCGCGGATGTTGTCGATGAAGCCGTCGCGGCGCGCTGTCTTGATCAGCTCAGCGATCACGTCCTGGGAGTCACCCATTTCAAAGCAGGCATCGAACTCGCGTTCGCCAAGGCCTTCGTAGCCGCGATCCCAAAGCTCGTAGTTGGTGATTTCATCCACGATGTTGTGCTTGAAAGCCAGGATGACGAACTCAACGCGAGCGTTGAACTTGTGCAGCTTGTTGGTCAACCGATGCAGGGTTCGATAGACCGTCGCAGGCGCTGTAATTGACATATCCAATCCTCGTCGAGTGTGGGCAGGTGGTTGGCGCTTACCCAGCGGCCTGAACCGGCTGGAGTGCTGCAACTGGCTGCAGGCCTGTGGCGTTGGCGTTGGCGTTGTTGGTGACGGCGCGCACCTGCAGGCCGAGTCGCTTGGTTTCTTCCAGTGTCATGCCTTGGCCCTGGCAGTAGGCGAGAGCGGCTTTAGCGGCGGCATCGAAGGAGGTCCAGGCATCGCCAATTTGAGAGAGCGGGCGGAAGCGGTTGGTATCGAGGCACAGCGCCAGCGTTTCAGGGCGCGAGGTCAGCCACGGGTGAGCGTCATCGTCGCGCACGACCAGGAAGGCGTTGCCGGGCATGCGTGGATCACCAAACATCGTCGAGCTGGCGACGAGCTGGCGCAGAGCGATGCGGTGGCCACGCTGCTGATCGAGTAGGGAGCCGCCTTGGAGCATGTGGCCAATGCACTGGCCCAGCAGGGCCTGAAAGTTGGAGCCGATGCCGCCACGGTCACAGCCGGGGAAGAGGGCATCGAGCTGGCTGCAGGCGGCGCTTGCGGCGCGCTCAATGGCGTCGTGAACGGCGGGGTCGTCGATGGCGCGAAGCTGAGTGGACATAGGATACTCCAGAGGATGATGGGGCATCACTCGATGCCAAGGCGGATGACCTGCAGGCAGGCCCTAAGCGGTTCCTGCGTCTATTATAGGTCAGCTGTACTTACCTTTCACGCTATATTTATACCATCCTCACAAGGGAGGTAGGCCCTCCACCGGGTTGACCTGTTTTCCTGCGGTGCTGGGGAGAGAGGTGTGGCATCGGCTGCGCCGCTGCGGCGAGTCCTGTTGACCTGCGCGCCCGCCGGCGCGCCCCTGGTACAGGCCACCCTTGTAGGCTGGCCGCGCGAGCGCCCCCGGATCACCGGCCAAGCGCCTGGTGTACCGGTCCAACTTATACCATCCTCACCATAGCCCTCGGCTCAAACCCAGCACACCTGTTCTTCTTCTGCCCCACCTCCGTGCGCCCCGCGCACGCTTCTGCGTGCCTTGCCGTTCTATTCGCCCCGCTGGCCTTGCCCTGGAACGCTGGGGGGCTGCTTCGCTCGTTTCCGAGGACTGCTTTTCGATCCCATGAAGGCTGTTACCTGATTACGAGAAGAGCTTGTTCTTGGTGACGAGAAACCCTGATAGCGATGTACCTGATCACGAGTCTGGGTGTTACCTACCGATAGGGTGAGGCCGAGTGTGTCTGTGCTGTCGATTGTCTCGTTAGCGAGCAAACTCGATAGCGTCTATCTCGTGAACTGGGAGAGGTGAGGGCGAGGCGAGGTATTCGCTTTCACCAGCTGTGCTACCGAGGATGCTCGGCAACTGAGCTGGTGTGAACGAAGAGCATCTGTGAGGACGTTAAAGGCTTGGGGAACGAGGCTTGTGCTCGCGCTGCTGATCCGCGCTATCGAGCATGGATTGTTCGGCAGCAGGCAACCGTACAACCGTGAACCACAAGGTTCGATCACCGGGCGTAGTAACCCGGCGTGGGCAGTGCTCACCCAGTCGGCCCCAGTAGTTATCTACGAAGCCTTCACCATAGATATCCGTCGCTTCCTCAAACGTCATCGTGGTGTCTTTAGCGGGTGTGCTGGTGCCGAGTTGTTCAACCAGGCGATAACGCAGCTCATAGCGTTGGGCGTCATCAGGCTGATCATCCGGGTTAGCAGAGATAGCGCCATCGAAGGTGTTGATCGGTGACAAGAACTGCCGGTTAGCAAGACTCTCGGCAGCGATCTTATGTGCCATCTGTACCAGGCTATCGAGAACAGATTTGAAGTGGCCTACCGGGTCGCTTGCCTCGTTGGCAATGAATAGCTCTGGGTTATCGAGCATGTGATCCAAGACCATGTTGTGCAGGCGCACGCTGGTCAGTGGAGCCGAATTTTTCCCATCGTTTTCGTGTAGCTCGTTAGCAGGCATGTTGACACCTAGGCTTTTACGGTCACGGTATTATAATATGTAAACGATAAATCTACACCATGCTTGCGAAGAGCTGGCTTCGGCAACACGCGAAGCGGCGCGCAGGTGCTGCACCCAGTTGGCCGGCGTGAGCTGCCACTGCTGCAAGGGCGACCAGAGGCCGCCTGTGGCGGGGAGGGGCAGGGCAAAAGAAGTACACGGGGCGGCTTTACCCCGTAGGTCGGTGTTGAGGATGGTATAAATTATGGGTCTGGCTCGGGGTTCGGGTCAGGCACGGAATTTCGAGGTGTGCAGCGCGCTCCATCCGGGGTCGTTGTTGAGGATGGTATAAAAGCGGGCGGCGCCGGCAGGGAGGTTACGGGTGCAGGAGTGGGCTGAGGTTGAGGGGTTGCTGAGCGTCATCCGCGCGCAGATCGATGAGCATGTGTTTGAGGCCCGGCAGTGTCACACGCTGGCGCTGACCCTGCAGCAGTCCTTCGGTGGCGGGCAGCTGGTGGCCATCATGCGTGATGAGGTCGAGCCGGATGGCTCGGTCTTCGATAGTCGCTTTTCGCACATGAGCTGAGCCTGCAGAGGACACCACGATGCACCTCGTCACCGATCAGCAACCTGGTGAACCGAACATTATCTCGGGGAGCGAACATCAGCCGCTTGAAATCAGGAGCCTCACCGGCTCCATCATCAAGCAATTGCAGGCACCGGCAACGGGCTGGTCACACGACAGCTTGATCGAAGTCGCGGCACGGCAGCATGAGCTGTACCGCGACGGTGCGGATGCCTACCTCGGCAACGAGTGGATTGGCAGCACAGAAGTCTGAGGCCACCAAAGCGGCCTATGGGGTGGCCTTCAAGAAAGGGGCGGAATCAAGCTGTGTGCCGTTAGGCAGGGTTATCGTTATCGACGGGCCTCTTTCCTGCTTCACCTGCTGCGATTCCTTCCACGTCTGATTCGCCGCTTGCCGCCGCTCGATCATGCTCGGGTATCTCGCGGAAACAAAAACGACGAAGCCAACGACTGCCGCGATGACCAAGAGCAACGGCTTCCAGTCAGACCTGCTGCGCATGCGGACGCGGCCTCTCGGGCATGATTTCGCTCAGCAACATAGGCACTTCCAAAGGTCAGCACAACTGACCATAATACAGAGTGATTTCATAGGTCTGGAGTTTAACCAAATGGCTGTTGAGTCGAAACCGCAATTTCCTCGTGGCGATGTTCGGCGCCTGCTGCGCCTCGCCCTGGCCATGGCTGAGCTTGAGCGCCCGACGCTCAACGCGCTGGCCGCTGAGACGGGCCATCATAAGCAGACCATCCTTGATGATGTGCCTCGTCTGCGCGAGCAGCTAGGCGTCCAGGTCGAAAAGGAGGGTGCTGAATACAGGCTTGTGGACTGGGGGCCGGTGATCAAAAAGGCAGGGATAAAAAAGCTCTTGCAAGGTCAGTTGAGCTGACCTAATATGGCATCAAGAGCAACACTTACAGTTCGAGGAAATCACCAATGAGCACGAAGCAGGAAATGAAGCTGGCGGATGTTTTCTGGAAGCTGGACGCGCTTGCAGAATGCACAGTAATCGACGACGAGGCCAGCACCGCCGCCCGTGATGCAGTGCGTGCTTTGCGCGTGGTTGCTCGCTCGCTTGGCGTCGATCCGGCACAAGGGGCTGACAGCATCAGCGCGGCTGTTGAGGCGCTTCAAGGGGAGCCCGCAGAATTCGGAAAAAATCGTACGCTAAGGTTTTCCGGGCATTCGTAGCGGGCGGAACTTACCGTCTTCCAGCCTGCGGCTCTGCCGCCAGACGTAATCGCCAGTCAGGTTGATGTGCTCCCAGCCCAGCGGCGACAGGTATTGCAGCAGCTCGCCGTCTACCGGCTTGCCCGTGTCGCCCATCGCCTGGGTGGCGCGCTCCAGGTACACCGTGTTCCACAGCACGATGGCCGCCGTCACCAGGTTGAGGCCGCTGGCCCGATAGCGCTGCTGCTCGAAGCTCCGATCCCTGATCTCACCGAGGCGGTTGAAGAACACCGCCCTGGCCAGGGAGTTGCGCGCTTCCCCCTTGTTCAATCCGGCATGCACGCGGCGGCGCAGCTCGACGCTCTGCAACCAGTCGAGGATGAACAGCGTGCGCTCGATCCGGCCCAGCTCGCGCCGGGCCACGGCCAGGCCGTTCTGGCGCGGATAGCTGCCGAGCTTGCGCAGCATCAGCGAGGCGGTGACCGTGCCCTGCTTGATCGAGCTGGCCAGGCGCAGGATGTCGTCCCAATGGGCGCGGACGTGCTTGATGTTCAGGGTGCCGCCGATCAGCGGGCGCAGCGTCGGGTAGGCCTGCACGACCTGCGGCACGTACAGTTTGGTTTCGCCGAGGTCGCGGATGCGTGGCGCGAAGCGGAAGCCCAGCAGGTGCATCAGGGCAAAGACGTGATCGGTGAAGCCGGCCGTGTCGGTGTAGTGCTCCTCGATCCGTAGATCGGACTCGTGGTACAGCAAGCCGTCGAGCACATAGGTGGAATCGCGCACGCCGACATTCACCACGCGGGTGCTGAACGGCGCGTACTGGTCGGAGATGTGGGTGTAGAACAGCCGTCCCGGCTCGCTACCGTACTTCGGGTTGACGTGCCCGGTGCTCTCGCCCCGGCCACCCGCGCGGAAGCGCTGGCCATCGGAGGATGAGGTCGTGCCGTCGCCCCAGTGGGCGGCAAAGGCGTGGCGATACTGGTGGTTGACCAGCTCGGCCAAGGCCGCCGAATAGGTTTCGTCGCGGATGTGCCAGGCTTGCAGCCAGGACAGCTTGGCGTAGGTCAGGCCGGGGCTCGACTCGGCCATCTTGGTCAGCCCGAGGTTGATCGCATCACCGAGGATTGCGGACAGCAGCAACGTCCTGTCTTTGGCCTCGGCCCCGTCCTTCAAGTGGGTGAAGTGGCGGCTGAAGCCCGTCCAGTCGTCCACGTCCATCAGCAGTTCGGTGATCTTGATGCGCGGCAGTAACTGGCTGGTTTGGTCGATCAGCGCCTGCGCCCGATCCGGCACCGCCGCATCCAGCGGGGTGATTTTCAGCCCTGACTCGGTGAGGATGGCATCGGGCAGCTCGTTGTCCTTGGCCAGGCGGGTGACGGTGGCCAACTGCTCGTCCAGCAGCTGCAAACGCTCTTCCAGGTACTGGTCGCTGTTCGGGTTGATCGCCAGGGGCAGGGCCTGCTCGCGCTTGAGTGCGGCGAACTTCTCGGCCGGCAGCAGGTAGTCGTCGAAGTCGCGGAACTGCCGCGAGCCCTTGACCCAGATGTCGCCGGAGCGCAGGGCGTTCTTCAGCTCGGACAGGGCGCAGATTTCGTAGAATTTCCGGTCGAGGCCTTCCGGGGTGATCACCAGCGGCTTCCAGCGCGGCTTGATGAAGGCCGTGGGTGCATCGGCCGGCACCTTGCGCAGGTTGTCGGCGTTCATCTCACGCAGGGTCTGCACGGCTGCCAGCACGCCTTGCGCGGCCGGCGCGGCGCGCAGTTCCAGCACCTCCAGCAAGGCCGGCGTGTAACGGCGCAGGGTGGCGAAGTTCTCGCCGACCAGGTGCAGGTGGTCGAAGCCTTCCGGCCGGGCCAGCAGCTCGGCCTCGCTGACGCTCTCGGTGAACTCGTCCCAGGGAATCACCGCCTCGATGGCGGCATAGGGGTCGCTGCCGCTTTCCTTCGCTTCCAGCAGCGCCTGGCCGATCCTGGAGTACAGGCGCACCTTGTCGTTGATCGCCTTGCCCTGCTTCTGGAACTGCTGCTGATGCTTGTGCTTCGCGCCGCTGAACAGCTTGACCAGGATGCGGTCATGCAGATCGACCAGCTCATCGATCACGGTCGCGGTGCTCTCCAGCACCACGGCGGCCAGGGTCGCGTAGCGGCGCTGCGGCTCGAACTTACCGAGGTCTTTGGGCGTCATCTGCCCACCCTCGCGGGCCAGCTTGAGCAGGCGGTTCTGGTGGATGTGCCGGCCCAGGCCTTCGGGCAAGTCCACCAACTGAAATGTCTTCAGCCGCTCGATGTGTTCCAGCATGTGCCGAGAGTTGGGTTTCAGCGGTGCCTGGCGCAGCCAGGTCAACCAGGTGATGCTGCTGCCGGCCTTGAGCTTCAACAGCTCGTCCAGCTTGGCCCGATGCGAGTCCGTGAGTGGTTCGACCAGGGCGCGGTAGACCCGCCGATTGGCTCGCGCAATGGCTTCCGAGCAGGCCCGGTCAATCACGCTCAGCGCCGGCAGGATGCGTCGTTTCTGCCGTAGGCTCTCCAGGGCCTGACCGGCCAGCAGCAAGCCTTTGTCGGTCTGCTGGGCCAGCTCGGTTAGCTCGCGCACCAGGGCGCGGAAGTCGGACAGGCCGAACGGGGCCAGTTGCAGGTCGGTGCGCAGTTCCTGGGCATGCTCGCGACGGGTCACGTCGCGCTCGCCGTACTTTGCCCAGCTCGCCGGCTCGGCCTGGACTTGCTTGGCCACCCACAGGATGACCGGCTCGGGCAGCTCGCTGTCGGTTCCCAGCGCGTAACCGGGGTAGCTGTCGTTTTCAGAAGACGGCTGCACTGAACGTCAGAAGCCGACTGCACTATAGCAGCGGAGGGGTTGGATCCATCAGGCAACGACGGGCTGCTGCCGGCCATCAGCGGACGCAGGGAGGACTTTCCGCAACCGGCCGTTCGATGCGGCACCGATGGCCTTCGCGCAGGGGTAGTGAATCCGCCAGGATTGACTTGCGCTGCCCTACCTCTCACTAGTGAGGGGCGGCAGCGCATCAAGCGGTGAGCGCACTCCGGCACCGCCAACTTTCAGCACATGCGTGTAAATCATCGTCGTAGAGACGTCGGAATGGCCGAGCAGATCCTGCACGGTTCGAATGTCGTAACCGCTGCGGAGCAAGGCCGTCGCGAACGAGCGGCGGAGGGTGTGCGGTGTGGCGGGCTTCGTGATGCCTGCTTGTTCTACGGCACGTTTGAAGGCGCGCTGAAAGGTCTGGTCATACATGTGATGGCGACGCACGACACCGCTCCGTGGATCGGTCGAATGCGTGTGCTGCGCAAAAACCCAGAACCACGGCCAGGAATGCCCGGCGCGCGGATACTTCCGCTCAAGGGCGTCGGGAAGCGCAACGCCGCTGCGGCCCTCGGCCTGGTCCTTCAGCCACCATGCCCGTGCACGCGACAGCTGCTCGCGCAGGCTGGGTGCCAAGCTCTCGGGTAACATCAAGGCCCGATCCTTGGAGCCCTTGCCCTCCCGCACGATGATCGTGCCGTGATCGAAATCCAGATCCTTGACCCGCAGTTGCAAACCCTCACTGATCCGCATGCCCGTTCCATACAGAAGCTGGGCGAACAAACGATGCTCGCCTTCCAGAAAACCGAGGATGCGAACCACTTCATCCGGGGTCAGCACCACCGGCAAGCGCCGCGACGGCCGAGGTCTTCCGATCTCCTGAAGCCAGGGCAGATCCGTGCACAGCACCTTGCCGTAGAAGAACAGCAAGGCCGCCAATGCCTGACGATGCGTGGAGACC
>NZ_RHQP01000038.1:0-47368 GCF_003935465.1 Pseudomonas sp. o96-267
CAGCGTCATGGTCGCCAGGAGGAAAGCGATAAAGCCTTCCTCGAAGTGCTCCCAGCCGCGCCGCAAGGCGTTCATGGCATCTCCGCGAGGTTCTTGTGATTGTCAGGAGTCGGACGAATCTAACCGAGCCTGGGACGGCGCGATATTCGTCATTGGCAAACGCCGTCTTAGGCGACGGCGAATGAAAGGCCGCTCCGGGTGCATGGGCCCGGAGCGGCTGTGGGGCTTACGGCTGGTTGGCGGCTTGCGCGGCTTCGATCACGTCGGTGCCGATCTCGGCTTCGAACTTCTTCCAGGCCGGGCGTACGGCGTCACGCCAGGCGGCGCGCTGCTCGGGCGTCAGGGTGATGATCTCGCTCTTGCCGGTAGCAACGATGGCCTGACGGGCTTCGGTATTCAGCGCCTCGGCCTGCTTGTTCACCTCGACGGTCACCTCGTCGACGATCTGCTCCAGCTCGCTGCGGATGTCCGCCGGCAGACCGTTCCAGAACTGGGTGTTGGTGATCAGCAGGTAGTTGCCGATGGCATGGTTGGACTCGGTCATGTACTTCTGTACCTCGAAGTACTTCTGCGAGTAGATGTTCGACCAGGGGTTGTCCTGGGCGTTGACCACGCCGGTCTGCAGGCCCTGGTAGATCTCGGCGAAGGCCATCTTGCGCGGCACCGCACGCAGGGCGCTGTATTGCGCAGCCTGCAGATCGGACGGCTGCACGCGGAATTTCTGCCCACGGGCATCGGCCGGCTCGACCAGCGGCTTGTTGGCAGTGAGCTGGCGCATGCCGTTGAGCCAGTACGCCAGGCCGGTGATGCCCTTGCTCTCCATCGACTTGAGCAGCGCCTTGCCTTTGTCCGAAGACTGGAAGCGCTGCGCGGCAGCCACGTCATCGAACAGGAACATCATGTCGAACAGCTGCAGCTGCTTGGTGTACTGCTCCAGCTTGGATGGTGCCGGCGCCAGCATCTGCACTTCGTTGAGCAGCAGGGCTTCCATTTCCTTGCCATCGCCATACAGCGAAGAGTTGGCATAGACGTCGACCTTAACCTTGCCGGCCAGACGCTCCTCCACCAGCTTCTTGAACAGCAGCGCGCCCTGGCCCTTCGGCGTGCTGTCGGCGGTGATATGGGAAAACTTGATCAAGATCGGGGCGGTCGGCTGCGACTCGGCTGCGTGTGCCGAAAGTGCGCCAAGCAGTGCGCAACCGGCGAGCACGCCGGCCAGGCCACGACGGACGAAAGAAAACTTCATGGAAGGCTCCTGTTGTTTTTGTCTGAGCGTCGAGGGCGGATCGCCGTCGATTGGCCCGGACTCTACTCCGCCCTCCCCCCGGCTGAAATTCACATTTGAACAACCGAGCCTTCGGCATTCACGAAGGCAGCGCTGAATCTCCCTCTGGCGCTCCACTGTTTCGCAGGTGATCGAGCATCTGCTTCGCGGTCAACGAAAGGTTGTCCTGATTGCGCACCGCCACCTTGAGTTCGCGCCGCGCCCAGGGATCGTGCAACGGGATGACCCGCACATCGAGCGCTGGCAAGTAGGTACGCACCGCCAGGTCCGGTAATACGCCGACGCCCATACCGGTGTGGATCATCCGGCAGATGGCCTCGAAGCTGCGCACCTGAATGCGCAGGCGCAGTGCTACGCCCTGACTCTGCGCCGAATGCTGCAACAGGCCATGTAATGAGGCGTCCTGCTGCAGGCCGATGAAATCGAAGCCCACTGCTTCACGCAGGAACAGGCCGTCGCGTTCGGCCAGTGGATGCTCGCGCGGGGTGACCAGCACCAGCTGGTCGTGGCGGTAGGTGAACACCTGCAGATCCTCGGCCGGCACGTGCCCGGCGAAGATGCCGATATCGGTCAGGCCCTCGCGCACGGCGCGGATGGTTTCGCTGCTGACCCGCTCCTCCAGATCAATCTTCACCTGCGGGTGCAGGCGGCTGAAGCTGGCCAGATCCTCGGGCAGGAATTCGATCACTGCCGAGGTGTTGGCGTGGATGCGCACATGGCCTTTCACCCCTTCGCTGAACTCGCTGAGGTCGGCATTGAGCTGCTCGAGGTTGTCCATCATGTTGCGCGCGTGGTGCAGCAGCGCGTGGCCGGCCGGGGTCAGTTCTACGCCCTTGGGCTGACGATAGAGCAGCGCGATGCCGAGCTGATTTTCCAGGTCGCTGACGCGCTTGCTCACCGCCGCCAGGGCCAGGTGTTCGCGCTCGGCGGCGCGGGTCAGGCTGCGCTCGTCGGCGATGGCGACGAACAGCTTGAGGGTGACGAAATCGATGCGGCGCATGAAGGTCTCCATTTCGTGCCTGGCGAAGCGAGGCTGCCAGAAAGCTGATTTACAGCATGCCACTTCGCGATACGCGAAGCCTAGCTTGGCCATTGGGCAATTGTCGGCACCGCGCCGCTGCGCCATTCTGCGCACCACGAGAAACGCACAGGCAAATCAGGTGCAGCCATGACTCAAAACAACACCAGCAACATGGCCCTGCAGGGGCTCAAGGTGATCGAGATGGGCCAGCTCATCGCCGGTCCCTTCGCCAGCAAACTGCTCGGCGAATTCGGCGCCGACGTGATCAAGATCGAGCCGCCGGGTGTAGGCGACCCGCTGCGCAAATGGCGCAAGATCAAGGACGGCACCTCGCTCTGGTGGCACGTGCAGTCGCGCAACAAGCGCTCGCTGACCCTGGACCTGAAGCAGGCCGAAGCCCAGGACATCGTGCGTAAGCTGGTGGCCGAGGCCGACGTGCTGGTGGAGAACTTCCGCCCCGGCACGCTGGAAGGCTGGGGCCTGGGTTATGACGCGCTGAAGGCGATCAACCCGCGCCTGATCATGCTGCGCATCTCCGGCTATGGGCAGACCGGCCCCTACCGCGATCTGCCCGGTTTCGGCGTGATCGGCGAAGCCATGGGCGGCCTGCGCCACCTCTCCGGCTACCCCGGCCAGGCGCCGGTGCGCGTCGGTATCAGCATCGGTGATTCGCTGTCTTCGCTGTACGGCGTGATCGGCGTGCTGCTGGCCCTGCAGGAACGGGCGCGCAGCGGCGAAGGCCAGGAAATCGACGTGGCACTGTACGAGTCGGTGTTCGCCATGATGGAAAGCCTGATTCCCGAATACGACGCCTTCGGCTATATCCGTGAGCCGGCCGGCAGCGCCCTGCCCGGCATCACGCCGTCCAATTCCTACCCCTGCAAGGACGGCAGCTACGTACTGATCGCCGGCAATGGCGACAGCATCTACAAGCGCCTGATGAGCCTGATCGGCCGCGACGACCTGGGCAACGACCCGCGTTTGGAGCAGAACGACGGACGCAGCCAGCACGCCGAACTGATCGACAGTGCCATCGCCGAATGGACCGCCCAGCGCGGCCGCGATGAAGTGATCGAAGCGCTCAAGGGCGCGCGCGTGCCGGCCGGCTACCCCTACACCGCCGCCGACATCGTGCAGGACCCGCACTACCTGGCTCGGCAGATGATCGAGCAGGTGCAGACCAGCGTCGGCCCGCTCAAGGTGCCGGGCGTGCTGCCCAAGCTCAGCCGCACACCGGGCCGTATCGGCACCGGCGGCCCGCAGCTCGGTGAGCACAATGACGACATCCTCGCCGGGCTTGGCCTGAGCGACGAGCAGGTCGCGGGGCTGCGCGAACGCGGGATCATCTAACAGCAGTACCGCTTAGCCCGTAGGGTGTCGCGGGACCGCCTAGGCCGTGCGCACTACAACAGTTCGTAGGGTGGACAACGCGAAGCTTGTCCACCAAGACAGCAACGCAGCTCAAGCCGGTGCGCACAGCGCACCCTACGCCGCGAACAACCAGGATCATGCCATGAGCAAACGCCTATACATCCAGGACGTCGCCACCCGTGACGGCTTCCAGATCGAAGCTTCCTTCATCCCCACCGAAGACAAGATCGCCCTGATCGACCGCCTGTCCCATACCGGCCTGGCGAAGATCGAGGTCACCTCTTTCACCTCCCCCAAGGCCATCCCCAACCTGCGCGATGCCGAAGAAGTGATGCGCGGCATCCGGCGCGTGGCTGGCGTGGAGTACACCGTGCTGGTGCCCAACGTGAAGGGTTGCGAGCGCGCGCTGTCCTGCGAAGTGGACGAGATCAATCTGGTGATGTCGGCCAGCGATACCCACGGTCTGGCCAACCTGCGCATGACACCGGAGCAGTCGCTGGCGCAGTTCGCCGAGATCATCGAGGTCAGCCGTGGCAGCGGCGTATTCATCAACGCGTCGCTGTCGACCACCTTCGGTTGCCCGTTCGAGGGCGAAGTGCCCGAGGCCCGCGTCTATGAGCTGATCGAGCGCCTGCTCGAAATCGGCGTGCAGGGCGTGACCCTCTGCGACACCACCGGTATGGCCGACCCGGCCCAGGTCGAGCGCATCTGTCGTGAGTCGCTGCAGCGCTGGCCCGAGGCGGTGTTCACCGCACACTTCCACAACACCCGTGGCATGGGCCTGGCCAATGCCCTGGCGGCATTGAACGCGGGCATCGACCGTTTCGACGCCTCACTTGGCGGTCTTGGCGGCTGCCCTTATGCACCGGGCGCCAGCGGCAATATCTGCACCGAGGATCTGGTGCATATGTTCCAGCGCATGGGCCTGGACACCGGCGTGAACCTCGATGCCCTGCTCGAAGCGGCTGCCACTTTGCCCGGCCTGATTGGCCACGACGTACCCGGCGCCATCCTCAAGGCCGGCAAGTCGGACCGTCGTTATCCCAAGCCCAAGTGGATGCAGGAAGCCGGGCTCTGAGGCTCGGCCGAGACAAAAAAACGCCCGGTGCAAGCACCGGGCGTTTTCGTTTGTAGCGCCACGTCACTGCTGGTTGGACTTCTCCGCCGCCTGGATCAGCTCGGCGCCGATCTCCTTCTCGAATTTCTTCCACACCGGGCGCATGGCTTCACGCCATTCGGCGCGCTGCTGCGGGGTCAGCTCGATGATCTCGGTGGTGCCAGCCTTGGCGATGTCTTGCTTGGCCGTGCGGTTGAGTTCATCAGCCTGCTTGTTCACCTCGACCGAAACCTCGGCCATGACCTTCTCCAGCTCGCTGCGAACGTCATCCGGCAGGCCCTTCCAGAACTTGGTGTTGGTGATCACCATGTAGTCGATCAGGCCGTGATCGGACTCGGTCATGTACTTCTGCACCTCGTGCACCTTCTGGCTGTAGTAGTTCGACCAGGTGTTCTCGGTGCCGTTGACCACGCCGGTCTGCAGGCCCTGGTAGACCTCGGCGAAGCTCATCTTGCGCGGGTTGGCGCGGACTGCCTTGAACTGCTCCTCAAGCACCGCCGACGCCTGCACGCGGAACTTCAGGCCACGGGCATCGGCCGGATCACGCAACGGTTTGTTGGCCGACATCACCTTCAGGCCGTTGTGCCAGTAGGCCAGGCCGGTGATGTTCTTGTCTTCCATTGAGGTCAGCAGCCCGCGGCCCTCGGGGCTAGCCTGGAAGCGGTCGACCGCCTCCATGTTGTCGAACAGAAATGGCAGGTCGAAGATCTGCACCGGCTTGGCGTACTGCTCGAACTTGGCCAGCGACGGAGCCAGCATCTGCACATCACCGAGCAGCAGCGCCTCCATCTCCTTGCCATCGCCGAACAACGACGAGTTGGGGTAGACCTCTACCTTCACCCGACCTGGCAGGCGCTCTTCGGCCAGTTGTTTGAACAGCAGTGCGCCTTGTCCCTTGGGCGTGTTGTCCGCCACCACATGGGCGAACTTGATCAGGATGGGCGCATCAGCAGCCTGGGCCAGGCTGGCACAAGAGAGGATGGCGGCGCAGGCCAGCGCCTTGGCGGTGAATTTGAACATGACGTTACCTCATTGTTTTTGTAGGTCGGTACGTGGGACGAAATAGCCGGCGGCGCAGTGCCGCCGGCCGGTATTCAGGCCGGACTCTCGCCGGCGCGTTGCAGCAGACGACGAGCGCGACCGAGCACCGGGGCGTCGACCATCTGGCCGTCGACCACGAAAACGCCTTCGCCGCTGCTGGCCGCTGCCATCACGCGTCGTGCCCAGGCCAGCTCTTCCTCGACCGGATGCAACGCACGATGGATGACCTCCACCTGTTTGGGATGGATGCAGAGCAAACCGTCGAAGCCCATGTCACGGGCATCGCGCGTCGTGCGAGCAAGGCCGTCAGGGTCTTCGATGGCGGGGAACACACTGTCCAGTGGCGCCGCCAGGCCTGCCGTGCGCGAATGCAGCAGCAAGTCATAGCGGGCCTGATCGAGGATTCGTTCGGCCGCAGCGCTGCCGCTGCTCAGCCCCAGGTCCAGCCCCAGGTCGAGCGCGCCAAAGGACAAACGCTCGACGCCTTCCGCGCGGGCGATTTCCGCCAACGCCAACAAGCCCGCCGCACTCTCGATGATCGGCCACACCGGCTTGCCGCAGGCAGCCACTCGCGCTACCTGGGCGGCACTTTCCACCTTGGGCAGCAGCACACCGACGACTCCGGCATGACGGCCGCACAGTTCGATATCGGCGCCATGGCCGGCATGCTCCGGCGCGTTGATGCGCACCAGCAAGCGAGCCTCTGGATTGGCGGTGAGAAAGCCATCGAGATGGGCGCGGGCCTCGACCTTGAGGCTCTCCTGCACGGCGTCTTCCAGGTCGACGATCACCGCGTCAGCCCCGACGGCAAGCGCCTTGGGAATACGCTCCGGTCTACTGGCTGGCACGAACAGCGCGGTACGAATGATGGATGGGTTCATCACACGGCCCCCTGCTGATGCAGGCGCTGGATATCGCCAGCGGCATAACCCAGCTCGGCGAGCAGCGTATCGGTGTGCTGGCCCAACGCTGGAATGGCGTCCATGCGCGGTTCGAAGGCGTTGTTGCGCCCTGGCGGCAGCAGTGCCGGCAGGCTGCCGCTGGGGCTGTCGACCTGGCGCCAACGCTGGCGCGCTTCGAGCTGCGGGTGAGCCCAGCCGCCGGCCATGTCATTGACCTGGGCATTGGCGATCTGCGCCAGCTCCAGGCGCTCGATCACTTGCGCGGTGCTCATGCGCGAGAAGGCTTCGACGATCAGCGCACGCAGCTCGCTGCGGTTTGCAGAGCGCTTGAAGTTGGCGGCAAAGCGCTCGTCACTGGCCAGTTCGGGCTGCTCCAGCACCTTGGCGCAGAACGCCTGCCACTCACGCTCGTTCTGCAGGCCGAGCATCACCGTACCGCCGTCGCCAGCCGGGAACGGGCCATAGGGGTAGATGGTCGAGTGCGCGGCGCCCGCGCGCGGCGGCGGCGTGGCGCCGTCGTAGGCGTAGTACAGCGGGTAGCCCATCCACTCCACCAGGCTTTCCAGCATCGACACATCGACGCGACTGCCGACACCGGTCTTGCCGCGCAGCATCAGCGCTGACAGCACGCCGGTGTAGGCGTACATGCCGGCAGCGATATCGGCGATGGAGCAGCCGGCCTTGGCCATCTCCTCCTCGCCCGCGCCGCCAGTGACAGAGAGAAAGCCGCCCTCGCTCTGGATCAGCAGGTCATAGGCCTTCTTCTGCTCGTACGGGCCGCCCTCGCCATAGCCGGAGATGTCGCAGACGATCAGTTGCGGGAAGCGTTCGTGCAGCGCTTCGAACGACAAGCCCATGCGCGCGGCGGCGCCCGGTGCGAGGTTCTGCACCAGCACATCGGCCTTGGCCAGCAGACTGCCGAGCACCTGCATCGCATCGTCCTGCTTGAGGTCGAGGGTCAGGCTTTCCTTGGAGCGGTTGGTCCAGACGAAATGCGAGGCCAGACCGTCGACGCGCTCGTCATAGCCACGGGCGAAATCGCCACTGCCGGGACGTTCGACCTTGATCACCCGCGCGCCGAGGTCGGCGAGCTGACGAGTGCAGAACGGCGCAGCAATGGCGTGCTCCAGGCTGACCACGGTGATGCCATCCAGTGGCCGGGGTTGTTGTGCGTTGTTCATGTCCATGTCCTCGGTCAGGCCAGTTGGCTCAGGTCGTCGGTCTTGCGCAGACGCCAGACCCGTTCGATCAGCACGCCCGCCTCATCGCTGCTGCGCTTGCCGGCGAAGGCCAGCAGGCGGCGGAACTTGGCTTCCAGCTCGACGCGGCTGAGGGTGTTACCAGGGTCGCCCTTGGGCTCATCGATGGCACCACGCAGGGTGCGGCCATCGGTGGTGATCACCTCGACGCGGCCCAGCCAGCGCTGCGGATAGGCCACATCGACTTCAGGGTCCAGGCGCATCTGCACCTTGTCGCGGAAGGCGGCCACGGCCGGGTCCTGCAGGGCCAGGTTGGCGAACTCGGTCAGTTGCGCACTGCCATGCACCGCGATCAGGCCGAGCACGGTGCCCATGGAGAACTTGGCCTGGTGCACGGTCTGCGGCACGGTCACGCGGCCGAGCACATCGATGGCGCCCTGATGCACGCGGGCGACGACTCGCTCGATCTGCTCGTGGCGCAGGCCTTCGCGCTGCATCAGGTCGAGCAGCGCGTCAGCCGCCGGATGGGTATGGCGGCAGGAGGCGTGAAACTTGAACGAGGTTTCCACCAGCGCCCAGCGTCGGCCGAGACGGTCCGACAGCTTGCTTGGATTGGCGTCACTGGACATGCCCGCAGCCATGCCCTGCTCGCCTTCGAGAATGTTCTGCGCGCCGGTCAGGCCCTGCTCGGTGAAGTACGCGGCCAGCAGACCGTCGGCCGCGGCCTTGGCGGTGTGCAGCTGCTTGGAGTCGGCGGCGTCACGCAGGAATTCCCACAGCCCGGCGGCCTGGGTGCCAGCGTTGCCAAGCAGATGGATGAACTGCTGCTGGTCGAAGTCCAGCAGCTTGCCCACCGCCACCGCAGCGGCCAAGGTGCCCACCGTGGCCGTGGTGTGGAAGATGCGGTAGTGCGAGCGGCCAAGGAATTCGCCGATGCGAATGCCCGCCTCGTAGCCGGCCACCGAGGCCAGCAGCAGTTCGCGGCCGGACTTGCCCAGGTCCTGCGCCGCCGCCAAAGCGGCCGGGAAGACCACGGTGGCCGGGTGCAGCACCGAGCTGTTGTGCAGGTCGTCCTGCTCCACCAGGTGCGAGGAGGCACCGTTGACCAGCGCGGCGAAGTACGCCGAGGTGCCGCGGCCATTGACCAGGATGCGTGCGGGGCCATCGGCCGGGCCCATCTTCTGCGCATAGGCCTCGAACAGCGGGATCGGCCGTGCGCCTTCGCTGGCCAGGGCCGAGCCGCGCCAGTCGAGGAACAGGTCTTCGGTGCGGTCCAGTACGTGCTCGGGAATCTGCTCGTAGGCGAGTTCGGCAAGGAACGCGGCCAGTTGTTGAGTATGTTTGCTCATGGTCGCGGCCTCAGAAGGAACGGGGCAGTTCGAGCAAGTGCTCGGCCACGTAGCTCAGGATCAGGTTGGTGGAGATCGGCGCCACCTGGTACAGGCGGGTTTCGCGGAACTTGCGCTCGACGTCGTATTCGTTAGCGAAACCGAAGCCGCCGTGGGTCTGCAGGCAGGCGTTGGCCGCCTCCCAGCTGGCCTTGGCCGCCAGGTACTTGGCCATGTTCGCCGCCGCCCCGGCGTTGCGCCCGGCGTCGTATTCCTCGCAGGCGCGCCAGCGCATCAGGTCGGCGGCCTCGATCTCGATGTGCGCCTCGGCGATGGGGAACTGCACGCCCTGGTTCTGGCCGATGGGCCGACCGAACACCACGCGGTCGCGGGCGTACTGCGCGGACTTCTCGATGAACCAGCGACCGTCACCGATGCACTCGGCAGCGATCAGCGTGCGCTCGGCATTGAGGCCGTCGAGGATGTAGCGGAAACCCTTGCCCTCTTCGCCGATCAGGCTGCTGGCGGGAATCTCCAGGTTGTCGAAGAACAGCTCGTTGGTCTCGTGGTTGACCATGTTGGCGATCGGCTGCACGGTAAGGCCATTGCCGATGGCCTCGCGCAGATCGACCAGAAAGATCGACATGCCCTCGGACTTGCGCTGCACCTCAGCCAGCGGCGTGGTGCGCGCCAGCAGGATCATCAGATCGGAATGCTGTACACGCGAGATCCACACCTTCTGGCCGTTGATCACGTACTTGTCGCCCTGGCGCACGGCGGTGGTCTTGATCTTGGTGG
Organism: Pseudomonas sp. o96-267; assembly: GCF_003935465.1. Taxonomy (NCBI): domain Bacteria; kingdom Pseudomonadati; phylum Pseudomonadota; class Gammaproteobacteria; order Pseudomonadales; family Pseudomonadaceae; genus Pseudomonas; species Pseudomonas sp. o96-267. The sequence continues at coordinate 10,063 of NZ_RHQP01000038.1, forward strand.
TGTCGGTGCCGGTGGTCGGCTCGGTGACACCCATCGACTGCAGGCGCAGCTCGCCGCTGGCCAGCTTCGGCAGGTAGTGGCGCTTCTGCTCCTCGCTGCCGTTACGCAGCAGGGTGAACATGTTGTACATCTGCCCGTGGATGGTGCCGGAGTTGCCGCCGCAGTGGTTGACCTCCTCGAGGATCACCGAGGCCTCGGCCAGCCCCAGACCCGAGCCGCCGTATTCTTCCGGGATCATCGCCGACAGCCAGCCAGCCTCGGTCATGGCCGTGACGAAGGCTTCCGGGAAGCCCTTCTCTTCATCGATCTTGCGCCAGTATTCGGCCGGGAACTCCGCACAGAGCGCGCGCACGCCTTCACGGATCGCGTTGAGTTCTTCGTTATTGTTGTAGTCCATCGGTCTTCCTCGAAATCATGTGGGCGTGGCACCGCCCGGCAACGATGTAGGGCGTACTCGCGAAGCAGTACGCCGTTAGAAAGCTGAGCCTTAGGTGCGGTGCCGGTATTGGCATGGTTCGGCGGACTGTTCGCTTAGGCTCCTGAGGCCGCCCTACGAAATCAGCATCCCGGTTCGCCCTACTAATCAGTCGAATTGCACTTCGGCGCGCTGCGCCAGGCCGGCTTCGTTACCCGCCCACAGCTCGGCGTGGCCATCGCCACTGATGCGCCCACCCCCCTCGAAGGGGTTCGGTGCGATCAACGGGCGCAGGCCGCGATAGGCGAAATGACGCAGGCGCGCCTGCGGGTTGACGCGGCAGAAGGCGCGCAGGTTCAGGGTGGCGATCAGCGGGCCGTGCACCACCAGGCCGCTGTAGCCTTCGGTTTCGGTGACATAGGGCCAGTCGTAATGGATGCGGTGGCCGTTGAAGGTCACGGCGCTGTAGCGAAACAGCAGCGTGCTGGACGGCGTGACCGCCTCGCGCCAGTCACCAGCGACCAGCGGCTCGCCACTGCTGGCCTTCGGCGGGCTGGGCTCGCGGTAGACGATGTCCTGCTCTTCGCGGATGGCCAGTTGGCCGTCCTGCAGGTAGTCGTGCTGCACGGTGACGAACAACAGCGCACCGGTGCGGCCGTGCTTTTCCTCGATGTGCTTGATGGTCGATATCCGGCTGGCTTCGCCACCCACCCGCAGCGGCTGGATGAACTCGATACGGCCGCCGGCCCACATGCGGTTGCGGTTGTCGGCCGGCGGCAGGAAGCCGCCGCGCGCCGGATGGCCGTCCTCGCCCAGACCATTCTCGGCGACCGGTTCCTGAAAGAACGCCCAGTGCCACAGCGGCGGCAGCGCCTCGCCATGGGCCGGCGTGGCTTCACCAAAGGTGGCGGCGATGCGCTTGACCAGATTGCGGCTGAGTTGGTCGTGGACTTCTTCGCTACGACCGATCCAGGCGGAAAAAGCAGAATCACTCATGGGGCAGGTTCCAGCTCGGTTCTTGTGTGAGCTGGAGCATGCGATGCCGCATGCGTTCAGAGAATCCGCATTTATTTAAACCAGCGTTCGGGTATGCTTAACGCCAATCCTGTAGGAGCCCGCTTGCGGGCGATGCTTTACAGATCGCCAGTGATCGCCCGCAAGCGGGCCCCTACGAATGACCTCAGGAAATGGCCACCATGCATTTCGATCTGCCCGACCTGCGCCTGTTCATCCACATTGCCGAGTCGCCCAGCCTGACCCAGGGCGCGCGTAAGGCGTTTCTCTCGCCGGCCGCCGCCAGTGCGCGGATCAAGGCATTGGAGGGCCAGCTCGGTTCGCGCCTGCTGTACCGCGACAGCCGTGGCGTCGAGCTGACCCCGGCCGGCCAGCGCTTGTTGCAGCACGCACGGCTGATCATGCGTCAGGTGGACTACCTGAAAAGCGAATTCACCGAATACGGCACCGACGCCGCCGGGCACATCCGCATCTTCGCCAACACCACGGCAGTGACCGAATTTCTCCCCGAGGTGCTGGCCGGTTTTCTCGCCGAACGTCCCGGCGTTACCGTCGACCTGCAGGAGCGCCTCAGCCGCGATATCGTCCGTGGCGTACTCGATGGCGCGGCGGATCTCGGCATCATCGCCGGCCCGGTGCAGGCGCCGGGTTTGCAGGTGCTGCACTTCAGCACCGACCGTCTGGTGCTGGCCGTACCGCTGGGCCATGCCCTGGCACAGCGGCAGTCGGTAAGTTTCGCCGACACCCTCGCCTACCAGCACATCGGCCTGCACGAAGGCAGCACCCTGCTGAGTTTTTTGCGTGAACAGGTGGAGAAACTCGGTGGCAACCTGGCCCTGCGTATCCAGGTATCGAGCTTTGAGGCGATCTGCCGGATGATCGAGGGCGGCGTCGGCATCGGCATCATTCCCGAGTCGGCTGCACGCCGGCACAGCCGCACCATGCAGCTGGCCATCCTGCAGCTGGACGAAGCCTGGGCGGTGCGCGAGCGCAGCATGCTGGTACGTGAGCTGGATGCGCTACCGGGCAGCGTACGCGCGCTGATCGACCGGCTGAACCAGGGCGTCTAGAGCCGGGCTAAATTCCGGGAAAAAAAAGGGCGACCAAATTGGTCGCCCGCCCATTCAAGGCACTCCTCGAAAGGAATGCGGAAACGCTTGCACCCAAATCACGCAGGATGATCGGGACGGCCTCAGTGTCGCCGCCGGTGCCTGCCCTGCCTATTGCACCAAGGTCGTAGGGCACGTGACCAATGGCGGGCCATACTCCGGCAACATTTCGCCGGCCATGGAGACGCCATGAACACCGAGCACCTAGCCCTGTTGCAGCAGGCGCCAGCCAGCATCCACGACGATGACACCTGGGCCAGGCTCTGTTGCGAACAGGCCCTGCTGGCAGTCGAGGAAGGCTGTTATGCGGTCGGCGCCTTGTTGGTGGATGGCGCAGGTGAACTGTTGTGCAGCGCTCGCAACCAAGTGTTCGTCTCGACTTACAGCAGCGCCGCTCACGCCGAGATGCAGGTGCTCGACCAGCTCGAAAGCGAACATGCGCAAGTGGACCGCCGAGGTCTGACCCTGTACGTCAGCCTCGAACCCTGCCTGATGTGCTACGGCCGTATCCTGCTGGCCGGCATCACCCGCGTACGCTATCTGGCGCGTGACCGTGACGGCGGCTTCGCCCTGCGTCACGGCCGCCTGCCTCCGGCATGGGCCAATCTCGCTTCCGGCCTTGCGGTGGTTCAGGCCAAGGCCGATCCCTACTGGCTCGACCTGGCCGAGCAACTGATCGAGCGCCTGCAAGACCGACGAGCCATGCGCGAGCGCGTGCTCGCGGCCTGGCGCGGCAGTCGTTGAAAACCGTAGGTTGCGCCGTGCGCACCAAAAATTGCAGGTATCAGCCAGGGCCAGCGGAGCATTGGTGCGCGCGGCGCACCCTACGCCTAGTCCTTGCCCAGCCCGTGCTGCCGTAGCTTGTTGGCGATGGTGGTATGGGAAACACCGAGGCGTTTGCCCAACTGGCGGCTGCTGGGATGATCGCGGAACAGGCGCTCCAGCACCGCCTTCTCGAAGCGGCCGAGAATATCGTCGAGGCTGCCGTCCACCGAGAATTCACCCAACGGCTGCGGCGCGCCATAGTCCGGCAAGCGGATATGCTCGGCCTTCACCGTACCGCCGTCACACAGCGACACCGCCTGGAACAGCACGTTCTCCAGCTGGCGCACGTTGCCCGGCCAGTGGTAATGGGCCAAGCGCTCGAAGGCCTGCGGCGCCAGCTTTGGCAACGCGCAGCCGATCTGCCGGCTGGCGGAATCGAGAAAGTGCTCCACCAACGGCGCCAGACCGTCGAGGCATTCACGCAGGGGCGGAATGTGCAGGCTGAGCACGTTGAGGCGGTGGTAGAGATCCTGACGAAACTCGCCATGGGCGCAGAGTTCGGACAGGTCGACCTGGGTGGCGCAGATCACCCGCACATCGAGGTACACCTCCTCGTCGCTGCCCACACGGCGGAAGCAACCATCCTGCAGAAAGCGCAGCAGCTTGGCCTGCAGACGCGGGCTCATCTCGCCGACGCCGTCGAGAAACAGCGTGCCGCCAGCAGTCAGCTCCAGCAGGCCAAGCTTGCCTTCCGGGCGCGCGCCTTCGAAGGCACCGGGGCCGTAGCCGAACAACTCGGTCTCGGCCATGGACTCGGGCAGGCCAGCGCAGTTGAGTGCCATGAACGGCGATTGCCCACGCGGGCTGGCCAGATGACAGGCGCGCGCCAGCAATTCCTTGCCGGTGCCGGTTTCACCCTCGATCAGCAGCGGCGCATCCAATGGCGCCATGCGCCGCGCTTCCCTGACCACCGCCGCCATTACTTTGGAACTCTGGAAGATCGAGTCGAAGCCACGCAGCTCCTGCTTGCGTACATGGTAGATGCGCTCACCCACGCGGTCGGCGCGGTGCAGGGTCAACACGGCGCCGGCCAGCGCCTCGCTGTCGTCGTGTTCGTTCTGCAGCGGGGCGATATCGGCAAGGAACACATCACCCTTGATCTTTACCCGCAGGCCGTTGATCCGCGCCTTGTTGGCACGTACCAGCTCGGGCAGGTCGAAATCCTCGGCATAGCGTGACAGCGCCATGCCCGGCACCTCGTCCACGCGCACGCCGAGCAACTGCGCGGCACTGCGGTTGGCCGCGACGATGCTGCCGCCCATATCGATGGACAACACGGGAAAATCCAGCGCACCGAGCAGGGCATTGAGCTCGAGATGACGCCGCTCGCTGGGCATCAGGCCCACGCGCTTGACGCCGAATACGCCGGCAATGGCCTCGAACTTCGGCCTCAGCGACTGGAACTGCAGATTGATCAGATTCGGACAGTGCAGGTAGATGGCGTTGCCCTGCTCGCCCCCGACTTCGCCACGGGCGACGTTGATGCCGTAGTCGACCAGCAGGTTGAGGATGTCACGCAGGATGCCGACACGGTTCTGGCAGTGGACCTTGATACGCATGGCTCAGGCTCTTGTTGTTGTGGCCGCCGGGGCGTAGAAATCGACGATGGCAGCATAATTTCCGTCAAGAATATGTGACACCAAAACCAACCAGCAAGCTGGGTATTCGCCATTCCGGCAAAATCGTAATCAAAATTTTACAGTTTCTGGACCCTGCACAAGGCACCGCCTCTCACTCGCCTGCTTTCAACCCGAGCAATCAGCGGCATGCTCGGGTCAAGACAAGAACAACAGCCCCCAGAAGGAGGCAGCGATGAAGAGTACGCAGTACCTGGCCCGGGAACCGGACGAGAGTGGCTTTATCCATTACCCGGAAAGCGAACATCAGGTGTGGAACACCCTGATCACTCGCCAGTTGAAGGTGATCGAGAACCGCGCCTGCCAAGAGTATCTGGACGGTATCGAACAGCTCGGCCTGCCGCTGGAGCGCATTCCGCAGCTCGGCGAGATCAATCGTGTGCTCGAAGCCACCGCTGGCTGGCGCGTGGCGCGAGTGCCGGCGCTGATCCCCTTCCAGACCTTCTTCGAGCTGCTGGCCAGCAAGCAGTTTCCCGTCGCCACCTTCATCCGCAAGCCCGAGGAGCTGGACTACCTGCAGGAACCGGACATCTTCCACGAGATCTTCGGCCACTGCCCGCTGCTGACCAACCCCTGGTTCGCCGAATTCACCCACACCTACGGCAAGCTCGGTCTCAAGGCCACGAAAGAGCAGCGCGTCTACCTGGCGCGGCTGTACTGGCTGACCATCGAATTCGGCCTGCTCGACACCCCGCAGGGCCGGCGCATCTATGGCGGCGGCATCCTCTCCTCGCCGAAGGAAACTCTCTACGCGCTGTCCGACGTGCCCGAGCACCAGCCCTTCGATGCGCTGGAAGCGATGCGCACGCCGTATCGCATCGATATCCTGCAGCCGGTGTACTTCGTCCTGCCCGAGCTCAAGCGCCTGTTCGAGCTGGCTCAGGAAGACATCATGGCGCTGGTGCATAGGGCCATGGCGCTGGGCTTGCACGCGCCGAAGTTTCCGCCGAAAGCCGCGTAGACCGTGACGTCCCATTACGCACGAATGGCGCTGCCCTCTCGATTCGCCGCGAGGGCGCGACTCCTACACCTTGGTGCGATGCATCGCCCTGTAGGAGCGCCGCCCCCGGCGCGAAACGATTGTGGCCTGACTCCCTTATCGACGTTGCCCCCGCGATTCGCCGCGAGGGCGCGGCTCCTACACTCGATGATCAACTACTGTCATTACATTGTTTACCCAGGAGAACCCCAATGAGCCTTGCCCAAGCCCAATGCGAAGCCTGCCGCGCCGATGCGCCGAAAGTGACCGATGAAGAACTGGCCGAGCTGATCCGCGAGATCCCCGACTGGAACATCGAGGTACGCGGCGACCACATGGAGCTGGAGCGCGTGTACCTGTTCAAGAACTTCCGCCATGCCCTGGCCTTTACCAATGCCGTTGGCGCCATCGCTGAGGAAGTGGGTCACCATCCGGCGCTGCTCACCGAGTGGGGCAAGGTCACCGTCACCTGGTGGAGCCACGAAATGCGCGGCCTGCACCGCAACGACTTCATCATGGCCGCGCGCACCGATGTGCTGGCTGCCAGCGCCGAGGGCCGCAAGTGAGTCATTTCGCCCAGATCGCCCGCGTGCCGGGCGATCCCATCCTCAGCCTGATGGAAGCCTATCGCCTCGATAGCAATCCGGCGCGCCTGGATCTCGGCGTCGGCGTTTACAAAGACGCCCAGGGCCTGACGCCGATCCCGCGCGCGGTGAAGCTGGCCGAACAGCGCCTGATCGACGTCGAGCAAACCAAGACCTACATCGGCGGCCATGGCGACGCCGCGTTCGGCACGCTCCTGAGCCAGCTGGTGCTGGGTGCGGACTCGGCACTGCTCGCCGAGCAGCGCGCCGGCGCAACGCAAACGCCAGGCGGCACCGGCGCCCTGCGTCTGGCGGGTGATTTCATCCGCCACTGCCTGGCCGGGCGCGGTATCTGGCTGAGCGATCCGACCTGGCCGATCCATGAAACGCTGTTCGCCGAGGCCGGGCTCAAGGTCGGCCACTACCCCTACGTCGGCGCCAACAATCGCCTCGACGTCGAGGCCATGATCGCCGCCCTCACCCACCTGCCCAAGGGTGACGTGGTACTTCTGCATGCCTGCTGCCACAACCCCACCGGCTTCGACCTCACTCCGCGCGATTGGAAGCGCGTGCTGGAGGTGGTCAAGGCGCGTGAGCTGCTACCACTGATCGACTTCGCTTACCAGGGCTTCGGTGATGGCCTGGAAGAAGATGCCTGGGCCGTGCGCCTGTTCGCCGCCGAGCTGCCGGAGTTGCTGATCACCAGTTCCTGCTCGAAGAACTTCGGCCTGTATCGCGAGCGCACCGGTGCCCTGATCGTCTGCGCCGGCGACGCCGAAAAGCTCGTCGACATCCGCAGTCAGCTGGCCTCCATCGCCCGCAACCTGTGGTCGACGCCGCCGGCCCATGGCGCCGCCGTGGTGGCGCAGATTCTCGGCGACGAAGAACTCAAGGCGCTGTGGCTGGACGAGCTGGAAAGCATGCGCCTGCGCGTCGCCAGCCTGCGTCACGGCCTGGTCGAGGCGCTGGCACCGCACGGTCTGAGCGAGCGCTTCGCGCATATCGCCGAACAGCGCGGCATGTTCTCCTACACCGGCTTGTCGCCGCTGCAGGTGCAACGCCTGCGCGAGGAGTTCAGCGTGTACATGGTCGGCAGCGGCCGCGCCAACGTCGCCGGGCTGGATGCCAGCCGGCTGGACCAGTTGGCCGACGCCATCGCTCGGGTCTGCGTGAACTGAGTCCACAGGCGGCAGGTCTTACTGACCGCCGCCTGCCAGCTTCACAGCTATAGTGCGGTCATCGCCATTCACGACGGATTCGCCCATGGCCGTACCCAGCAACATCCTCTTTCGTGCCTACCAGCGCATCATCCACAGCCTGGCGTTCTACCCGACGCTGATCGCCAGCGGCTTCTTCCTGCTGTGCCTGCTGACCATGGCTGCCGAGTACCAGCCGTGGATGATGGCGTTCAAGGATCACGTCGATCTCGGCCTGGTAAGCAATGCAGACAATGCCAGGCTGATTCTCGGCACGCTGGTCACGGGTATTCTGTCACTGATGGTGTTCAGTTTCTCGATGGTCATGGTGGTGCTCAACAACGCAGCCGCATCGCTGTCACCACGGGTGATTCCCGGCCTGGTCAGCGACAAGGGGCACCAGAAAACCCTGGGCTTCTACCTCGGCACCATCCTCTACGCGCTGCTGCTGATCACCACCATCGAGCAGGGCAACAATGAGCGGATACCCAGCCTCGGCGTGCTCATAACCCTGGCCCTGGGCATCGTCTGCCTGGGCCTGTTCGTGCACTTCATCCGCTCGATTTCGCAGTCGATTCAGGTCGAGCACATCCTCGGTAACCTCTACAACACCAGCCTGGAAAAGCTCGATGCCTGCGGCGGCAGTCCAGCTTCGCGCGACGCCGCGCCCCAGTGGCCGGATGACAGTGAGTGGATCACCGTTCACGCGCAGCGCAACGGCTACTTCAAGGAGCTCAACATCAAGGAGGTCAACACGCTGCTGCAGCGCCACCAGGTACGGATGACAGTCCTTGCCCACCGCGGTTTCTTCGTCAGCGAGGGGCATCCGCTGTTTCGCCTGGAGCGTCCGCTAGATGGAGCCGTGTGCCAGCAACTGCTCGATTGCTTCGACTTCTTCATCGAGGAGTACGCCAGCAGCCATTACTTCTTCGGTTGCCGGCAGATGTCGGAGATCGCCGTGAAGGCGCTGAGCCCCGGCATCAACGATCCGGGCACGGCAATCAAGACCGTGGACCTGCTCAGCGTACTGTTGAGCAGACGCCTGGCGCTGTCCGAACGAGATTTCGCCAGCCTGCCCGACGAGCCACCGCGGCTGTGCTACCAGGAGCTGTCGCTGGACCAGCTACTGCTGCAACTTCTGGGTCCGATACGCACCTATGGCGCCGCCGATGTCTGTGTGCTGGTCAGCCTGCTGCAGGCCTTCAAGAACCTGCTGCATCGCCCTGCCAGCTGCCAGCAACGCGCCGACCTTCTGTGCCATGCACGCAGCGTACGCGACACCGCCGAGCGCCATTTGCGCGAGCGGCGTGATCGCGAGGAAATCAACGATTTCATCACTCGCATCAATCGCGCGTTGCAGGACTCGGATCAGACGCTGGCGCCCCTGCAGATCGCGAACGAGGCACCATGATGGTGCCAAGTTTGCCGCCAAAAAATTGCATGACCGTTCATCAGTAAAAATAATCGTTAAAAATCAAATAGATAAAAACGAAACGTAAAAAACATGGCGTACTTCATGCTTGCTATCAGAGGCACAGTTCCCTAGGGTAGTTTGCATGTGGTCCCTGATTGCCCCCATCAGTTCATTGCTGAGCGGGGTCGCGTTACTCCTGCTTGGCAATGGTCTGCTCAACACCCTCCTGACCCTGCGTGGCGTCGCCGAAGGCTACTCCACCACGATGCTCGGACTGATCATGTCCGGGTACTTCGTCGGGTTCCTCCTCGGTACCTGGCTGGCGACTCCGCTGGTCAAACGTATCGGGCACATTCGCGCGTTCGCCTGTTGTGCCGCCCTGGCCGCCATCGCCGCCCTGCTCCATCTGCTGCTGATAAATCCCTGGGTCTGGCTGGGCCTACGGGTGCTCTACGGCCTGGGGCTGGTGACGCTGTACATGGTCATCGAGAGCTGGCTCAACGCGCAGGCGCCCAACGAGAGGCGTGGCCAGGTGTTCGCCGTGTACATGGTGGTCAACCTTGGCGCCCTGGCGCTGGCCCAGCAGTTGCTGCAGCTGGCCGACCCGGTGCAATTCACCCTGTTCGCCATCGCTGCCATCCTCATCAGCGCTGCGCTGATGCCCATTACCCTGACCCGTCAGGCACAGCCGAGCCTGCCGGAAACGCCGCCGACCAACCTGCGCCAACTGTGGACTATTGCTCCGCTGGCGATAGTCGCCGCCGGGCTTTCCGGCCTGGCCATGGGTGGTTTCTGGGGCATGGCGCCGGTCTACGCCAGCCTGGCCGGCTTCGATACCTCCGGCGTCGGCCTGCTGATGACCGCGACCATTCTCGGTGGCGCCCTGCTGCAATGGCCCATCGGTATCTACTCGGATCGTCACGACCGGCGTCAGGTGCTGCTCTGGGTGGTGATACTGGCAGTCGCCCTGGCGCTGATCATGAGCCTGCTGCCGGCCGGTCCGCTGCTGCTCGGCGCCATTTTCATCTGGGGTGGGCTGGCCTTCGCCATCTACCCCATCGCCGTGGCGCAACTGATCGACCAGTTGCACAGCGACGAGATTCTTTCCGGCTCCGCCAGCTTGCTGATGGTCAATGGCATCGGCTCGGTGTGCGGCCCGCTGCTGGCTGGCGTGCTGATGGAGCAACTGGGCGCCAGCGCACTGCCACTGTACTTCGCCTGCACCCTCGGCCTGCTGGCCGCCTATACCTTATACCGGCTGCGCCATGTCAGCGATCTGGTCAGCGGCGAAGCCGCGCACTTCACGCCCATGCTGCGTACCAGCCCTACGGTGCTGGAGCTGATGCCCGATGCACCACCGCAAGATCACGAAGCTACGGAGGAACCTTCCCCCCACGCCTCCTGAACACCTGGCAGGCTGTTGAAAAACGACCTGCTGAAGGACGGCTGTTTCGGCAAGGCCCCGAGCCTACCCCAAGCAGCCAGAAACCCGGCACCTCGGCCGCGCGCATTCGCGCAGAGCCGCAGCGGCCACTTCTGGAGAAACAACGATGCTATTAGCTACCGACCTGGATGGAACCTTTCTCGCTGGCGACCCCGAAGATCGCCTGAGCCTCTATCAGACCATCGCCGCCCACCCCGAAATCAAGCTCGCCTACGTCACCGGGCGCAGCCTGGAAGCCGTGCTGCCGCTGCTGGCCGACCCAACGTTGCCGCAGCCGGACTACATCATCGCCGACGTCGGCGCGACCCTGGTGCATGGCGACAGCCTGCAACCGATCCAGCAGCTGCAAAGCGTGGTCGATGCCCGCTGGCCCGGCGAAACCCAGGTAGCCAGCGCCATCGAGCCGTTCGGTCTGGAACGCCAGGACGTACCGCAGGCGCGTCGCTGCTCCTACTTCTGCACGCCCGAACAGGCGGCCAACCCGGCACTACGCGAGATCGCCGATGAGCTGGGTTGCGACCTGCTGTACTCCGCCGAGCTGTACCTGGATTTCCTGCCCAAGGGCGTGAACAAGGGCAGCAGCCTGCAGGCCCTGGCCGACTGGCTGGAGCTGAGCCACGATCAGGTGCTAGCCGCTGGCGACACGCTCAATGACCTGTCCATGCTCAGCTCCAGCTTCCACGGCGTGTGCGTCGGCCAGTCGGAAACCGCATTGCTGGAAGCCACCAACCACCACTCACGCACCCTGCACGCCGAGCGTCCGGGCTGCGGCGGCATCCTCGAAGCCTTTGCCCACTTCGGCTTCCTCGGCGAGCACGGTATCGCCGCCGAACGCCGCCAGGCCGCGCAACCTGGCAAGGCCGAGCTGGTAATGGTCTATCACCGCCTGCCCTATGAGGAATCCCGCAACGCCGCCGGCAAGCTGCAGCGCCGCCGCCCCACTTCGCCCAACGGCATCATTCCCACTCTGCTCAGCTTCTTCGGCGACGGCCGCCCCGGCTCCTGGGTCGCCTGGGCTGTGCACGAGGATGGCGACGAACCGTTCGACAGCCACACCACCGTGGACGCCGAGCGTTATCCCAAGCTCACCGCTGCGCGGGTCAAGCTGAGCAAGGAAGAAGTCGACATCTTCTACAAGCGCTTCTCCAAGGAAGCCTTCTGGCCGACCCTGCACACCTTCTGGGAACGCGCCACCTTCAACGAGGACGACTGGCAGGTATTCCTCAAGGTCAACCGCGCCTTCGCCGAACGCACCGCGCTGGAGGCAGCCGAAGGCGCCATCGTCTGGCTGCACGATTACAACCTGTGGATGGTGCCGGCCTACCTGCGCGAGCTGCGCCCGGACCTGCGCATCGCCTTCTTCCACCACACCTACTTCCCCTCGGCCGACGTGTTCAACGTGTTGCCGTGGCGCCGGCAGATCGTCGGCAGCCTGTTGCAGTGCGACTACATCGGCTTCCACATTCCACGCCAGGTGGAAAATTTCGTCGACGTCGCCCGTGGCGTGTTCCCGCTGAAAACCCTGGAGCGGCAGAACTGCGCGCCGCGCTTCATCACTTACGGCTGCGCCGTGGGCCTGGAGCGCATGACCACCGAACTGGACACCGGCACCCGTCAGGTCAAGCTCGGCGCACACCCGGTCGGGCTCGACATAGACCGCGTGCGAGGCGCCCTGGAGGCGCCGAAGATCAAGGAGCTGATGGGTCAACTGCGTGAGGAAATGAAAGGCGTGAAGCTGATCCTCTCGGTAGAGCGCCTCGACTACACCAAAGGCATTCTGGAAAAGCTCAACGCTTACGAGCGCCTGCTGGCCGATAACCCCGAGCTGATCGGCAAGGTAACCCTGGTCACCGTGTGCGTACCGGCGGCCAAGGAGATGACCGTCTACAACGAGCTGCAAAGCCAGATCGAGCAGGCGGTCGGCCGTATCAACGGCCGCTTCGCACGCATTGGCTGGACGCCGCTGCAGTTCTTCTTCCGCAGCCTGCCCTTCGAGGAAGTCAGCGCCTGGTACGCCATGGCCGACGTCATGTGGATCACCCCGCTACGTGACGGCCTCAACCTGGTAGCCAAGGAGTTCGTCGCAGCGCAAGGCCTGCTCGGCGGACGTGGCGTGCTGGTGCTGTCGGAGTTCGCCGGTGCCGCAGCCGAGCTCAAGGGCGCGCTGCTGACCAACCCGCATGATCCGGCAGACCTGGCGCAGACCTGCTACCTGGCGTTGAACCTGCCCAAAAGCGAGGCCCAGGCGCGCCTGCGCGAGCTGTTCGATATCGTCTGCTACAACGACATTCGCCGCTGGGGCGAGGAGTTCCTGGCGGGCGTGCAAGTGCAGGAAGAACCCAAGCCGCTGACGCTGGTGAGCTAGATAGCTCATCGCGGCTGAAACGGAATGCCGCCCAGCCGCTCCTACGGCCTAACTGGTCTGGTAGGAGCGGCTTCAGCCGCGAAGGCGCAGTCTCGTTTCCCCGGATTTCATCCGGGCTACGTTTGCCGAGAAACTCGCCGTCAACCCTCCTGGCTATCGACCACGCAGTTGATCATCCATGGCACACCGAAACGGTCAGTGAGCATGGCGAATTGGGTCGCCCAGAAGGTAGCCTGCAACTCCATCTGCACCTCACCACCAGCCGACAGTGCTTCATATAGGCGCTCGGCCTCCGGCACGTTGTCCACCTGCAGGGAAATCGAGCAACCCTTGATGCCCTCGTGCGGATACTGCGGGATGGTGTCCGACGCCATCAGGATCTGATCACCGGCCGTCAGGCACACGTGCATCACCCGGTCGTGAAACTCCGGCGGCACCTCGCCAGCATCCGGGCTTTCACCGAAGCGCATCAGTTCCAGCTTGCCGCCCAGTAGCTCGGCGTAGAAATTGAAGGCTTGCTCGCACTGGCCATCGAACATCAGATAGGCATGAATCTTCATCGCTACTCTCCTTGATTTTCACTGCTCATGCGTGCGCGGATACGTTCTTCCTGCTCACGCAACTCGGGGGTGAATTCGGCGCCGAAATCTTCGGCCTCGAAGATCTGCCGAATCTCGATATCGGATTCGCCAGGCATGGGGTTGGGACAACGCTTGACCCAGTCGATGCAGGCCTGCAGCGACTCGACCTGAAAGATCCAGAAGCCGGCTACCAGCTCCTTGGTCTCCATGAACGGGCCATCGGTCACCGTGCGCTGCGCCCCGGAAAACCTCACACGGGCGCCCCTGGAACTGGGGTGAAGACCTTCGGCAGCCTGAATCACGCCAGCGGCTGCCAGCTCTTCGTTGTAACGGCCCATGGCCGTCAGCAGCTCTTCGCTGGGCATCACACCGGCTTCGGAATCGGCCGTCGCTTTGACAATCACCATGAAACGCATCGCCTTTCTCCTTGTTCGAGTCGAAGTCGCGCGCAGGGTGTCTCCCTACGGCTGACAGTGAACCCAGGGCGGGGTTCTATGCAGTAGTCGAACGAGTGAGGAAAGAATCGACAGGCGCTAGGAATATTTTCGTCAGGTCGCCTGATACGACCCGCGGCAGGGATAGAGTGCGCGGCGCCGCAAGGAACGCGCCGCGCAGGCAGGATCAAACGCGGAAGCGACTGACCATGGACTGCAACTGGCCGCCCAGGCGCGCCAGCTCGGCCGAGGATTTGGCCGTTTCGTCGCTGGCAGTGGCGGTCTGCTCGGACACATCACGCACGCTGAGGATGCTGCGGCTGATTTCCTCGGCCACAGCGCTCTGCTGTTCCGCAGCAGCGGCGATCTGCTGGTTCATCGACTGAATGTTGGACACCGCCAGGGTGATGCTGCCCAACGAGTCGCCAGCCTTGCGCGTCAGCTCGACACTGCTGTCGGTCAGGTTGCGGCTGTTGCGCATCACCGCGGCGACCTGCTGGGTGCCGCTCTGCAGGCCAGCGATCAGCGCTTCGATCTCCTCGGTGGACTTCTGCGTACGCTGCGCCAGGCCGCGAACCTCATCGGCGACCACGGCAAAACCGCGTCCGGCCTCGCCAGCGCGCGCCGCCTCGATGGCGGCGTTGAGCGCCAGCAGGTTGGTCTGCTCGGCCACCGACTTGATCACGTCCATGACGCTGCCGATCTTGTCGCTTTCCTGCTGCAACCCATTCATCGCATCGCTGGAGCGGCTGACTTCGGCGGCCAGGCGTTCGATCTGCGAAATCACCTCCGCCACCACCTGATCACCGACACGCGCCTGGCCATCGGCCTGATTGGCCGCCTGCGAAGCCTGCTCGGCGTTGCGCGCGACTTCCTGCACGGTGGCCGACATCTCGTGCATGGCGGTAGCGACCTGATCGGTCTCGCTCTTCTGGCTGTTGGCGCCGGCGCTGGTCTGCTCGGTGACCGCCGACAATTCTTCGGCGGCGCTGGCGATCTGCGTGACGCTGTCGCGGATGCCGGAGATCAGCTCACGCAGGGTGCTGGCCATGTACTGGATACCCTGCTGCAACTGACCCATCTCGTCGCGACGGTCGACCTGGACGGTAGCGGTGAGATCGCCCTCGGCAATGCGCTGCACCGCGCCCAGCGTGTCCTGCAGCGGACGGGTGATCTGCCGAGTGATGATCCAGGCAGCCAGCACGCCGAACAGCAGGGCCAGCAACGTGGTAATGATCTGCAGATTGCGTGCGGTGGCGGTTTCCTCGTCACGGCGGTCAATCTGGATCTGTACCAGCGCGGCGTTGTCCTTGACGATCTGGTAGCCCTGCTGGGTCAGCGCCACGCGTTCGGCAACGATGATGTCGTTGGCCTGACTGAAACGCTGCACTTGCGCCTGATAGGCATCAAGACCGGCGCGCACAGCGCTGATCGCACCACCCTGCTCGCCGGCGAAGGCCCCAGCCAGGGCATCGATACTTTGCACGGCACGCTCGCTCTGGGTGCGCATTGCCTGCTCGGTATCGGCATTGGGATTGGCCGTGTAGCCGCGTACTTCGTAACGGGTCAGTTGCAGGCTCTCACGCACATCGCGCACGGCCAGGTAACGCGGCGAGCGCCGCTCGTCGAACTCCGGCATCTGCTGCACGGCCTTGTACAGGTTTTCAAGCTCGGCAAAAGCCTGCTTCGCCAGGCTGCCCATCTGCTCGCGAGCAGCGCGCGCCGTGCGATAGGCATCGGCCATACGATTGAAGGATTGCTTGTAGAGCTCGATCTGCTCGGCCTGCTGCGCCAGCAAGCGAACGTTTTCTTCACTGCGGAAGCGGCTGCGCACCTCGGCGTGCGCATTGCTGTAGCTGGCCAGCGACTTTTGCACCACCTCGGCCATCTTCTCGTCGCCGTTATCGAGCATGTAGCGCAGGCGGTCGACGCGCAGCTCGGTCAGCAGATTGCTCAGGTGACTGATGTCGGCAGTCCAGTTGCTGCGCTGAATCAGACTGCCCATGCTGGTCCAGGCCACGCTGGCGAGGATCAGGGTCAGGGCCAGCACCAGACCGAAGCCGAGCGCCAGCTTGCGGGTCACGCTTAGGTTCGCGAACCAGGTGTTCATAACAATTCTCCAACTGCGGATGTTTCAGGTTTCGCTGGAGAATTGTTTTTGTTGAAGCCAGCACAAGGGATCAACTGACGTAGTAAGCGACTGGCAGGGCACAGATATTAAGCGGCTGCGACATTCTGCAGCGGCCGCGTATCAGTCCAGCAGTTGCAGGGCCTCGGTACTGCATTGCTGGATACGTGCCCAGTCGCTGCTTTCCACCCATTCGCGCTGGAACATCCAGGTGCCGCCCACGCACATCACGTTGGGCTGCGCCATGTAGCGCTGCAGGTTGTCCGGAGTGATGCCACCGGTTGGGCAGAAGCGCACACCGCCGAAAGGCCCGGACAGCGCCTTGAGCGCCGCGACACCGCCACAGATTTCCGCCGGAAACAGCTTGAAGCGGCGATAACCCAGGGCGTAACCGACCATCAGCTCCGATGCGCTGCTCACACCCGGCAGCAGCGGCAGCGGGTTATCCAGCGCCGCCAGCAACAGCTCACGCGTGCTGCCCGGCGTGACGATGAACTGCGCACCGGCAGCGGTCGCCGCGGCGAGCATGTCTTCATCCAGCACGGTGCCAGCGCCAACGCAGAGTTCCGGGCGCTCGGCGCGCAGGCGGCGAATCGCCTCCAGGCCGTGCTCAGAGCGCAGGGTCACTTCCAGCACGCGCAGGCCACCAGCGGCCAGGGCGTCGGCCAGCGGCAGGATGTCCGCCTCGCGGGCGATGGTGATCACCGGCATGATCCGCACCTGCGCGCAGATGCGGTCGATCTCGGCGATTTTGTCGGCCATGCGCGCGCGCTGGCCTTGGTCGAGGCTGGTCATGTCAGGGGCACCAATGGATTTCAAGAGGGGAATTGAGGAAGGCGCGGATCGGCAACTCGGAGGTTTCACCAGGCTGCAGCGCCGCGCTGAGGATGTTCAGTTTCGCCTGGCCCTGGATAGCCAGCAGCGGCAGGCGTGCGCTGGCCAGCACCGGCACGGTCAGGGTCAGGCGTTGCGCCGGCTCGCTCGGGGCAAGCATCGGCAATACGCGGCGCGCGCAGTCCGGCTGTAGCGCCTGATGCAGATTAGGGCTGTGCGGGAACAGCGAGGCGGTATGACCGTCATCGCCCATGCCCAGCACCAGCACATCGATCGGCGCCAGCTCGGTAACCGCAGCATCGGCCAGCTCGGCTGCCTGTTCGAGGTTGCCGGCGACCTGATAGAGGCCGAGAAAACGCGTTTCGGCGGCCGGACCACGGAGCAGATGACGACGCACCAGCGCCTCGTTACTGCCCGCGTGATTGATCGGCACCCAACGCTCATCAGCCAGACTCACCAGCACCTGCGCCCAGGGCACGTCCTGCTGCGCCAGCGCCTCGAAGAACGGCACCGGGCTGCGCCCACCGGACACTACCAGCGTGGCCTGACCGCGACTGGCGATGGCCTGGCGCAGCGCATCGGCCACGCGCACGGCCAAGGCTTGGGCCAATTGCTCGGCGTCATCATGCGGGCAGGCCTGCACGCCTGACGGCAGTTTCATTTCAGAGATCGCCATACCAGCTCCTGCCATCTCGGGTGATCAACGCGACCGACGCCATGGGGCCCCAACTGCCGGCGGTGTAGGGTTTCGGCGCCTCGCCGAGACGACGCCAGCCGTCGATCAACTGATCGCACCACTGCCAGGCGTATTCGATCTCGTCCTTGCGCACGAACAGGTTCTGATTGCCTCGCATCACTTCCAGCAGCAGACGCTCGTAGGCATCGGGGATACGCGCACTGCGGTAGGTATCGGAAAAACTCAGCTGCAGCGGACCACTGCGTAGCTGCATGCCCTTGTCCAGGCCCTGATCCTTGGTCAACACCTGCAACGCGATGCCCTCGTCCGGCTGTAGACGGATGATCAGCTTGTTGCCGATCAGTTGGCGTTGCTCCGGGGCGAAGATGTAGTGCGGCGGCGCCTTGAAGTGGATGACGATCTGCGACAGCTTCTGCGGCATGCGCTTGCCGGTACGCAGATAGAACGGCACGCCGGCCCAGCGCCAGTTGCGGATGTCGGCACGCAGGGCGACGAAGGTTTCGGTGTCGCTCTGGGTGTTGGAATTCTCTTCTTCCAGATAGCCGGGCACCGCGCGCCCATCGCTGCTGCCGGCCACGTACTGGCCGCGCACCACGCGCTGGCCGAGCTGCTCGACGTTGATCGGCTCCAGCGCCTTGAGCACCTTGACCTTCTCATCACGGATGCTGTCGGCCGACAGGTCGCTGGGCGGGTCCATGGCGATCAGGCAGAGCAGTTGCAGCAAGTGGTTCTGGATCATGTCGCGCAGTTGCCCGGCCTGATCGAAGTAACCCCAGCGCCCTTCGATACCGACCTTCTCGGCCACGGTGATTTCCACGTGGGAGATGTGGTTCTGGTTCCACTGGGTTTCGAACAGGCTGTTGGCAAAACGCAGGGCAATGAGGTTCTGCACCGTCTCCTTGCCCAGGTAATGGTCGATGCGATAGACGCGGTTTTCCGGGAACACCTGAGCCACGGCATCGTTGACCGCACGCGAGGACGAGAGGTCGTGGCCGATCGGTTTCTCCAGCACCACCCGCGTGCCGTCGGCCAGCCCGACAGCAGCCAGGTTGGCGCAGATGCCACCGTATACCGAGGCCGGCGTGGCGAAGTAGGCGATCAACTGATCCTGCGGGCTCACATGCTCGAGCAACGCCGCATAATCGTCGGCCTTCAGGAAGTCCATGCTCAGGTAGCTCAGGCGTGCGAGGAAGCGCGTCATGTCGGCCTCCGTCAACTCCTTGGCTGGTACGTGCAGGCGTAACGCCTGTTCGATGGCGCGCAGGTGATCACTCGGCTCGCCCGTTTCACGAGCCAGGGCGAGGATGCGCGTGCCATCGTGCAGCAAACCGGCGCGATCGAGCTGGTAAAGCGCGGGAAACAACTTGCGCAAGGCCAGATCGCCCAGCGCGCCGAACAAGGCAAAGGTGCAGGATTCAAGCTTCATCGCAGGCATGAGTTTGTTCTTTTATCAAGATGCACTAGAAATACCGGGTGATACTGCTTTTATCAAGTAAAAATGTTGTGATAGCAACAACATTATTCACTACATCCGATAAGTCAGTGGTGGCCACGGGGCGGCATCAGTAGGATAGGCCGGTTGTTTTACCGCCCATCGCCTGTCGCCAAGCCCGTTCAACCGCCTGTTAGGAGCCCTTATGGACCGCGTGCGCAACCTGCTGGAACAGATCCAGAGCCGCCTGGACGACCTGAACAAGGCCGAACGCAAGGTCGCCGAAGTGATCCTGCACGACCCGCAGCAGGCCACGCGCTTCAGCATCGCTGCGCTGGCGCAGGCCGCCGCCGTCAGTGAGCCGACGGTCAACCGTTTCTGCCGCTCGTTCGGCGCCAACGGCTACCCAGAACTGAAGATGCAGCTGGCGCAGAGCCTGGCCAGCGGCGCCGCCTACGTCAGCCGTGCGGTGTCGGCCGACGACGGCCCCGAGGCTTACACGCGCAAGATCTTTGGCAGCACCATCGCCTCGCTCGACAGCGCCTGCCAGAGCCTCGACCCGCAGCATGTCAGCCGCGCCGTCGACCTGCTGATCCAGGCGCGGCAGATCCACTTCTTCGGCCTCGGCGCCGCGGCCGCGGTAGCGCTGGACGCGCAGCACAAGTTCTTTCGCTTCAACCTCGCGGTCTCGGCGCACTCCGACGTGCTGATGCAGCGCATGATCGCCTCGGTGGCGCACACCGGTGATCTGTTCGTGATCATTTCCTACACCGGACGCACCCGCGAGCTGGTGGAGGTGGCACGCCTGGCGCGCGAGAACGGCGCTTCGGTACTCGGCCTCACCGCCGCCGGCTCGCCGCTGGCCAAGGCCAGCACCCTGAGCCTGGACATTCCGCTGCCGGAAGACACCGACATCTACATGCCGATGACCTCGCGCATCATCCAGCTCACCGTGCTCGACGTACTCGCCACCGGCGTCACCCTGCGCCGCGGTGTCGACTTCCAGCCACACCTGCGCAAGATCAAGGAAAGCCTCAGCGCCAGCCGTTACCCGGCGGATGAAGAGCCGCTGTAAAGCGTTTACAGGAACCAGCGCCCCTCGAAAAAGCATCGCCGGCAAGTCCGCCCCTAAAGTTCTGATGCGCTGGACGCTTCTGGTAGGCTTGCCGGCTTTTCCGAACCTGCCAGGAAATCCGTCATGCAAGCTCTGATTGCCCTCAGCCGTTTCATCGGCAACACCTTCGCCATCTGGGTGTTGCTGTTCGCCGTCATGGCCTTCTTCCAGCCCAGCTGGTTCCTGCCACTGACCGCCTGGATCGTGCCGCTGCTCGGTCTGATCATGTTCGGCATGGGCCTGACGCTCAAGGGCGCGGACTTCCAGGAAGTCGCTCGTCGCCCGCTGGCCGTGCTGCTTGGCGTACTGGCTCAGTTCATCATCATGCCCTGCACCGCCTGGCTGCTGTGCCAGGCGTTCGCCCTGCCGCCGGAAATCGCCGTGGGCGTGATCCTGGTGGGCTGCTGCCCGGGCGGCACCGCCTCCAACGTGATCACCTGGTTCGCCCGTGGCGACCTGGCGCTGTCGGTCTCGATCACCGCCGTCACTACCCTGCTCGCCCCGCTCGTCACCCCGGCACTGATCTGGATGCTGGCCTCGGAATGGCTGCCGGTGTCGTTCAGCGCCATGTTCATCTCCATCCTCAAGATGGTGCTGCTGCCCATCGCCCTGGGCCTGATCGCCCAGCGCCTGCTCGGCGAGCGAGTGAAGACCGCTGTCGAGGTGCTGCCGCTGATTTCCGTGGTGAGCATCGTCGCCATCGTCGCCGCCGTGGTCGCGGCCAGCCAGGGCAAGATCGCCGAATCGGGCCTGCTGATCATGGCCGTGGTGATCCTGCACAACGGCATCGGGCTGGGCCTGGGTTACCTGGCCGGACGCCTGTTCGGCATGTCGCTGGCGCAGCGCAAGACATTGTCGATCGAAGTCGGCATGCAGAACTCCGGCCTCGGCGCCGCCCTGGCCAGCGCGCACTTCAGCCCGCTGGCCGCCGTGCCCAGCGCCCTGTTCAGCGTCTGGCACAACCTGTCCGGCCCGTTGCTGGCGACCATTTATCGCCGAATGAGTCAGAGCTCAGAGAAAGCCGCCGACTGACCCAACGCCTCGCACCAATCCGGGGCAACTTGCCCCGGATACGCCAATATGCACAATATTGGCGCACGCGAGGACGACCTCCGCACCCTGAGCTCAGGGTGGCTCATCCGGGGGACGGCCCCTTCAGCCACTGGAGGTGACCATGTCCTGGATCATTCTGTTTCTCGCCGGCCTGTTCGAGGTCGGCTGGGCCATCGGTCTGAAATACACCGAAGGCTTCACCCGCCCCTTGCCAACGGCGCTGACCGTCTGCGCCATGCTGGTCAGCCTCGGCCTGCTCGGTCTGGCCATGAAGGAGCTACCGCTGGGCACCGCTTACGCCATCTGGACCGGCGTCGGCGCCGTGGGCACGGTGATCGCCGGCATCATCCTGTTCGGCGAGTCGATGGCGCTGCTGCGCCTGGCCAGCGTGGCATTGATCGTCTGCGGGCTGATCGGGCTCAAGATGAGCCACTAGAAAGCCCGGTGTGCACAGCACACCCTACGGAAGCAGGTGATCCGTAGGGTGTCGCGGGGCCGCCTAGGCCATGCGCACCTTCATCAACGCCAATCCCCACGCAAGGCCGCCACCTGCGCCTGCAACGCCTCGCGCTTGGCCTGCTCCGGCGCAATCGGTGCTCCCGCCACCAGACACACCCGTGACCACAGGCGCTTGAACAGCCCCTTGTGCGGATCGCGACTGAAGAAGCTGCCCCACAAGCCCTGCAACGCCATGGGAATCACCGGCACCGGGTTCTCTTCGAGAATGCGCTCGACACCCGCCTTGAACTCGTCGATCTCACCATCGCCGCTCAGCTTGCCCTCGGGGAAGATGCACACCAGCTCGCCATTGCGCAGGTACTCGGCGATCTTCTTGAACGCAGCGTCGTAGATCAGCAGATCCTCGTTGCGCCCGGCAATCGGCACGGTGCCGGCTGTGCGGAAGACGAAATTGAGCACCGGCAGGTCGTAGATCTTGTAGTACATGACAAAGCGCACCGGCCGGCGAATGGCGCCGCCGATCAACAACGCATCGACGAAGGACACGTGGTTGCACACCAGCACCGCCGCCCCCTCGTCAGGGATAGCATCGAGCCCCTTGTGCTCGACCCGGTACATCGAATGCCCCAGCAGCCAGATGAGAAAGCGCATGCTGAATTCGGGAACGATCTTGAAGATGTAGCTGTTGACCGCGATGTTCATCAGCGACACCACCAGGAACAGCTGCGGAATCGACAGCCCGGCGACGCTGAGAAAGAGAATCGCGACGATGGCCGAGGCGACCATGAACAGCGCGTTGAGGATGTTGTTCGCCGCGATAACCCGCGCCCGCTCGTGCTCGGCGGTGCGCGACTGGATCAGCGCATACAGCGGCACGATGTAGAAGCCACCGAACAGGCCGATGCCGAGGATGCAGCCGAGAATCCACCAGGTCTGGCCGTAGCCCAGCAGCGCCAGCCAGTCATGCGGCGCAGCAGCTTCGGGGAAACCGCCGGAGAACCACCACAGCAGCATGCCGAACAGGGTCAGGCCGATGGAGCCGAACGGCACCAGGCCGATCTCCACCTTGTGCCCGCTCATGCGCTCGCAGAGCATCGAGCCCAGACCGATCCCCAGCGAGAACACGGTGAGAATCAGCGTCACCACGCTCTCGTCGCCGTACAGCCACTCCTTGGCGTAGGCCGGAATCTGCGTCAGGTAGATCGCGCCGAGAAACCAGAACCAGGAGTTGCCCACCAGCGAGCGCGACACCGCAGGGCGCTGGCCCAGGCCAAGCTTCATGATCACCCAGGACTGACGAAAGATATTCCAGTCCAGCGGCAGTTCAGGCATGGCAGCCGAAGCCTTGGGAATGCCATGACTGGCCAGGTAGCCGAGCAGCGCCACACCGACCACAGAGCCGGCGACGATGGGCGCATAGCTGCTGCTGGCCATCATGATGCCGGCGCCGATGGTGCCGGCCAGAATCGCCAGGAAGGTGCCCATTTCCACCAGGGCGTTGCCACCCACCAGCTCCTCTTCCTTCAGGTGCTGCGGCAGGATCGAATACTTCACCGGGCCGAAAAGCGCCGACTGCGTGCCCATGGCGAACAGCACGGCGAGCATCAGCGGCAGGTTGTCCAGCAGCACCCCGGCAGCGCCGGCGAGCATGATGCCGATCTCGGCAAACTTGATCTTGCGGATCAGCGCGTCCTTGGCGAACTTCTCGCCGAATTGCCCGCCGAGGGCGGAGAACAGAAAGAACGGCAGGATGAACAACAAGGCGCAGAGATTGACCAGCAGATCGCGGTCGACGCCCGTGTTGAGCTTGAAGAGGATGGCGAGAATCAGCGACTGCTTGAAGATGTTGTCGTTGAAGGCGCCGAGCAATTGCGTCACGAAAAACGGCAGAAAGCGCTTCTTGCCGAGCAGGGCGAACTGCGATTGTTGGGTCATCGTCCATGGTCCTCGCGGGAGTCGGTTTTTGCCCGCACAGGCATTTGACTGCAAATACCCCCACGAAAGCCACAGGGCAAATGCGAACGCCTTGGCGATCACACGAAGGGCCGGGAGAGTCGTGTAGGGTGAATGTCGCTTTTTACATCCACCAAAGCGGTGGATCGGCAAGGCGCGATCCTCCCTACGCATTTCGGCATTGCATAGTGGGCGCCGTGCGCACCACGATGCCGCCGAATCCTCGGCGTACCGCGCCGCCAAACAAAGGATGCTGTAGGAGCCGGCTTGCCGGCGATCCCGTACATCAGCGCAGCTATCGCCGGCAAGCCGGCTCCTACAAACGGGTGACACCTCAGGCACTTGCCACAGCAGCAAATAAAAGACGAAAAAAAACGGCAGCCCAATCGGGCTACCGTTCTCGAACTCGGAGAAAACGTCAGTGCCCTCGCACTGACTACAACCTCACCTGCATTCCCTGGGGAATGCCAGCGCAGTCTGACAAAAGCCAGCCTCAGCGTCCGTTTAGCTTTGTTACCTGCCTGCAAAGAAATGTAAACGGCAGATGACTGCACGGTCCGCCGCGCGGCACAATCGCGCCCATGAACGCTCACCACCCCGCCTGCTGTAGCCCACTCGACACCCACAACCCGCTGCCCCACGCAGTGGACGGCGCGCAGCTGGTCAGCACACATTTCGACCCTGCCCGTCTCGCAGAAGATGACTTCGCTCGCTGCGATATCGCCCCGGTGCGCGGCGTCGCCAAGCGCCAGGCCGAGTATCTGGCCGGACGCCTGTGCGCCCGCGAGGCGCTGCGCCGCGTGACCGGCCAGCCCAGCGTGCCGGCCGTCGGCGAAGACCGCGCGCCGCAGTGGCCACGTGGCGTGGTCGGCTCCATCACCCATGGCGACAACTGGGCTGCTGCACTGGTCGCCCAGCGTGAGCATTGGCGCGCGCTAGGCCTGGACGTCGAGCGCCTGCTGCCCGCAGAGCGCGCCCAACGCCTGCAGGGCGAAATCCTCACTCCAGCCGAGTTGCAGCGCTTGTCGGGCCTGGACGACGAGGCCCGCGCCACGCGCATCAGCCTGACCTTCTCGCTCAAGGAAAGCCTGTTCAAGGCGCTCTACCCGCTGACCCTGACGCGCTTCTATTTCCATGACGCCGAGTTGCTGGAGATGGACCACGACAGCGCACGCCTACGCCTGCTGATCGACCTGCACCCGGAATGGCGCACGGGCGCCGAGCTGGATGGCCAGTTCGCGCTGTTCGATAACAAGGTGCTGAGCCTGGTGGCCGTGGCGGCGTGATCAAGCGCCCCGACGCACATGGATAATCCGGTGCGCGCGGCACACCCTGCAAAGCCGGCGGCGGTCACGGCGTAGCCCGGATTTCATGCGAGCTGGATAGAGCTATCGCGGCTGAAGCCGCTCCCACGGGACCTGTGAGCCTCTGTAGGAGCGGCTTCAGCCGCGATGCTTTTGGCCGCGCTCAATCGCACCGGATTGCATCCGGGCTACAGCGCAGGCAAAAAATCGGTGCGCACAGCGCACCGGGCCCACCACACAATCGCGCCCTACTCCCCCTGACGCCGCGGCCACACCAGGCTGAAACGCGCGCCGCCAAGGCTATCGCTACGACTGATCTGCGCCCGGCCACCGTGCCAGTAGATGATCCGGCGCACGATGGACAGGCCCAGGCCATGCCCACCGGAGGCCCGCGTGCGGCTGTCATCGAGGCGTAGGAAGGGGCTGAACAAGCGCTCCCAGGCTTCTTCCGGCACGCCCGGGCCGTCGTCCTCGACGTCGATGCGGCAACGCTTGTAGCCGACCTGGCAACTGATCAGCACCTTGCCTTCGGCGTAACGCATAGCGTTGCTGACCAGATTCTGCAGCGCGCGGTGCAAATAGCGCGGCTCAGCCTCAACCCAGCAGGCGCCCTCGGCCTGCACGCTGAGCACCGCACCCGCCTCCACGCGCACCTTGTTGCTCAGCGGCGCCAACTCGTCGATCACCTGATCGATCAGCGCCTTGAGCTCCACCTGCTGGAAATTCAGCGCCGGCGAACCCTGCTCCAGGCGAGCGTAGGTCAGCATCTCGTCGACCAGCTTGTCGAGATCCTGGATATCGCTGTCCATGCCGTCCATGTACTTGCGCCGAGCATTTTCACTCGGTGCATCGGCGATCATCTCCAGGCCGAAGCGCAGCCGCGCCACCGGCGTGCGCAGCTCGTGGGACACCGCGCGCACCAGCTCGCGCTGCGTGCTCAGGGAGGTCTGCAGATGCTCGGCCATGGCGTTGAAGCTGCTGGCCAGGCGCCCTACCGAGTCCGCACCACGCGTCGGCACGCGCGCATCCAGGCGGCCGCTGGCGATGTGCGTGGCTGCACCCTCGAGCGCACGCAGGCGCTGCTCCAGCGAGCGCACCAGCAGGTAGACGATCAAGCCGATCAGGCTCAGGCCCAGCGCGCCGATCAGCACCAGCAGCTGCGGCGGATAGGGGTTCATCTGGTACAGCGGGCCAATTTCCAGTACCCAGGGAGTATCGACGATGCCGGAGAACACATAGATGGAGTCGCCGCCCTTGCCGAGCGCCATCACCGTATCGCCCTCATCGATGCGGCGCCGCTGGTCGAGGTCGATGGTGGCTTCCTCCAGGCGTACCAGTTGCAGGTTGAAGCCGAACTGCTTGGCTGCCTTCAGCTCGGCCAGGCGCTGCGGCTGTTCCTCTACCGGGTAACGGATCAGTTCGTCGATCAGGAGGTAGTTGGTAGCCCGCGCCAGTTGCTCGCTGATCTGCTGAATCTCACCGGTCAGCAGCAACGGCTGCTTGCCGTCGAGCAGGCCATAGACCTTGGCCGAGTGCGGCCCAGTCTGCTGCACCAGCACATGGCCGCGCTGCAGCCGGTTGCGCTCGCTGCTTTCCAGCGGCACGTCGCTCAGGGCCTGCAGCTCCAGCGGAATGCCAAGCAGGCGCGACCACACTACCAGGGCGCGCCTGCGCTCCACCTCGTTCATCGGCAGCAGGTTGTCCGCCATCAGGCGGAAGGTGCCGCGCGCCAGGCCTTCGCGGTACTGGTCGCCGCGCACCTCGTTGACCAGGTGCAGGGTGCCGACGCCCAACAGCGCCACCAGCACCAGCGCGGCGAGCATGCCGCCGTAGATACGCAGGAAGATGGAATTCATGGCTGCCCGATCAATCGCGGAGGATCGGCGGCGCATCACCGAACGGTAGTGCTTCGGCGGCCTCGGCGACGAACAGGTAGCCTTTGCTGCGCACCGTCTTGATCATTCGCGGATGCATCGGGTCATCGCCGATCTTCGGGCGGATGCGCGAAATGCGCACGTCGATGGAACGGTCCTGGCCGTCGTACTCGATACCGCGCAGGGAATTGAAAATCTCCTCGCGCGACAGGATGCGCCCGGCATTGGCCGCCAGCAGCCAGAGCAGATCGAACTCGGCGCTGGTCAGCTCGATGCCCTGCTCGCCCAGCCAGGCTTCGCGCATGGCGCTGTCGATAGCCAGCGCACCAAACTGCAGACGTCGCGGCTGACCTTCATCACGCTCACTCTCGCTGCCCTCACGGCGGCGCAGCAGTGCACGAATGCGCGCCAGCAGCACACGCGGGCGCACCGGCTTGCACACGTAGTCGTCGGCACCCATCTCCAGGCCCAGCACCTGATCCATGTCGTCAGTACGCGCGGTCAGCATCAGGATCGGCCCCTTGTAACCGCTGCGTACCTTGCGGCAGATGCTCAGACCGTCTTCACCCGGCAGCATCAGGTCGAGAATCACCAGGTGCGGCTGCTCGGCGAGAATCCGCGCCGCCGCACGCGCACCATCGGCTTCGATGGACACACGCAGGCCGTTGCCCTCCAGATACTCGCGGGTCAACTGCGCCAAGCGCTGGTCATCCTCGACGATCAGAATCTGCCACGCTTCTTGTTCCACACCCATTCCCCTTCGCATAGCGGCAAGCGCCGCAAACACCGTCGCCATTCTAGGGGCTGAGCGCGTCCCGGCGCGAGCGGCAAACCTGCGCCTAAGCCTGGCGCCGGGTTAAGCACAGCACATGCCAAAAGCACTATATATAGTGGTAGTCTGTGCGCCGCCGAACAGCTTCGCCAACTCGCTGAAATCCTTCCCCCAGGGGCGACGAACGGTCATTGGTAGCCAGAGCCAGAGAACACGCGGGCTACGCCGCCAACACCCACAAGGCACTCACAGCTTATCCACAGGCAGTTCTTTTTTTAGCGCCTTGCAATGCCTCCAACAGCGCACTATCTTGTATCCCCATCGTGCAGCACCCACCAGATGTTGGGTTACCGCAGAAAACCGGACACAATAAGAACGAATCGCGCAAGCCCTTTTCGCAGGGTTTTCCAGGTGTCCCGGCTAACCGTTTCGCCTTAGCCCAGGCCTGGCCTGGGTTACAGCCGCGCAGCAACGCCAGACGTTGCGTGTGAGCTGGTCAGACTGCGGCCTTATCCGCCAGTCGACCACTATATGTAGTAGGCGGGGTGTGGTAATGCCCCGCTGTGACTTATGCGCCAGGACGGCACTTGAAGTCGTGCCTAACCTGCCCGCTCTTGCGACACCCCGTACCCGGCCCGGCTGCCGCGTGCGGTTCAGTTGTTAATGGAATGAACGGCGGACAGGGCACAGTTTCTAATCGTGACGTCCAACCAAAAATTACAGAACACGGAGATCTCCATGCATACCGACACTACTCGCGAGAACCCGCAGGCCGTGGCGCCGCAGGCCGCTGAATCCTCTCAGGATCTGGCTGCCACCGCGCCCGGCCAACTGCGTGTGATCAAGCGCAACGGCACCGTCGTCCCTTACACCGATGACAAGATCACCGTCGCCATCACCAAGGCCTTCCTTGCAGTAGAAGGCGGCACCGCTGCCGCTTCGTCGCGTATCCATGACACCGTCGCGCGCCTGACCGAGCAGGTCACCGCTACCTTCAAGCGCCGCATGCCGTCCGGCGGCACCATCCACATCGAAGAAATCCAGGACCAGGTCGAACTGGCCCTGATGCGCGCCGGCGAGCAGAAAGTCGCCCGCGACTACGTGATCTACCGCGAAGCCCAGGCCAACAAGCGCAAGGCCAGTGCCGGCAGCGAAATTGCCCAGCCGCACCCGAGCATCCGCATCACCACCGCTGGCGGTGAACTGCAGCCGCTGGACATGGGCCGCCTGCAGACCATCATCCGCGAAGCTTGCGAAGGCCTGGCCGAAGTCGATGGCTCGCTGATCGAGCGCGAAACCCTGAAGAACCTGTACGACGGCGTGGCCGAGAAAGACGTCAACACCGCTCTGGTGATGACCGCTCGTACCCTGGTCGAGCGTGAGCCGAACTACAGCTACGTCACCGCTCGCCTGCTGATGGACAACATCCGCGCCGAAGCCCTGAGCTTCCTCAACATCACCGCCAGCGCCACTCACCACGAGATGGCCGACCTGTACGCCAAGGCCCTGCCGGCCTACGTGGAAAAAGGCGCCGAGTTCGAGCTGCTCGACCCGAAACTCAAAGAGTACGACCTGGAGAAGCTGGGCAAGGCGCTGAACCACGAGCGTGACCAGCAGTTCACCTACCTCGGCCTGCAGACCCTGTACGACCGTTACTTCATCCACAAGGACGGCATCCGCTTCGAACTGCCGCAGGTGTTCTTCATGCGCGTGGCCATGGGCCTGGCCATCGAAGAGCCGAAGAACCGTGAAGACCGCGCCATCGAGTTCTACAACCTGCTCTCCTCGTTCGACTACATGGCGTCGACCCCGACCCTGTTCAACGCCGGCACCCTGCGTCCGCAGCTGTCCTCGTGCTACCTGACCACCGTGCCGGACGACCTGTCGGGCATCTACGGCGCCATCCACGACAACGCCATGCTGTCGAAATTCGCTGGCGGTCTGGGCAACGACTGGACCCCGGTGCGCGCGCTGGGCTCCTACATCAAGGGCACCAACGGCAAATCCCAGGGCGTCGTACCGTTCCTCAAAGTAGTCAACGACACCGCCGTGGCGGTCAACCAGGGCGGCAAGCGCAAGGGCGCGGTCTGCGCCTACCTGGAAACCTGGCACATGGACATCGAGGAATTCCTCGAGCTGCGCAAGAACACCGGTGACGACCGTCGCCGTACCCACGACATGAACACCGCCAACTGGATTCCGGACCTGTTCATGAAGCGCGTCTTCGAAGACGGCAAGTGGACCCTGTTCAGCCCATCCGAAGTACCGGACCTGCACGACCTGACCGGCAAGGCCTTCGAAGAGCGCTACGAGTACTACGAAGCCCTGATCGAGTACGGCAAGATCAAGCTGTACAAGACCATCCAGGCCAAAGACCTGTGGCGCAAGATGCTCTCCATGCTGTTCGAGACCGGCCACCCATGGCTGACCTTCAAGGACCCGTGCAACCTGCGCAGCCCGCAGCAGCACGTGGGCGTGGTACACAGCTCCAACCTGTGCACCGAGATCACCCTGAACACCAACAAGGACGAGATCGCGGTCTGCAACCTGGGCTCGGTCAACATGGTCAACCACATCGTCGACGGCAAGCTGGACATCGAGAAACTCGGCCGCACCGTGAAGACCGCTGTGCGCATGCTCGATAACGTCATCGACATCAACTACTACAGCGTCGACCAGGCACGTAACTCCAACTTCAAGCACCGCCCGGTCGGCCTCGGCCTGATGGGCTTCCAGGACGCCCTGTACCTGCAGCACATCGCCTACGGTTCCGACGCTGCCGTCGAGTTCGCCGACAAGTCGATGGAAGCCATCAGCTACTACGCCATCCAGGCCTCCTGTGACCTGGCCGAAGAGCGTGGCAGCTACAGCACCTTCGAAGGTTCACTGTGGAGCAAAGGCATCCTGCCGCTGGATTCGCAGCAACTGCTGATCGAAGCCCGTGGCCAGAAGTACATCGACGTCGACCTGTCCGAATCGCTGGACTGGGCGCCGATCCGCGAGCGCGTGAAGAAAGGTATTCGTAACTCGAACATCATGGCCATCGCGCCGACCGCGACCATCTCCAACATCATTGGCGTGTCGCAGTCCATCGAGCCGACCTACCAGAACCTGTACGTGAAATCGAACCTCTCCGGCGAATTCACCGTGATCAACCCCTACCTGGTGCGCGACCTGAAGAACCGCGGCCTGTGGGACAGCGTCATGGTCAACGACCTGAAGTACTACGACGGTTCCGTACAGCAGATCGAGCGCATCCCGCAGGACCTGAAAGACCTGTACGCCACCGCGTTCGAAGTGGAAACCAAGTGGATCGTCGACGCTGCCAGCCGTCGCCAGAAGTGGATCGACCAGGCTCAGTCGCTGAACCTGTACATCGCCGGCGCCTCGGGCAAGAAGCTGGACGTGACCTACCGCATGGCCTGGTACCGTGGCCTGAAAACCACCTACTACCTCCGTGCCCTGGCCGCTACCAGCACCGAGAAGTCCACCATCAACACCGGCAAGCTCAACGCAGTGTCCGCTGGTGGTGACGAAGGCTTCTCGGCCAAGGCCCAGGCTCCTGCCCAGCAGGCAGCTCCGGCCCCGGCGCCCGTACCAAAAGCCTGTGCCATCGACGAACCCGACTGCGAAGCCTGTCAGTAAGGCTGACGCGTGGATCTGAGCGGCATTCGCGGCGTTACCTGCTAGAGCGGCCCCCATCACGTACATGCGTACGCTCAGGGGTTCCACTCCAGCAGGTGCCTTGCGACTACTCGCTCAGCTACACGCTCGAAGGTCTGTGAAGCTCTAAAGCAAATCAGCGTTAAATCCCCTCTCCCGCTTGCGGGAGAGGGTTAGGGAGAGGGCAAAACGGTTCGGCTTGTACTTGTGGGAGGGGCTTTAGCCGCGACCCAAAGCCCAGGCAAAACCGTCACTCCTCCCCACAAATTCCCGCCCCTCCTCCTCCGGGTCGAGGGGCAACGGTCAGCCAGCAATCCACCGCCTGCTGACCAGCGGTACCCGTTTACCCTTGCGCGCATCACGCAACGGAACATAATTCAAATTATCTGTATATCCATACAGGCCGGTTTATTCGCCGGCCCTCACGCAGGAGCCAAGCCATGCTGAGCTGGGATGAATTCGACAAGGAAGACGGCGCAGAAGCAGCCGCCGCAAGCAACGCCAACGCACAAAGCGCCGGCACCAATTTCGACAAGCTCGACAGCGAAGCTGCCGGCTCGGTCGAGCAGGCCCGCGCCGTCGACGCCAACGACTCCGACGCCGTGGCCCGCGCCAAGAAAGCCCTGAACGACCTCGACATCCAGGAAGGCCTGGACGACCTCGAAGGCGCCTCCGCACGCGTACAGGTCGGCGACAAGCAGATGATCAACGCCCGCGCCGACCTCAACCAGCTCGTACCCTTCAAGTACGACTGGGCCTGGCAGAAGTATCTGGATGGTTGCGCCAACCACTGGATGCCGCAGGAAGTGAACATGAACGCCGACATCGCGCTGTGGAAATCCACAGACGGTCTCAGCGAAGACGAGCGCCGCATCGTCATGCGCAACCTCGGCTTCTTCTCCACCGCCGACAGCCTGGTTGCCAACAACCTGGTACTGGCCGTGTACCGCCTGATCACCAACCCCGAGTGCCGCCAGTACATCCTGCGCCAGGCCTTCGAGGAAGCGATCCACACCCACGCCTACCAGTACTGCATCGAATCGCTGGGCATGGATGAAGGCGAAATCTTCAACATGTACCACGAGATCCCGAGCGTCGCGAAGAAGGCCTCCTGGGGCCTCAAGTACACCCGCTCGATCTCCGATCCCAAGTTCGAAACCGGCACCCCGGAAACAGACCGCCAGTTCCTGCGTAACCTGATCGCCTACTACTGCGTACTGGAAGGCATCTTCTTCTACTGCGGCTTCACCCAAATCCTCTCCATGGGCCGCCGCAACAAGATGACCGGCACCGCCGAGCAGTTCCAGTACATCCTGCGTGACGAGTCCATGCACCTGAACTTCGGCATCGACGTGATCAACCAGATCAAGATCGAAAACCCGCACCTGTGGGACGCCCAGATGAAGGACGAAGCGACCCAGATGATCCTGCAGGGCACCCAGCTGGAGATCGAATACGCGCGTGACACCATGCCGCGCGGCGTACTGGGCATGAACGCCGCGATGATGGAGGACTACCTCAAATTCATCGCCAACCGCCGTCTGACCCAGATCGGCCTGAAGGAAGAGTACCCAGGTACTACCAACCCCTTCCCATGGATGAGCGAGATCATGGACCTGAAGAAGGAGAAGAACTTCTTCGAGACCCGAGTGATTGAGTATCAGACTGGTGGGGCGTTGAGCTGGGATTGATGGCTCGCTGACATCAGAGTAGATTGACCCTACACCTGCCAGGGATGTTGGGAATGAAGTTGAATAAAAAGCCCCGCCTAGTGCGGGGCTTTTTATTGGCGAGGAATATATGCTTACTGAAAAACATTACGCATATGTCGACGAGTCGGGAAATACTAGCTTAAACATAGAAAAGGACGGAACATCAGAATACTATGTAGTATGCGCAATAATTAGCTCAGAGCACAATTTAAAGCAAAACGAAAAAGTTGCCGAAGCAATAAGAGAAAGACATTTCAAAACAAGCGAAATAAAATCAAGCAACGTCGGACATAAAAGCCATAACCGCAGAATTCAAATACTAGAAGACCTAGCCAAGCTCGAGATAAGGCTTGAGATTATCGCAATAAACAAATCTGAAATATATCCAGATAGCGGCCTCAAGCATAAAAAATCCTTCATAAAATATGGAACCAGCATACTATATAAAAACCTATATGAAACATATCCCACCATTGAGGTGTTAGCTGATGAGCATGGGTCGCCAGAATTCAAATCCTCGCTAGAAGCGTACGTCAATAGGAAATTTGATTTAATCGACTCCACCTCGGCCTTCGGAACAGCAAAGAGCCATGAAGCCATATTAATTCAAGTAGCCGACTTCTATGCGGGCACGATAGCGCACATATACGAAGAAAAATGCCCACCGTATATTGCCCTGGAGTACTTAAATAAAATCAGAGAAAAGCAGAATTCTTTTATTGAGTGGCCAATCCGATACACATCACCTCCCCAATCTAAATCTTCAACACCCCAAGACCAAAAGGTATACGAAATCGCTATAAAAAGCGCATATGATTACCTTTCTAAAACACCAAAATCTGCCGATCAATCTAAAAGACTACAAACGGCGATACTGAAATTCTTGCTTTTCAAAAACACACTAGAGGGAACGTCCAACTACATAAGCACGGTAGAAATAGAAAATCACTTAAAAAATATTGGACTCACAGACATCACACAACAAATGCTACGCACTGGAGGAATTGCAAAACTTCGAGACGAAAGCGTCATAATCGCGAGCAGCCCAAATGGTTACAAAATACCGACATCTCTATCTGACATCCAAGACTATCTAAATAAAGTAACATCTCAAATAATTCCCATATTGGATCGCGTTAAGAAAATGCATAATCATTATCGCACCCAATCTGCAGGAACACTTGAAATGATCAATAAAGACAGCGCCGGAGACCTATGCAATTTAATAGAGGCTAGTGACCCCGCATGGCAAAAAATCCAAGCGCAACTTATCAAAGATAACAATTAAAAACTTCAAAATACTAATCCCCCTACGACTCCAGTTAAACCTGAAACGTTTTTATGTCGCTCTCCTTTACCGTTTTCGCCCTTACGGCGAGCCACTTTCTCTTTGCTCGCGCGAAAGAGAAAGAGAAAGAGAAAGAGAAAGAGAAAGAACAATCGGGGACAGACCACGATTTACCGGCGCCACCCATGCCCCTTTTCGCCCTTACGGCGAGTCACTTTCTCTTTGCTCGCGCGAAAGAGAAAGTAACCAAAGAGAAAGCGCGCCCGGCATCCGGGTTTCGCTACGCGAAACTCCCCTCGCTCCGGCGCTGCTCCGAGGGTCGTCGCGAAGGGCCATCCCTGGCCCATCACTCCTCGTTTGGCATCCATGCCAAACGCCCCTCTCCACAGCACCTCCACTCGGCCTCCTGACGGGATTCGGGGACCGCGGTGTTTGAACGTGTTGTGGAAGGCAGAGCAAAAAAGCAAAAGCAGAGCTTAAAGCGAGAGCATTGCGGCCAAGCCGCAATGCTCTCGCTCTGTTTGGTGCTGGATCGCCGATCTCACAGACGACGCCAAACGCCCCGTCAGGAGGCCGAGTGGAATCGTTGTGTAAGGGGTTGAGCGGCATGGATGCCGCGAGAGCCGCGATGGGCCAGGGATGGCCCTTCGCGGCGGGCCCCTAGAACAATGATGGAGCGAGGGAACCCGACGAAGTCGGGCCGGATGGCAGGGGCACAGACCTTTTGCTTACTTTTGGGGCGTCTGCCAAAAGTGAGCCGCTGTAAGAGCGGAACCGGTATCGGCAACAACATGGAAGCGGCGAGTTCACGCCGGATCGTGTCCCAGGAAGTGGTGTAACTGAGGTCTAACCAAAGTGCCGTCAGGCGTGAGCCATCGTGGTTCTTGGCTGGTTGAGCGAGTAGACCTGAGAACCGCTGAAGAGTGGATGAAAAAAGCGTCATCCACCCTACTGACCTTTGCCTTTCTTCTTGGCAATCGCCTTCATCCGCGCTGCGGCCTTCTGCACACTGGCCATCTTCTCGGGCCTTTTCATGCCTCGCCATTTGCGGATTTCCTCGCGCGTGCGCCCGCAACTGACGCACAGCTCACTGTTGAGCTGGCACAGCGACACGCAGGGGTTCTCAATGTCCTTGGCCACGCTTGCCCCTTGCCGGTCGTTCGACCGAGAACGCGACGTGGTCGGCGATGCTGGAAACGCTGATGCCCACCTCATCGAAAGCGGCCAGCGTCAGCGCCCGCATTCTCGCCTTGTCGGCGCAGGCAAGTGCACGCGCCTTGTTCGCTTCGCTGTCGAACACCCAGGTCACCACAAGGCTCTGCGGAAACTGCTCGTAGTTCACATCATGGGTCAGCCACTGGAAGCCGACGATTTCGCTTTTCGCCGTTTCACAGGCAAGGGTCAGGGTGCGAATCAGCTCGCGCTCGATGCCTGAGTATTTTCGTTTCGGCGATGGCATAAGGTTGTTCTGGGTCCGAGTTCGCTGCGCCGCCATGTTACCCGAGGCGCAAAACGGCCAGAGGGAATTGATGGGGCGAGGCCGGAAAATGGTATCCGCGACACGGGGTAACGCCGAGTGAGGGTACGATCATGGCGCCCGAGCAACCCCGCCCGCGGGTTACAATCCACGGCCCACGCATTCTCCAGCGGACCATATACCGATGTTCACCCTTTCCCACCTCAGCAGCCCGCCGCCCGAGTCACTGAAGAGCCAAGTGCAGCAGATGGTGGTGGACTACTTCGCCGATGTCAGCGCAGTACCGCTGCTGCCAAGCAATCCGCTGTATCAGTTGTACCAGTACGTGATCGGCTATGAGCTGCATCTGCACCTGCAGACCATGAACGGCGACGCCGAAGGCCCCGTGCAGTTGCTACTGGCGCTGGACGATGAAGATCCGGCCCGTGTGCTGGGGTTTGCCCTGTATCTGCCGAGCCCGGACGATGCTGCCGCCTGCACCCTCGCCTATCTGGCGGTGCATAACGAGTATCGCGCTCAGGGCATCGGCCGGGCGCTGCTGCAACGGGTGCTGGAGCGACGCCCGCATCTGGAGCTGGCCTGCGTGGCAGGCAAGGTGCCGCTGTTCGAGGCCCTAGGCTTGCAGGTGCTGGCCGCTCAGGGTGCGCTGGTGATGATGAACAGCCGCGACTACCGCTCCACCGGCATGGTAGCGGTCGCCGACCTGGCGCCGGTGTTTGCCTCCACCGAGGTCAGGCAGATTCACGCCTACCTGCTCAAGCAACACGGCCAGCGCGCCATGCAACAGGCGGAAAAGCAGCGTGACGCGCACCTCGATGCACTCGCGCTCCAGGCTCAGCAACTGGTCGACGAGCGCCTGCCCTCGCGCGCCCTGCATTGAGGCAATGCCCCACGCTAGCCGTGGGGCTTCACGAAACGCCGATTGCAATCACCTGTGGCGGTCAGCCGACACCACGCATGCACACGCGCAGTTGGCGGACGTTGAACGCCCGCCAACGCTGATAAAGCATTAAGACAGGGACTCTCGCCCGGTCGGCGCAGACCACCAGGCGGCCCATCTAGAGGCGTGGGAGCGACCATCAGCGAACCAACGGGCATCCCCATGCATCAAGCAATGGCCATGGGTCCCACTCAGTTGGATACCTGCTCGAGGAATATCAGCTGCAATGGCTCGCTGAGCAGTTCATCAGCGGTGGCGGCAAACGCCTGAAAATAGGGCGTCGCAAAATGCGCATCCAGGGCTGCCTGATCCTTGAAGGCTTCACGCATGTAGAAGGTGCCCGGTTCATCACGCATTTCGAACAGCACGTAATCAAGATTGCCCGGCTCGGCCCGCGTGGGTTCTATCAGGCTCAGCAAGCCTTCTTTCAGTTCCTGTTGCTTACCGGGTTTGGCCTTGAGTACGGCAAGGGATACCAATGGTTTGCTCATGGTGTTAACTCGTTCGGTGGGTTGGCTTGCGCACCCGGCGAGAGGGTGTGCAGAATTTTGTGTAACCGGGGCTTGGGTTACTGCTGCGGCAGCCTGTCTTCGTAACTGATCGTAAAGC
>NZ_RHQP01000039.1:0-47229 GCF_003935465.1 Pseudomonas sp. o96-267
CTTGGCCTCGGTGATGATGCGCGGGCCATTTTCGGCCAGCTGCTTGTAATCACTGAACGGCGCCAGGTGGTGGGCCTGGCTCAGGGCCTGCCAGCGTGCGGTTTTCGAGTTGTTCTGGGCGTTGTTCATGGCGCCTCCTTCTGTCCGTGACATCACAGGTACCAGCGGTATTCGCGCGGGCTGATGTCGTGCATGAAGGCCAGGTGATCCTGGCGTTTGTTCTCGCAATAAACCATGACGAACTCGCTGCCTAGACCAGCGACGACGCGCTCGCCGGCCTGCATACGGCGCACGGCGTCGAGCATGTCGTTGGGAAAGTCGACGCCGCTGGCGCGGTCGTCATTCAGTGGTGCAATGGGCTCGACCTGGGCGTCGAGGCCCTGTTCGATACTGGTCAGCAGCGCCGCCAGCACCAGGTAAGGGTTGGCATCGGCGCCCGGCAGGCGGAATTCCAGGCGCAGATTGCGCGCGTCCGACTCGGGAATGCGCACACAGGCGTCGCGGTCTTCGAAGCCCCAGCTGGCCTTGCTCGCCGAATTCACCTGGGCGCCAAAGCGGCGGTAGCTGTTGTGGTTCGGCGCGTAGATCGGCATGAGCTCCGGCAGCAGCTCCAGGCAACCGGCCACGGCATGCCGCAACGGACGCTGCTCGTCACGGGCCAGCAGGTTGTCACCGGCCTCGTCGTACAGGCTGACATGGATGTGCATGCCGCTGCCTGGATACTGCAGGTACGGCTTGGCCATGAAGCTGGCGCGATGGCCGTGTTTGAGCGCCACGCCACGGGTCACCCGGCAGAACAGCGCCGACCAGTCGGCTGCCTGCATCGGGTCGGCGTTATGACTGAAGTTGATCTCGAACTGCCCCGGGCCGATCTCGGCGGTGATCACCGTGGTATCAATGCCCTGCAGCCGCGCAGTCTCGCTGATGTCGTCGAGCACCTCGGCAAAGCGCGACAGCCGTTCGATATGCATGTTCGGCTGGTCGTCGGCATCCCCGCTCAGGTCATCGCGCGGGTACTGCGGCAAGCCGTCCTTGAGCGCCTTGTCGAACAGGTAGAACTCCAGCTCGAAGGCCACCACCGGGTGAATGCCACGCGCCGCCAGGCGCTGCACCACACGCGCCAGCACCTCGCGCGGTTCGAACTCGATGGGTGCTTCGGTGCCATCGGAGCTGATCAGCATCTGTCCCAGCGGCTGACGCTCCCAGTTCACCAGCTTGAGCGTTCCAGGAATCAGTCGCCGTGGTGCGTCCGGGTCGCCGTCATGGAAGCAGTAGTCGCCGATCTCGTAGAGCCCGCCCTGGGCACCGAGCAGCACGCAATTCTGCGGCAACTTCAGGACACTGCCGGCGGCAACCTTCTCCAGCATCTCGATGGGGTAGCGCTTGCCGTAGAAATGCCCAGGGATATCCAGACAGATCAGGTCGACGAAGCGCACCTCGGGGTGGGCCTGGCGGAATTGGCGGACTTCGTCGAGCAGCTCGACTCGGGTGGCGTTCATGGTGGTGATTTCCGATTCACGGGAGGTCAGGTGTAGATCCACAACACCCGCGCGGGGGTGTCGCCTTGGTTGGCATAACGCAGGCGCGCATAGCTCGGCACCTGGAAAACGTCGCCGGGGTAAAGCGTGGCGCTCTGTTCGTCCTCGCCCA
The DNA here is from genome assembly GCF_003935465.1 of Pseudomonas sp. o96-267. NCBI lineage: Bacteria > Pseudomonadati > Pseudomonadota > Gammaproteobacteria > Pseudomonadales > Pseudomonadaceae > Pseudomonas > Pseudomonas sp. o96-267. The sequence continues at coordinate 1,651 of NZ_RHQP01000039.1, forward strand.
ACCATAGCGTCAGTTGGCCTTCGAGCACGTAGCCGGCCTGCTCCGAACGGTCGCTCATCTGCCGCTCGCCACTGCTGGCGCCCGGCTCGAGCAGGCTGTCTACGACCATGAAGGCGCCCTGCAGCGTCGGCGAGGCCATGATGTCGGTGATGCCGCCAGCCAGGTACAGGGTGCGGCGTTCGTCCGGCCGGGTCACCCAATCCAGCGCCTTGGGCTTGGGCAGGCTGTAGAAATAGGTCGTGGGTACGTCGAGCGCCTCAGCGATGGCGGTCAGATCCTCCACCGTCGGGCGCGACAAGCCACGCTCGACCTGCGAGAGAAAGCCCACGGAGCGGCCGATGCGCTCGGCCAGCTCGTTGAGGGTGACCTTCTTGTGCTTGCGCAGGTCGTGGATGAGCACGGCCAGGGCTGCCATCTCCAGGTTCTTGTCCATCTCTGGGCTGTCCATTTCAGAAGCTGTCTCTTAATCGGTACCAGGCCTTGCCAATGGCCTCGAGCGGCGCCGCCAGGCGCTCGCTGAAGGGGAATTCAGGGTTGCGCAGCTGCCGGTATAGCGCCAGTTCGTCGTCATTGCCGAGAATGGCATCGCTGACCGCTCGCGCAGCCGCCAGCGTCGGCAATACGCCATGTCCGGAGAAGCCCTGCAGCCAGTAACGGCCGTTCTCGCCGCCGATATCCGGCGTACGAGCACGAGTCACGTCGATATGCCCGCCCCATGCAAAGTCGATGGCCACGCCTGACAACTGCGGGAATACACGCTCGAGGAATGGCCGCGTGGCAGCAGCGATGTCCTTTGGCAAGCCGCCGAGGTATGTGCAGCCCCCGCCGAACAGCAGGCGGTGATCCGGCGTACGGCGGAAGTAATCGAGGACGAACTGGTTGTCGGTGACGCAGGTGTTGCGCGGCAGCAATGCCTCGACGCGCTCTGCGCCCAACGGCTCGGTGGCGATCTGGTAGGTGCCGACCGGCAGGATGCGCCGAGCCAGACGCGGCTCCAGATCGTCGATATAGGTGTTGCAGGCCAGCACCAGTTGATCGGCCTGCACGCTGCCCTGCTCGGTACGCACGTAGTAGCCGTCGCCCTGCTTATCCTGACTCAGCGCACGGCTCTGCTCGAATATCTGCCCGCCGGCGCGAACGAAGGCCTCGGCCAGACCCAGTGCCAGCTTGAGCGGGTTGAGGTGGCCGGCTTCTGGGTCATACAGACCTGCCTGATAACGCTCACTGGCGACCCATTGCGGCATCTGCTCACGAGAGACGAACTGCAGCGCGCGGTGCCCCCACTTATAGGCGGCCTCTTCCTGCCATTCATGCAGCAGCGCCACGCGGCGCGGGAGCACTGCCGTCCACAGATGACCCCGGCGGTAATCGCAGTCGAAACCATGACGCTGCGGCAGTTCGCGCAACTCGCGGGACGCCCAGGCCATACCGTCCCATAGACGGCGTGCACGCTCGATACCAAGCGCCTTTTCCAGCGGCGGCATATCGCAGGACCAGCCGAGAATCGCCTGCCCACCGTTACGCCCGGAGGCAGCCCAGGCCACGCGACTGGCCTCGAGCAGAATGACCTTGCGTCCCGCTTCGATCAGGCGCAAGGCGGTGTGCAAGCCACTGAAGCCGGCGCCGACCACCAGCACATCACACTGCAAGTCACCCTGCAGGGTCGGATAGCGCTTCAGCCGATCCTGACAGCTCTGCGCGTAGTAGCTGTCGACGTGCTCACTGGCGTGGCGAAACATAGATGACTCATGAAATTTTTAATAATTAATTTCATGAAAATCTATAGAGATAAATTCACAAAGGCAAGTCTGAGCGACTCAGGCGACCTGCTGCTGTAACTCCATGCCGCATTCGAGCTGAGTGAACAGCCCTTCGTTTATAGCCTGAGCCACTACCCGGCGCAGACCTTCGCTGCCGAGGAAAGCGTCACGTGCCGCAGCTGAGCGCCACTGCCCTTCTATCAACCAGGTCAGTGGATCATTGTGCAGAGGAAATACACGCAGACGTTCGCAGCCCGGCATATCTCGGCCAACCTCGTGCAACCGCGCCAGGCACTGACCCAACCGAGTCGAACGGCCATGACGGGCATAAAAGGTCATACGATGAATGATGCTCATGGCAACCTCCTGGAACTGAATCAATACAGACCGGCAGCGTTTCGCTGCAAAACATGGGGCGCTGCGTCTGGTTCGACGAAAGTCGCTCCGCCAACGGCTCTTGAGTCGAGCCAGGCCGTGGCGAGCAACAACAGGGTCAATGGCGCGATCAACCATTTACTCGGCATGGCTCGCTCCTTTCGTGAGGGATGTGGGCACCACTTAGCGGGTGACATGGCTACTGCATGTGCTTGAGCCGGCACAGAGGCACGACGCGATGACGACAAAGATCAGGCAGATGGTCATCCCAGCGTTAGTCGATTACTGGCATATTCTTGCCTAAACCTGCATTGATTGGATCACTGCCAGGCAGCCGAATCGTCATGCGATAAACCTTGAAATACTCTGTATAACTGGTCATTTGCCCATTACTGGCAAATATTTGCCTAATCCTGCCGCCCCTCATGACTTGCCTGAAAAACCTGGCTAGGCTTCGCTGACTTTCCGGAGGCGCGCCATGCAGTCACCCATTCACACCGCCACAACGCTCGACACTCCCCTTGCCGAACTCAGCCATGAAATGGCACGCCTGGTCGATCGCTTCGTACCCGAGGACGGCCTGCACCTCACTGCTATTCCAGGGTTGAAACTGGCGCGCGCCACGACACCGAGCCTGCCGATGCAAACGGTCTACGACCCGTGCCTGTGCATCATCGCCCAGGGCCGCAAGGAGATACGCCTGGGTGACGAACTCTATGTCTATGATCCACTGAACTATCTGGTGGCATCGGTGGTGCTGCCGGTGACGGGCCGAGTGATCGAAGCCAGCCCGGAGGCGCCGTACCTGAGTCTTGCACTGGAGATCGATCCAGCCCTGATCAGCAGCCTGCTCACCGAGATGCCGCCCATTCCGGCACCGGATGCTGCCTCACAGCGCGCGCTGTTTCTCGATCGTCTCGACCCACGCCTGCTGGATGCGGTGATTCGCCTGCTGCGCCTGCTGGAAACCCCGCGCGACATCGCCATGCTGGCGCCACTGGCCCTGCGCGAGATTTTCTATCGCATGCTGCTCAGCCCACAGGGCCATCGCCTGCATGAAGTGGTCATCGCCGACAGCCAGAGCCAACGCATCTCCCGCGCTATCGAGTGGCTGCGCAAGAACTTCGACCAGCCGCTGCGTATCGAGGAGCTGGCCCGCGAGGTGAACCTGAGCCCGTCGACCCTGCACCATCGCTTCAAGGCCGTGACGGCATTCAGCCCGCTGCAGTACCAGAAGCAGCTGCGCTTGCAGGAGGCTCGCCGGCTGATGCTGTGCGACAACCTCGAAGCAGCGGCGGCCAGTTATCGCGTTGGCTACGAAAGTCCATCGCAGTTCAGCCGCGAGTACAGCCGCCTGTTCGGTGATCCACCGCAACGCGACATCGCGCGCCTGCGCCAGGCGGCGCAGAGTCAGGCAGCATCCTGATCACCGATTTCCGTGGGAGGCGCTTTATTTCGCCTCGTTTAGGCTAATCGCGGCTGAAGCCCCTCCCACGCCAGCCGCTACAAACCCATCTGCTTCGAAATGATCTCGTTCATGATCTCCCGCGTGCCCCCACCGATGGAGAGAATGCGGTTGTCGCGGTACAGGCGCTCGACCAGGCTTTCGCGCATATAACCCATGCCACCCATGATCTGCACCGCATCGTAGGTCAGACGGTCAGCGATATCGGTGGCGAAGTTCTTGGCCATGGAAATCTCCTTGATCACGCTTCTGCCAGCCGCCATCTGTGCGGCCTGGCGGTAGGTGAACTCACGCGATACCTCCAACTGGGTCGCCATCTCGGCCAGGCGGTGCTTGAGCACCTGGAACTTGCCCACCGGTTTACCGAACGCCTGACGCTCGCGCGCCCATTTCATCGACTCTTCCAGCGCCAGTTGCGCGGTCATGTTGGCCATGATCGCCAGGCTCAGGCGCTCGCTCTGGAAGTTGGCCATGATGCAGGCGAAGCCGGCGTTCTCCACACCAATCAGGTTCTCCACCGGCACCTTGCAATCGTCGAAGAACAGCTCGGCAGTGTCGGACGCCCACCAACCCATCTTCTTCAGCTTGCGCCCGACGGTGAAACCCGGCGTACCCTTCTCCACCAGCAACAGGCTGACGCCGCCAAAGCCCTCGCCACCGGTACGCACCGCGACCGTGTAGTAATCGGCACGCACACCACTGGTGATGAAGGTCTTGCTGCCATTGATGCGGTAGTGGTCGCCGTCACGCACGGCACGGGTTTTGAGATTGGCCACATCGGAGCCACCAGAAGGCTCCGTCACCGCCAGCGCCATGATCTTCTCGCCGGCCAGCACCTGCGGCACTACACGCTCGCGCACGACGGGCTTGGCCCATTTGACGATGGGCGGCAAGCCGATATCCAGTGAACCCAGCCCGGCCACCAGTCCGCCCGAGCCACTGCGCATCAGCTCCTCGCTGGCCGCGACCTTGGCGAAGACATCGCCCTCGTGACTGCCGCCGAACTGCTCCGGGTAGCCGATACCGAGAATGCCTGCGGCGCCGGCCTTGAGGTACAGCTCACGAGGAAACTCCTCGGCCTCCTCCCACTCGTCGATATGCGGCAGGATCTCGCGCTCGACGAAACGCCGGACGGAATCACGAACCAGTTGGTGGGATTCATCGAAATACGACAAAGGGGCGGCCATGCGGGTACTCCCGTTATTGTTTTGGCCACCCTAACCTAGCGCTTGCTTGGTTTTCAAGCGAGCGTTTCATTTCTGCTCGCGCAGCGCCTTCCTCACTCGCTCGCCCATTTCGTAGGCCGGCCCTTCCACTGACTGGAAATTACGGGTGTAGCGCTGGGCGAAGCCATCGGTGCCCCACTCACGGTACTGCTGCACATGCCATAACTCATGCGCCCACAGCACAGCATCCTCTGCGGCGGCATCGCTGCTGCGAAACACCACCACGTCGACCAGCGTCACGGCCTGTACATCGGGGTTCTGCAGCATGACGGTGGCAGCGTCCATCTCGTCTGTTATGCCGACGCGATAACGCACTTCATCGAGCAACGCATCGTCGTAGAACCGCGCGAGCTGCGCGCGAATCATCAAAGGGATGGGCTCGGTACCGGCCCGCAGAGCGGCCTGGCGAGATTGCAGCAACCACGCTTCAAGCCTGACCGCGGCCAGGTTCAGGCCGTCCTCACGCATACGCACGGGATCCGGCACGCACAGACAGGAGCTGCCCAGGCACACCTGTACCTGCCCGGCCGGGCATTGAGCTTGCGCGGCCAGGGGCGCTACAAGCAGGAGCAACAGGGCAATACGGCACAGAGTGTCAGCGATCACAGGCACTCCGAATCGAGAGGGTTTGACGGTTTACAGGCTGATCGGGCGCCGGCCAGCCAAGGCATGGGCCAGCGTGCCGCCATCGACCAGTTCGAGCTCACCGCCCAGCGGCATACCATGGGCGATACGCGAGGCGATCAGGCCTTTGCCGGCAAGGATCTGGGCGATGTAGTGCGCCGTGGCCTCGCCCTCTACCGTCGGATTGGTCGCCAGGATGACTTCGCTGAAAGCACCGGCCTCGACACGCTCCAGCAGCGCTGGAATACCGATGGCTTCCGGACCCAGGCCATCGAGCGGCGACAGGTGCCCCTTGAGCACGAAGTAGCGACCGCGAAAGCCGGTCTGCTCCACTGCATGCACGTCCATCGGACCTTCCACCACACACAGCAGGCTGTCGTCACGCCGCTCGTCCAGGCACAGCTGGCAGACCTCGTCCTCGCTCAGGCTGCGGCAGCGCTTGCAATGTCCCACGCCTTCCATCGCCGCACTCAACGCCTGCGCCAGACGCTGACCGCCACTGCGATCACGCTCAAGCAGTTGCAGCGCCATGCGCTGCGCAGTCTTCTGGCCGACGCCGGGCAGGATGCGCAGAGAATCGATCAACTGGCGAATCAGAGGGCTGAAGCTCATGGAAGTCCTGCAAAAGTTGGCGGGCAATGATCTGGTGGGCTAAAGCCCACCCTACGAACTGCACACGCGAGCAATACGAGTAAGAGTGGCGATCAGGCGGCGTGCAGGGCAAGGCGCCGGCGGACGAGGAACCGCAGTGTGCTGGAGCACATGAGGATTCCGAGTTCGCCGGCAACACCGCCATGTGCGTCGACTGGACGGCACGTGGCCTGTCAGAAGGGCATTTTGAAGCCGGGGGGCAGCTGCATCCCTGCAGTCATGCCGGACATCTTGTCCTGGCTGTTCTGCTCAACCTTGCGCACCGCATCGTTGACGGCAGCGGCGATCAGGTCTTCGAGCACTTCCTTGTCTTCCTGCATCAGGCTGTCATCCAGGGTGATGCGCTTGACGTCGTGACGACCGGTCATCACCACGCTGACCAGACCGGCGCCGGACTGGCCGGTCACTTCGGCGTTGGCCAGCTCTTCCTGCATCTTCTGCATTTTTTCCTGCATTTGCTGAGCCTGTTTCATCAGGCCTGCCATGCCACCTTTCATCATGTCGGTATCCTCGGTGTTCAGAATTAACTGGGGGTATCGAGTGGTTCGATGCTGTCGTCGCGCACCTTGGCCGCGAACTGCTGAATCATTTGCTGCACCAGCGGGTCGGCATGGATCGAGGACTCGGCGCTGCGCTGGCGATCAGCGCGGCGACGAGCAGCGGCCTGCGCCGGCGTTTCCTGCTCGGGCTTGCACAGTTCTATGCGCAGTTTGATGCTGCGTCCCTGCTGCTGGTTCAGCGCATCATTGAGACGGCGCTGCTGAGTCGGGTTGAACAGCGCGCTGTGCGCCGGGTCCAGGTGCAGCAGCCAGTCATCACCATTGGCTTCGATCAGGGTGCAGTTGGCGGCGATGCTGCCAGTCATGCCGCCCAGGCCGAGCTGCGGGAACAGTGACAGCCACTCCGCCGCCAGCCCGGTAGCCGGCTTGGCGGCCGGCAACGGTTCTTCGACCGCAGGCGCAGCGGTTTCAGCCTGGCCGAAATCGTAATCGAGGGTTTCGGCGTCCATTTCGACATAGTCGTAGTCACCAAGCGGCGGCTCGTCGTCGGCGCCATCGGTTTCCACCACCGGCTGCGCAGCCTCGCTCTGCTCCGCAGCGGCAGCCGCGGTCACTTGCGGGACTTCAGGCTCGACAACAGTCACCTCAGGCACGACTGACGCGACGGCCTGAACGGCGTCGGCCACAGGCGCAACGGGCGCGGAAGTTTCCCAGGGCACATCGACGACAGCAGGGGCAGCGGGCTCAGGCTCAGGCTCAGGCTCAGGCTCCACGATAGCGGTCGCTGCAACCGCAGGCACAACCTCGGGTTCCGGCTCACTCACGGCAGGCTCAACGACAGGCGCTGGCGTAGCCGCGACGGCCTCAACCGGGGCAGGCGCAACAGGCGCCGGTGCGACAGCAGGAGCAGGAGCAGGAGCAGGCGAAGAAAGCACAGGAGCAGAAGCCGGCATAGCGGTGCCGGCCACTGGATTTTGTTGGGAATCAGCAGTGGCCTGGCTGATCCCCAAGGGCTTTAGCGTGACCTTGGGCGCGTCATCGGCTCCCGCCGGGCGGAAGGCCAACATCCGTAGCAGCACCATCTCGAAGCCGCCGCGCGGCTCAGGTGCCAGGGGCAAGTCACGACGCCCGATCAAACCCATCTGATAGTAGAACTGCACATCCTCGGCTGGCAGCGCCTGGGCCAGTTGCAGCACACGCTCGCGGTCGCCCTGGCCATTGTCGACGGCCTCTGGCAGCGCCTGGGCAATCGCCACACGATGCAGAACGTTGAGCATTTCCGAGAGCACACCATTCCAATCCGGCCCCTGCTCGGCAAGATGCCGTACCGCCTCGATCAGCGCCCGTGCATCGCCCTCGATCAGCGCATGTAGCACACCGTAGACCTGACCATGATCGAGCGTACCAAGCATGGCACGCACGTCAGCCGCCAACACCTTGCCCTCGCCGAAGGCAATCGCCTGGTCGGTCAGGCTCATGGCGTCGCGCATCGAGCCGTCGGCAGCGCGGCCGAGCAGCCACAGGGCATCGTCCTCGAACGGGACGTTCTCGGCGGTCAATACGTGGGTCAGGTGCTCTACCACCCGCTCCGGCGGCATGTTCTTCAACGAGAACTGCAGGCAGCGCGACAGCACGGTAACCGGCAACTTCTGCGGGTCGGTGGTGGCGAGGAGGAATTTGACGTGGGGCGGCGGCTCCTCCAGGGTCTTCAACAGGGCGTTGAAGGAGCTGGTGGAAAGCATGTGCACTTCGTCGATCAGGTAGACCTTGAAGCGCCCACGACTCGGCGAGTACTGCACGTTGTCGAGCAGCTCACGGGTATCTTCGACCTTGGTGCGGCTGGCGGCGTCCACTTCGATCAGGTCGACGAAACGCCCCTCATCGATTTCCCGACATACCGAGCAGGTGCCGCAAGGGGTAGAGCTGATGCCGGTTTCGCAGTTCAGGCACTTGGCAATGATCCGCGCGATAGTGGTCTTGCCCACACCACGCGTACCGGTAAACAGGTAGGCATGGTGCAGGCGCTGGCTGTCCAGGGCGTTGATCAGGGCTTTGAGCACATGCGTCTGGCCGACCATTTCGCGGAACGAGCGCGGACGCCATTTACGTGCAAGAACCTGATAACTCATGGAAAACCGTCATATGAGGAAAGCAAAAGTGGGCTAATCCTAGCGGAGCAACCGGCAAATTGCATCCGCCACCCGCATGTGTGGGGCAGCATCGCCCTGACTTGAGAAATAGTGCTGGTTATTTCTTGCACAAAGCATTACCATCCGCGCCGTTCGTACCACGCTGTAAGTCATTAAGGCCTTTGCGCCCCCTCGCTGGTTTCCCGGTTCAACGTCTAGCGCATCTCCGCGCTGCCGCCCTCCCCGATCCCACCTGCTGACTGATCAGGCCGACTCGCCGTTTATCGGTGCAGTTCCTCTGCCTGCCTCCGACGTACCGACCACGCCGAAGAACCGTAACAATGGAACTTTATCGTGCTAATCAAGCTCCGATCGGTTGACATGCTATGGCCGTTTTTCGGCCAACCACATGGAGCTACACCACGCGCAACGAAGCGCACATGCTTTAAGGAATACCTAGAAAAAATGAATGCTCAACATCAAATTCAGAAAGCCATCAGCACCCTGACTCACGCCTTCGCTCCGTTCGATTGCCGCATCCAGGCAACGCGCAAGGGCAGCTTCAGCTTTACCCTGGTCGACAAGACCGGTATCGCCCAGTACAGCCAGCGTCTCTACCCAGGCCAGTACAACGACGAATCGCTGCAACAGGTGATCGAGCGTACCCGCCAGTCGCTCACTGCCTGAACTAAGTCGTCATCCTGAGGTCGAAGGTGACCAACCTCAGGATGGAGTAGGACATGGAACTCACCAACCAACAGCTCGTCGATCACCTGTTCAATCCGTTGCGTGCCAGCTTCAGCTCACCGCGACCGGACGGCAGCATCATCCTCGCCCTGCTCGACGAGAGCGACAGCACTGTCTACAGCCGCGTCCTGGCCAAGCCACAGATCAACGACCAGAATGCCTTCGCCCAGAGCCTGGAAGAAATCCGCCTGGAACTGGCCGTACGCGCCGGCAATATCCCAGCCGATCTGCGCAAGACGCTCAAGGAACAGGACAGCGTGTTGAATTACCGCATCGCCTGAGCCTGCAAACAGCCGAAAGCCCGCGCCCAAAGCGCGGGCGTTTTATTACGCACAGCAAAAAAACCGCCAGATGGGCGTTGAGATATTGAGATAGAAGGATGCAAGGGCTTGGAAACTGGAGGTGGACCCTACCAGCCACACCCCGGCACACAATGTTCCCGCTGTGGCTGCTCCCTTCCGGGCCTGACCAGGTTAACGGGTAATCGTTGCGAGGGGACCGGCAGGGCCACCATAACGCTGCTCGCCATTGCGACGAGCCGCGCCATTGTAACGGCTAAACGTAAACTTACAACTGCTTCAAACACTTAGATACGCGAGACACTGACGTCACACCCGGAAACGTCCCACCAACTGGGCCAGCCCGTGGGACAGCTCGGACAGGTGTTGGCTGGCCCGCGTGCTCTGTTCGGAGGTCTGCGCCGCTTCGTTGGAGAGGTCGCGAATGTCGCTGATATTGCGCGCGATTTCCTCGGTAACACTGCTCTGTTCCTCGCAGGCGGTGGCGATCTGCGCAGCCATGTCGTTGATGCGTTGCACCGAATCACCGGTCACGCTCAAAGCCTGGTCCACACCGGCAGCCTGCTCCACGCTCTGCCGCGCCCGTGCGCTGCCTGAGTGCGTGGCCTTGACCGCATTCTGCACACCAGCCTGTAGACGCTCGATCATCTGCTGGATGTCCTTGGTCGACTCCTGGGTACGTGCTGCCAGCGCTCGCACCTCATCGGCGACCACGGCAAAACCGCGGCCCTGCTCCCCTGCCCGCGCTGCCTCGATGGCCGCGTTGAGCGCCAGCAGGTTGGTCTGTTCAGCGATGCCCTTGATCACCGCCAGTACCGCACCGATGTTGGCGGTTTCCTGCTCCAGGGTCTGGATGGTGTCGGAGGCGCTTTCCACTTCCTGAGCCAGCTGACGGATCGAATGGATGGTCGCCCCCACCACCTGGGCACCCTCGCGTGACTGTTGCTCGGCATTGCGTGCTGCATCGGCAGCGTTCTGCGCGTTGCGCGCCACTTCATGCACGGCCACGCTCATTTCGGTGGCCGCAGTGCTGACCTGATCCACTGCCGCGTGCTCACTGCTGATCAGCCGGTCATTGGCAGCCGCCAGGTCTGCCAGGCTCTTGGCTGAATCGGCGACTTCATCAGTAACGCGGCCGACTTCCTTGATCAAGGGTTGCAGCTTGTCGAGGAAGCGGTTGAAGGCATGGCTGAGCTGGCCCAGTTCGTCCTTGGACAGCACGTCCAGGCGCACACGCAGGTCGCCGTCACCATCGGCGATCTGTTCGATACGATGCAGCAGGTTGTGCAGCGGACGGGTCACCAACAGCGGGAAGCCCACCACCAGCACCAGGCACACCAGCAGGCCGATAGCGATGATCAGCCCTTGCTGCCAGGCCAGAGACTCGCCACGGGCGATGGCTTCGGTGCCCACCGCATTGGCCGCGTTGTCCTCAAGCTCGCCGAGCTTGTCGATGGCACTGCGCGCCTCTTCGAATTGCGCCTCGCTATCGGCGAAACTCAACCGACTGGCAGCATTGGGGTCGCTATTGGCCAGCTCCAGCACGCGCAACGAGGTCGCCTTCCAGCGTTCGAAACCACGGTCGAAATCGGCCACCAGAGCCAGTGCTTCGCTGCCTGGCTGCATCGCGGCGAACTTGTGCACGCGGTCATAGGCCTGCTGCAGGTTCTCGGCGTGAGTTTTCTTGAGCGCGGCGACGTGATCCTCGGCACCCTCATCAAGCAGGCTACGCTCAGCGACGAAGGCCTGGTACAGATCCCGGTCGGCATTGAGCAGCAGGCTGATGGCAGGCAGATGGCGATTGGTCAGCGTGGTACTGGATTCGGCGACCTGAGTGATACCGCGCACACCCAAGGTTCCCATCGCTACCAGCAAGGCGGCCAGCAACAGAATGGGCAGGGCAATCTTCCAGCGGAACCCCAGATCGGCAAATGCGCGCAACATGATGGCACTCCAGCATTAGGCAAGTATCAGTAGCTTAGTCGAGCCTTGCCAAGTCGCCGTCTGGCGGTGCAAAAATCTGGAAAACCTCTGGCGCTGAGCTAACCTTCTCCACTATTACCCGCGCCACTCGTCGCATCCCGCAGTTCGGCCATGATGAGCATTCCCGAGGCACGCGCACGCCACCTCAGGAGCAACCATGGCCAATTCGCATAGCCCCTTCCATCCGATCATCTACGTGCGTGGCTATGCCATGACCCCGGGGGAGATCGACCAGACCAGCGCCGACCCGTTCTGCGGTTTCAATCTCGGTTCTACCGTCTACCGCGCGGTGGCGGAAAAGACCCGCCAGCCACGCAAATTCGTCTTCGAGTCGCCAGTGATCCGCCTGGCCACGGAATTCGACTATCAGGACGTGTACGAAGACGGCTACGACATTCTCGACCCGGAATGGGCCGCCAATACCGACAATCGCCTGGGCAGCCGTTCGATCATTATCTATCGCTACTACGACGAGGCCTCACGGCTGCTGGGCATCGGCAGCACACCGAGCCTGGAGGTATTCGCCAGCAAGCTTGGCGAGCTGATACTCAAGGTGCGCGAGCTGATCTGCGCCAACCCCAAGAACGGCATTAGCAAGACCGACTTTCGCTGCTATCTGGTGGCCCATTCGATGGGTGGCCTGGTCTGCCGCGGCCTGCTGCAAAATCCCAAGCTGGACCCGGGCGGCGCGGCTCAGCTGGTGGACAAGGTGTTCACCTACGCTACTCCGCATAACGGCATCGACCTGCTTGGCATCAACCCGCCGAGCTGGCTGAGCCTGAGCGATATCAGCAATTTCAACCGCCAGCGCCTGGCGACCTTTCTGGATCTGGAAGCTGCCTACAAGCTCACCGAACGCGTCGACTGGCTGCCCGAGGCACGCTTTGCATCCAAACGCTTCTTCTGCATGGTTGGCACCAACCGCATGGACTACGAAGCTGGCCTGGGTCTGTCGCGCACCTTCGCCGGCCACGGCAGCGACGGCCTGGTGCGCATCGACAACGCGACCCTCTGCGGCCTGGACGCTAGCAGCAAACCGACAGCGCCCTGCGCCAAGGCCTTTACCTATCGAGCGCATTCCGGCTACTTCGGCATCGTCAACAGCGAGGAGGCTTACCAGAATCTCACGCGCTTTCTGTTCGGCGATGTACGTGTGGACATCTGGGCTGAAGTCGACGCCATCACCCTGCCCAAGGAGCTGCGCAAGTCTGAGAGCCAGGGGCAAACGGTCAACGCCCTGTACCAGTTCGAAGTGCTCGCCGCCCCCCGTGGCAAGCTCTGGTACCTGAGCCGGCGTACTGCCGAAGAGGATTCGGTGGCCTGTCTCGCCCACCAGCACTGGCTCAAGGCACCGCAGGAGAACGGCAAGCTGTTTCTTGGCAGCCTGTTTCTGGCTGATCGGGCGCGCGTGAACAGCAGGCGCAAGGGGCTGGCCTATACCTTGACCTTTAACGTGCGAGTGCCGGACTACGAGGTGGAGCGCAAGCTATGGGTCAACCAGCATTTCGAGGGCAGCTACCTGTTCCGCAACAGCCTGGTGCTGGAAATAACCCCGCCCAGCGCCGACAGCGGCTGGCAGGTGAGCCACGCCTGGCAGAACCAGGGGGTGCACAGCGCCGACCATAAACTCGATGGCAACCTCCAGAACGATGGAAGCCTGGAGATCGAGGTGCCGTTCGACAGCGCCAGCGAACCCGGCATCAGCGGCAGGCTGCGTTTTTTGCTAGCACGCTGGAACCACCAGGACTGATGCGACACTAAGCCCTATCGGCAGTGCCCGTTGCGGCACTGCCGAATCATGTCTTTTATGTTAGCGTTCCCACGTTTTCGACTGCGCAGTTCCATATCGGCAGCATCGAACCTCTCACCTGCAAACGGAGTTACATCATGGCAATCACCAAAGACCAACTGATCAGCGACCTGGCCGAGGCCGTATCCCTGCCCAAAGCCACTGTCCGCACCCTGATCGATCAGCTGGGCGAAATTGTCGGCGACGCACTGGAAAACGACGGTGAGATCACCCTGCCAGGCATCGGCAAGCTGAAAGTGAGCGAGCGCCCGGCACGCACCGGCCGTAACCCGCAGACCGGCAAAGCCATCGAAATCGCTGCCAAGAAAGTGGTCAAGCTGGTACCTGCCAAGGCCCTGACCGACGGCCTGAACTGAGTGTTCGCCAGCCCAGGCGCAATGCCTGGGCCGGCTCTCTGGCTACTCCACTACCTGCAGTTCGGTAACGATGTAACGGTTACCCCGCTGCTGCACTTGAAACTTCACCTTCTCTCCTGCTGAAACCCCTTCCAGTAGTTCCGGCTTCTCGACCTCGAAGACCATGGTCATCGGCGGCATGCCGATACTGGCGATGGGGCCGTGGCGCAGGGTGATCTTCTGCGCGGCGGCGTCCACCTTGCGCACCTCGCCCTGGCTCAGCGGCGCGGGGTCGGCGGCCTGCAACGGCAGACTGAACAGGGCGGCCAGCGCCGCGATCATCAGTTGCTTCTTCATGCGTGTTTCCTCTCGTAGGTCAGTCGGCCAGCACCTGGATGGTGCCAACCATGCCGGCCTGGTAGTGGCCGGCGATCAGGCAGGCGAAATCGAATTCGCCGGCGCGGTTGAAGGTCCAGATCATCTCGCCGCTCTGCCCCGGCGCAACGTGAGCCATGTAAGGCTCGTCGTGCTGCATACCGGGAAAACGCAGCATCGCCTCGGCATGTTCATCCAGGGTTTCGCGGGTGCCGATGACGAACTCGTGGAGCAGCTTGCCGTCGTTGTGGTGGACAAAATGGATGGTCTCGCCCTGCCTGATCTGCAGCCGATCCGGAGTGAAGCGCATCTGGTCGGTCATGCGGATCTCGATGGTGCGGTCGACCTCAACGTCATCGCCGGCGATGCCCCAGGGCTTCTGCTCCCTGATCGTTGCGGCGGCCTGATGCCCCTCGTGCGCCTGGCTGTGGGCCAGCGCTGCCGGGCTGCCGAGCAGCCCGATCAGGGTCAGAACCAGTAACTGTGCTGTTTTCATCTGTGAATCCTCGCTTGCTGTGGGGAGCGGGCCGCGTGACAGCCCGCCCCGTCAATGCCCGGCATGGCCACCCGGCTTGCGTACCTGCACTTCCACCGGCGCCTCGAGCGGCTGCTTGAGCGGCATCGACTGGCCGCCGCCGTCGTGCGAGCGGCTCGGGTTGGCCAGTGCGCCCTTCCACTCATGGGCCACCGTGCCGGCTGGGTGCTCGAACCAGCCCGGGTCGCGGTAGTCGCCGGCGGCCTGCTCCTTGCGCACCTTGAGCATGGTGAACATGCCGCCCATCTCCACCGCGCCGAACGGGCCGTCGCCGGTCATCATCGGCACGGTGTTGTCGGGTAGCGGCATCTGCATCTCCGCCATGTCGGCCATGCCGCGCTCGCCCATCACCATGTAGTCCGGCACCAGTTTGGCGATCTTGCGGGTCATGTCGCGGTGATCGACGCCGACCAGGGTCGGCACGGCGTGGCCCATGGCGTTCATGGTGTGGTGGCTCTTGTGGCAGTGCAGCGCCCAGTCGCCCTCCTCGTCGGCGATGACCTCCCGCTGGCGCATCTGCCCCACCGCCACGTCGGCGGTCACCTCCGGCCAGCGCGCGCCGCCCGGGGTCGGCCCGCCGGCGGTGCCGGTGACCTCGACCTCGTGACCGTGCAGGTGGATCGGGGGGTTGGTCATGGTCAGGTTGCCGACGCGCAGGCGCACGCGCTCGCCCTGGCGCGCCACCAGCGGGTCGATGCCGGGAAACACCCGACTGTTGAAGGTCCACAGGTTGAAATCGAGCATCTGCATGATCTTCGGCGTGTAGGCACCCGGCTCGATGTCGTAGGCGCTGAGCAGCAAGCAGTAGTCGCGGTCCACCTCGCTGATCAGCGGGTGGTGCTCCCTGGGGTGGGTGACCCAGAAGCCCATCATGCCCATGGCCATCTGCACCATCTCGTCGGCGTGCGGGTGATACATGAAGGTGCCGGGACGGCGGGCGACGAACTCGTAGACGAAGGTCTTGCCAGAGGGAATCGCCGGCTGGGTCAGGCCCGTCACACCGTCCATGCCGTTGGGCAGGCGCTGGCCGTGCCAGTGGATGCTGGTGTGCTCGGGCAGCTTGTTGGTAACGAAGATGCGCACCCGGTCGCCCTCCACCACCTCGATGGTCGGCCCCGGCGACTGGCCGTTGTAGCCCCACAGGTGGGCCTTGTAGCCGGGCGCCAGCTCGCGCACCACCGGCTCGGCGACCAGGTGGAACTCCTTGACGCCGTTGTTCATGCGCCACGGCAGTGTCCAGCCGTTGAGGGTGACCACCGGGTTGTAGGGCCGCCCACTGCCCGGCTGCAGCGGCGGTTGGGGGGCGGCGCTGGCCTGCAGCACCGGTTCGGGCAGGGCCGCCATGGCCACCCGGCTGACTGCCGAAGTGGCCACCGCAGCGCCGAGGGCGCCGGCCCCGAGAAAGAAATCGCGTCGTGAAACCATCTGGGAATTTCCTTGTTCAATGGCCGGCGGCGGCCGGCTCGGCAGCAGCGGCAGGCGCCGCGCCGAGCGAGGGATTAGGGGCACCCAACAGGGCCATGTCGAGGTCGGCGCGCGCCAGCCAGAAGGCGCGCTGCGCCTGCAGGTAGCCATCCACCGCCTGCACCTGGCGGCGCGCATCGGCGAGCAGGTCGAAGGTGCTGATGAACATGCCGTTGTAGCGCAGCAGGTTTTCCTCGGCGATGCGCTGGCGCAGCGGCAGCACCTCGGCGCGGTAGTGCTGCGCCAGCTCGAAGGCGTTGCGGTAGGCGTGGTAGGCCTCGCGCACCTGCGAGCGGGCGTTGATCGCCGTTTCGGCGGCGCGGTTGAGAGCCTGGCGATACTGCGCCTCGGCGCGCGCCACCTTGGCACCGCTCCAGTCGAACAGCGGCAGCTCGACGCTGATTTCGTAGCCGCGCTGGGTCGGCTCCTCGTTGGAGCGGTTGTTAACCACGCCCAGCTCCAGCACGTTGATGAAGCGCGTGGTGCGGGTCAGGCCGAGGTTCTGCGCCAGACGCTCGGCATCCAGGCGCACGGCCTGGATGTCCTGGCGCTGGTTCATGGCCAGGCGCTCCACGTCCGGCAACTCGTCCGCGGTTTTTGGCAACGCCGGCAGGCGTTCGGGCAGACGGTAGTCGAGTTGCTCGCCCCACAGGCCAAGCAGGCGGGTCAGCTGTTCGCGGCTGCGCACCCGCGCCTGTTCGGCCTGGATCAGGCCGATGCCGGCCTCGGCGTAGAAGTTCTGCTGCTCGGCCTGCTGCAGCTTGCTGAAGTTGCCCACCGCGGCCATGCGCCGGGCCAGCTCGGCGCCGGCTTCGGCGGCGTCCAGCACCTGCCGCGCGTAGACCAGGTCCTCCTCGGCGGCGACCGCCTGGTACCAGGCCTTGCGCGTCTCGCTGGCCAGGTCGAACACCGCCAGGCTGGTCTGCCGCTGTAACTGCTCGAAGCGCCGACCTTCCAAGCGCGAGGTCAGCGGCAGGGCGATCAGCCGCGCCAGATTCAGGTGCAGGCCGCGCTCGTATTCGACCTCGCTGCCCTTTTCCAGACGGCCATAGGAGAAGCCGGGATTGGGCAGGCGCCCGGCCTGCACCCGCTCGGCCTCACCGATGCCCAGCTCGTCGAAGGACGCCTGCAGGCCACGGTTATTGAGCAGCGCCAGCTGCACCGCGGCGTCCAGGCTCAGGGGTTCGCCCAGCAATTCGGCGACGCGCGCCTCGATCTGCCCACGGCCGGCCTCGTCGCGCGCCCACAGCAGTTGCTTGTCCAGCTGGCGCTCGGCGCTTTGCTGCACCGGGTCGAAGCCGCCGTCCTGGCTGAAGCCGGCGCAGCCGGCCAGCAGCAGCGCGGCGCAGAGCAGTACGGCGGGTTTAATGGTGGTCATGGCCACCTCCCTCGACGGGCCTCGGCGCCCTGCTCGGCCGGCTGCTCCCAGCCTTCCATGCTGTAGGTGCGCCAGCCGCCGATACGGCCGACCAGATCGTTGGCCGCGCGCCAGTCCTGCAACGGCTCGTCAGCCTGGGCGCGGTAGTCTTGCAGAGGGGAACGGTAATCCTGCGCCGGCACGGCGGCGTTGGCGTCCAGCGGATCGGGCTGGGCCGCCATCAGGATGCCGGGCAGCGCCAGGGCAGTGACGCCCAGCAGCCTTCCGGCAAGGGAATGCAACGTCATGATGTGTTCTCGCGTACGGCGGCCAGGCGGCCGCGTGAGCTACAGGCGCCGCAAGGCGGCGCTACCTAAGGGGCTCAGGCGAGAGAAAGACGCGGGGGGCGTTCGGGCGTGTCGGCCACGCCGACGATAAGGCGGTCGGGCCAGACTGCGGCTGGCTCAACGGTTTGCAGGGCGGAGTTGTTCAAAAACGCTTGGCTGGGCGCGGCGACACCGACGCAGAAGGCGCACAGGGTGCAGAGGCTGCCATCGCCGGGAGCCTCGCTGCTGGCCACCGGGGCGGCGTCCTGATGCGAGTCATGTGCGCTGTCGGCCGCCATGTCGTGGTGCATGGCGTGCTCGACCTGCTGAGTCGAACTCATCTGCAGAGCGCCGCTGCGATGCACCTGCTCGCATAACTGCATGCCAAGCGCCGCCATGGCCTGTGCCGGCAGGGCCAGCATCAGCATCCAGATCAGGGCGGTACGCAGGGATGTGCGCATGAGGTGCAAGACCAGGGCAGTGAAAAACCTAGGCTAGATTATCCGCGCCTCGCGGCCATTGTCCAGCCCCGCCATCCAGCCTCAGACAAGCATGGTCACATGCCGTGGATGGCTGGCTACCCGGTCGAGCCAGGCGCGAATGGCTGGGAAAGCTTCCAGGCTGAAGCCGCCTTCATCCGCCACATGGGTGTAGGCATACAGGGCGATATCGGCAATCGAATACTGCTCGCCGACCAAGTAGGGGGTACGCTCCAACTGCTTCTCCATCACCTTAAGCGCCTTGTAGCCCAGCGCCAGGCAGCGCGCGTGCTCTTCGCGCCGCGCCTCCGGCATGCCCTGGTAAAGCTGGATGAAGCGCGCCACTGCAACATAGGGCTCGTGGCTGTATTGCTCGAAGAACTGCCACTGCAGTACCTGGGTGCGTAGGCGCGGCTCGGTCGGCAGAAACTCGCTGCCATCGGCAAGGAAGTTGAGGATGGCGTTGGATTCCCACAGACAGGTGCCGTCTTCCAGCTCCAGCACCGGAATCTTGCCGTTGGGATTCCTGGCCAGAAAAGCTTCGCTCTGGGTTTCGCCCTTGAGGATGTCGATGGCAATCCACTGGTACTCCTTGCCCAGCAGATGCAGCATCAGCTTGACCTTGTAGCAGTTGCCCGAGCGGTAATCGCCGTAGACCTTGAACATCGCGTTGCCCTCCCCGTGTTTCATTCTTTTCCAAGGAGCCGGCTTGCCGGCGATCCGCTTTGCGCGAAAGCATCGCCAGTAAGCTGGCTCCTACGGTTCTGCAAGCCTCTACTTCGCCTGCGCCTCGCGGATCACCGCCGCCAACCGGCGCAGGCCTTCGCCCAGGCGCTCCGGCGCCACGTGGCTGAAATTCAGCCGCAGGTGGCCTGGGTTGGCATCTGGGTCAATGAAGAACGGCTCACCCGGCATGAAGGCGACGTTCTGCGCCAGCGCTGCGTCGAGCAGCGTACGGGTATCCAGCGGCTGCTTGAGGGTCAGCCAGAAGAACAGGCCGCCCTGCGGAATCTCCCAATCAGCCAGATCAGCGAAGTGCTCCTGCAACGACGCCTGCATGGCGTCACGGCGGAGGCGGTAGAAATCGCGCAGCTCGGCCAGGTGGCCACGGTACTGCTCGCTGCCCAGCCACTGCAGCGCCTGCCACTGACCGATGCGGTTGGTGTGCAGATCCGCCGACTGTTTCAGGCGCAGCAGGTGTGGGAACAGGTCAGGCGTGGCGATCAGGTAACCCACGCGCAAGCCTGGCAGCAATGTCTTGGATACGGTGCCGGTGTAGATCCAACTGGCTTTCTTCAGGCGGCTGACGATGGGCGTGGCGCTGCCGGCATCGAACACCAGCTCGCGGTACGGTTCATCCTCGATCAGGGTCACGCCGAACTCGTCGAGCAGCGCCGCCACGGCTTCACGCTTGGCTTCGCTGTAACGGGTGGCGGACGGGTTCTGGAAGGTCGGAATCAGGTAAGCGAAAGCCGGCTTGTGGCTCTCCAGACGCTGACGCAGCGCCGCCAGCTCAGGCCCGTCGGCTTCCTGCGGCACGCTGATGCAGTCGGCGCCAAAGAGCTGGAAGGCCTGCAGCGCGGCCAGGTAGGTCGGCGCTTCGAGCAATACCTCGGTGCCCGGATCGATGAACAGCTTGGAGGCCAGGTCAAGGGTCTGCTGCGAACCGCTGACGATCAGTACCTGGCTGGCCTCGCAAGGCACGCCCAATGCACGCGCCTCGGCGGCGATGGCCTCGCGCAGTGCCGGCTCGCCTTCGCTCATGCCGTACTGACCCATGCTCGCCGGCATCTCGGCCCAGTCCACTTTCGGCAGCATCGGCTCGGCCGGCAGGCCACCGGCGAAGGACATCACCTCCGGACGCTGCGCCGCAGCCAGGATTTCGCGAATCAGAGAGCTTTTCAGGCGGGCGATACGTTCGGAGAAGGCCATGGGTTGTCCTAGGCTGCAAAGTCATTGGAATTAAGTCAAACTGCTTGACCGAAACTACGCCGCCAACCCGAGATACGTCAATATGACTGACCTAAAAAATTTCTCCGAGAAGTTTTTAACGTCACCCGCCGAGGGTGCGCAGGCCAACCATCATGGCGCACAGGTGATCAAGCACGCTGCAGCCCAACAGGCTGCCATGGAAGCCTTCTTCTTCGGCTACCAGGCCTTCACCGCCAAGCCTGACGAGATGCTGGCAAAACGCGGCCTGTCGCGGGTGCATCATCGCATTCTGTTCTTCATCGCCAAGTATCCGGGCCTGAACATGACGGAACTGCTAGGTTACCTGGGGGTGAGCAAGCAGGCGCTAAACATGCCGCTGCGTCAGTTGATCGAGATGAATCTGGTGCAGAGCGAGGCTGCCGCGGACGACAAGCGCAAGCGTGTGCTCGGCTTCACCGCCGAAGGCGCCAAGCTGGAACAGGCCCTGCGCCGCGAGCAGGCGCGCCTGCTGCAACGCGTATTCAGCGAGATGGGCGAAGAGGCCGTGCAAGGCTGGCTGGCCGTCAATCACGCCCTGGCACGCAGCCGCCAGGAACGCACCTGAGCATCGTCGTCACAAGCCCCCCGTAGGAGCGAGTTCTGCTCACGAACCCTCTTGTTCGCGAGCAGAGCTCGCTCCTACCGATTCAGCCTGCCTTTCCATTCCCCCGCACCACCGGTCATGCCACGCCAACGCGTGATTGCACCCTGACACGACCTCTGCAATCATATGCGAATCATTATCACCTTAACTTAGATCTCGCGAGGTGCGCGTGTCGGTTCAGGATTCCAGCAATCAGCAGCTGGTCGGTGTGCTTTATCGCGATCACCGTGACTGGCTGTTCGGCTGGCTGCGCAAAAGCCTGAACTGCGCGCAGCGCGCCGAAGACCTGAGCCAGGACACCTTCGTCCGCCTGCTCGGTCGCGCTGACCTGCACACCCCGCGCGAGCCCAGAGCCCTGCTCACCACCATCGCCAAGGGGCTGTTGGTCGACCAGTTTCGCCGCCATGCGCTGGAACGTGCCTATCTGGAAGAACTCGCGCTGGCTCCGCAAGCCGTGCAACCCAGCCCGGAAGAACAGGCCCTGGCCCTGGAGCAACTGGCCGAGATCGATCGCCTGCTCGGTCAGCTGTCGAGCAAGGCACGCGTAGCGTTCCTCTATAACCGTCTGGATGGCCTCGGTCATGCCGAGATCGCCGAGCGCCTTGGCGTGTCCCCGTCGCGCGTGCGTCAATACCTCGCCCAGGGCCTGCGCCAGTGCTACATCGCGCTGTACGGAGCGCCGCAATGAGCCAGGTCTCGGCTCGCGTGCTCGACGAGGCCATCGCCTGGCAGCTGTGCCTGGACTCGGGCGAAGCCAGCGAGCAGCAACGCCACGACTTCACCGACTGGCTGGCCGCGCACCCGGAGCATGACCTTGTCTGGCGACGCCTCGGCGGCATCGACCAGCAGCTCTCTGCCGCCAGTACGCCGATGGCACGACGTGCCCTGTTGCAGAGCAGCGTCAGCCGTCGCCGCAGCCTGCGCCGCCTTGGCGGTAGCGCCCTGGGTCTGCTGCTGGCCGCGGGCATAACGCTGGTGCTGCTGGCTCAGCAGCGCCCGCTTGGCGATTACCTAACCGACTACCATACCGCCAGCGGAGAACAACGCGACCTGCTGCTCGCCGACCGCAGCCAGGTGCGCCTCAACAGCCGCAGTGCGCTGGATATCGCATTCGACGACAACGAACGACGCCTGCACCTGCGCAGTGGCGAAATCCTGGTTCAGACCGCCAAGGGCGATACCCGCCCCTTCATCGTCGAAACGGAGCAGGGACGACTGCGTGCGTTGGGGACGCGATTCCTGGTCCGACGCGAAGGTACTGCGACCGAACTGATCGTGCTGCAGTCAGCGGTCGCTGCCAGGCCGCTGGCTGGCTCGCAGGAACGCATCATCCACAGCGGCGAACAGGTGCGCATGGACAGCCAGCACCTCAGCGACAGTCACCCCGCGCCCATCGGCGCCGACGCCTGGAGTCGCGGCATGCTGGTGGCGGACAACCTGCCCCTGCAGCGTCTGATCGATCAGCTCGGCGAATACCGTATTGGCTATCTGAGCCTCGACCCGAGCCTGGCCGGGCTGCGCATCAGCGGCAGCTTCCCACTGCACGACAGCGACAAGGCGCTGGCCGCTTTGGCGCTGAGCCTGCCCGTGCGCACCGAGCAATTGAGCCCCTGGTGGACCCGTGTGGTGCCGGCAGAAAAATAATTTTCTCCGCCCCTGTCATTTTTCTTTCCTGCTTCGGCAAAAGGACATTGAGATACATTAACTCTTAGGAGACGTTCGCAATGTCCTTCCGCCCTGCCCCCTTCCGCCACACGCTGTTGGCCCTGACCATCGCCTTTGCCGGCCATGCCGGGCTGGCCCATGCTGAAGTCTACCAACTGCCCTCCGGTCCTCTGGCAGCCACGCTCAACCAGATCGCCAGCCAGGCCGGCGTGACCCTGAGCATCGACCCGGCCCTGACCGCGGGCAAAAGCTCGGCACCGGTCAACGGCGACTACGAAGCCATCGAAGCCCTCAATCAGGCGCTGCGTGGCACCGGCCTGCAGTTGCAAAGCGGCAATGGCGGCGCCTACAGCCTGACCCCTGCAGCAGAAGCGGCAATGGCACTGCCGGACGTCACCGTGACCGCCAGCGAACAGGCCGCCGAGAGCGCCTGGGGCCCAACCCGTGGTTATCTGGCCAACCGCACCGCGACCGGCACCAAGACCGACACGCCGCTGCTGGAAACCCCACGCTCGATCTCCGTCGCCACCCGCGAGCAGATGCAGGATCGCAAGGTGCAGAACCTCGATGATGCCGTGCGCTACATGCCGGGCGTCATCGCCAGCAGCTACGGCAGCGACAGCCGCGCCGACTGGATGAAGATCCGCGGTTTCGAACCGATCCAGATGATCGATGGCCTACCACTGCCCAAGGGCAGCTACGCCATGCCCAAACTGGAAACCTGGAACCTGGAACGCGTCGCCGTGCTGCGCGGCCCGGCCTCGGCAGTGTATGGCCAGACCCCGCCAGGTGGCCTGGTGGATGCCGTCAGCCGCCGCCCGCAGGCCGAAAGCAGCCATGAAGTGCAGGTGCAGGTTGGTAACTACAACCACAAGCAGATCAGCTTCGACAGCACCGGCAAGATCGACGATGAAGGTCGCTTTCTCTACCGGTTCAGCGGTACCGGCCGTGACAGTGGCACCGTTATCGAGCATATGGACGACCAGCGTTTCAACCTGGCGCCCAGCCTGACCTGGAACATTGCCGACGACAGCAAACTGACCTTCCTCGGCCAGTTCAACCGTGACGATACCGGCGGCACCAGCCAGTTCCTGCCGCTGCAAGGCACCAAATTGAGCACCCCAGCCGGCAAGGTCGACTACAACAAGAACCTTGGCGACCCTGACTGGGAGTTCTACGACAAGACCTTCTATGCACTGGGTTATGCCTTCGAGCACCGCATCAACGATATCTGGCAGTTCAACCAGAACCTGCGCTACAGCAAGCTAGAACTGGATAACCAGATCATCACGGCTGGTGGTACAGCATTCTCTGTAGCGCCCGACGGCACAGTTGATCGTGGCGCTAATATCTATGATGAGAACATCAGCCACTTTGCCGTGGACAACAACTTCCAGGCCGATTTCAACACCGGTGCAATCGGGCACACCCTGCTGCTGGGCCTCGACTACCTACGAGTGAATACTGACTACCGCTGGCAGTTCGGTGGTTCCTACCTCTATGACAACAACTGGAACATCATTGGAATTAACGTTCCTCCGAGCAACATTAACAACCCAAGCTACGGCCAAGACTTCAGTGGCGTTACCTATAGCGATCTACAGAACTACAGCCAGAAACGCAGAAACACCGGCCTCTATCTGCAAGACCAGATGGCACTCGACGCCTGGCGCCTGACCCTGGGCGGGCGCTGGGATCGCTTGGACACCGACTCGGTGTTCCACAACGCCAACGATGCCAAGGACAGCCGCCGCGACAGCCAATTCAGCGGCAATGCGGCGCTGAGCTACGTGTTCGATTCCGGCTTCACGCCTTATGTGTCCTATGCCGAATCCTTCCAGGCCGAAGCAGGCGGCAACGGCGGCGCGGCGTTCAAACCCAGCACCGGCAAGCAGTACGAGCTGGGCATCAAGTATCAACCGCCGGCCAGCAACATGCTGTTCACCGCTGCCGTCTATGACCTGACGCGGCAAAACATCGTGACCACCAACATCGCCGGGGCCACCGAGCCGGTGAGCGAGGTAGAGGTACGTGGCCTGGAGCTGGAGGCTACCGGTAACATCACCGAGAACCTCAGCCTGACCGCCTCCTACAGCTACACCAACAGCAAGATGACCGAGGTCGGTGATCCGCGCGACAAGAACCGCGCTCTACCGCTGATCCCCGAGCATCAGGCGTCGATCTGGGCCGACTATGACTGGAACCAGGGTGTGCTGGCCGGTTTCGGCATCGGTTTTGGCGCCCGCTTCGTCGGCTCCACCGACAACATAGCCGTCGGCAGCATGGGCTTCGCGCGTGATCCTTCCGATGGCCACAGCAGCGCCTATACCGTCTACGACGCCGCAGTGCGTTACGACCTCGGCCAGCTCGACGCCAACCTGCGTGGCGCCAGCGTATCGCTCAACGCCAACAACCTGTTCGACAAGGAATACCTGGCCACCTGCGATGGTTTCTACTGCTATGCCGGCGACCCACGCCGGGTCACAGCCAGTCTCGACTACAAATGGTGACCACCCGAAGGGCTAATGCCTGTCAGTCAAACGTAGAAAAATGACTGTGTAGGAGCCAGCTTGCTGGCGATCAAGCGTCTCGGCGAGCACCAGGCTCACAGAGGCAAAGCATCGCCGGCAAGCCGGCTCCTACAGGTCTGTAGCGCTGCCCCCGCGGTGATTTGGCCTTGTGCCCATAAGGCGGCTCTTGCCGTTTGGACGCAGTCAGTCCGCAACCCCCTGCAACTCGGCAGCGCCCTTGAAGAACACCAGCATCAGCGCCACGCCGGCCCCAAGCAACGGCAGCAACGCCACCAGCATCAACAGCACGCTGGCCAGCATCAGCCCACCGACGATATCGAGCCAGGCCATCACTTTCAGCGCCGGATAGGGACTTTGCAGCTTGAGCAACCGTATCCCCAGCCAGGTGGTGCATATGCCCATAAGACACAACAGCGCCATATAGCCGATGGTCTGCCAGTCCAATCCGGCGAACAGTTGGTCACCGAAAAGCATGTCCACTGCCTCCAGCAGCAGCGTCACCGCAAGCAGCAACCAGATCGGTACGCTGAGGTTGCGCGCGAAAAAGCGGGCTTCGGCAAAGGCTTTGAAACGCAGCAGCAGGTAGCAGCCGAGTAATGCCAGCGCCAGGCTAAGCCAGTCGGTGTAGGTAAACAGCAGTTCAGCTTCATCTGCCTCCAGCAGGGCTCCGGCAAATGTAAGCCCGACCACCAGAGCGTTGGCTACCACCGAGACCAGCGCCAGCCAGCCCAGCACCTGCAGTTGCCTGGCGCTCCAACCTGGCAACGACTGTACGCCCGCGCTGTCGAGCAACTCCACCTGCGGCGCACTGTAGGGATTGTCTGGTTGCATCGCCTTTATCCTTGTTCGGCAAAAAGCCGAGGCTAACCATCCAGGCAGCGCTTGACCAGACTGTACGGTTTAACCCAGCGGTGGCTGTACCGCGACGCCACGGCAGCCGCGCAATAGGCTTTGCCAGTCACCGGAGAACGACCATGTCCACCGAACTGCTGCTCGCCTTCATCGCCTTCGCCTTCGTCACCTCGGTGACGCCCGGCCCCAACAATATGATGCTGCTCGCCTCCGGGGTGAACTTCGGCGTGCGCCGCAGCATTCCGCATATGCTCGGCATCAGCCTGGGCTTCATGCTGCTGGTGGCTGCCGTGGGCCTGGGCCTAGGCCAGGTGTTCCAACGCCTGCCGGTGCTGCACGATGTACTGCGCTATGTCGGCGCCGCGTACCTGCTTTATCTGGCCTGGAAGATCGCCCAGTCAGGCGCACCGCAGAGCCGCGAGAACGCCGAGGCCAAGCCGTTCACCTTCATCCAGGCGGCGGCCTTTCAGTGGGTCAACCCCAAGGCGTGGATCATGGCCATCGGCGCCATCACCACCTACACGCCGCAGGATGGCTTCTTCAGCAACGTACTGTTGATCGCCGCCCTGTTTGCCCTGGTCAACTGCCCCAGCGTGGGGTTGTGGACCGTCGCCGGCAGTATGCTGCGCAAGTGGCTGGACAACCCGCGCGCGCTGCGCGCCGTCAATATCGGCATGGCGCTGCTGCTGGTCGCCTCGCTCTACCCCATCATCGTCGACACTGGAATGTTCTGATGCAAGACGCCGCCCCTACTCGTCTGCGCCCCCTGGCGGACACCTCCACCTCGGCCGTGGTCGCTGGCTTCATCGCCATGCTCACCGGCTACACCAGCTCCCTGGTGCTGATGTTCCAGGCCGGCCAGGCTGCCGGCCTCACCGCCGGGCAGATTTCTTCGTGGATCTGGGCGCTGTCCATCGGCATGGCGTTGTGCTGCATCGCGCTCTCGCTACGTTATCGCGCGCCGGTGATGATCGCCTGGTCCACTCCCGGCGCTGCGCTGCTGATCACCAGCCTGCCGCAGGTGTCCTACGGCGAAGCCATTGGCGCCTACATCCTGGCCTCAGGGCTGATCGTGCTGATCGGCCTGCCGGGTACCTTCGACCGCCTGATGCGCCGCATCCCCGGCTCCATCGCCGCCGCCCTGCTGGCCGGTGTGCTGTTCAAGATCGGCCTGGAAATCTGCGTGGCCGCCGAGCAGCAGCCCATCCTGGTGGTGGCCATGCTGCTCGCCTACCTGCTTGGCAAGCGCCTGTGGCCACGTTACTCGGTGCTCTCCGCGCTGATCGTCGGCAGCGTGCTGGCAGCAGTCTTCGGCCTGCTGGACTTCACGAACTTCCAGCTGCAGCTGGCCACACCGGAATGGACCACACCGAGCTTCTCGCTGGCCGCCGCCATCAGCATCGGCATTCCGCTGTTCATCGTCGCCATGACCTCGCAGAACCTGACGGGCATGGCCGTGCTGCGCGCCAACGGCTACGAGGTGCCGGCGTCACCGCTGCTGACCAGCACCGGCCTGGTGTCGATCCTGCTGGCGCCGTTCGGCAGCCACGGCATCCATATGGCGGCGATCAGCGCGGCGATCTGCGCGGGACCTGAAGCCCACGAAGACCCGCGCAAGCGCTACACCGCGGCGGTCTGGTGCGGGGTGTTCTACGGCATTGCCGGCATCTTCGGCGCCACCCTGGCTTCGCTGTTCGCGGCGCTGCCGGCGGCGTTGATCCTGTCCATCGCCGCGCTGGCGCTGTTCGCCTCGATCATCGGCGGCCTGACCCAGGCCATGAGCGAGCCCAACGAGCGCGAGGCGGCGCTGATCACCTTCCTGGTCACCGCCTCGGGCATGAGCCTCGCCGGCGTCGGTTCAGCGTTCTGGGGTATCGTCGCCGGCCTGTTGACCCTGGCCGTACTGAACTGGGGCAAGCGCTAAATCCGATGCAATCCGGGCTACGAACGGTAGCGTGCGCCGTGCGCACCACTGGATAACAGCGTGTTCAAGCGGTGCGCATGGCGCACCCTACTGTTCAGCCACCGTTTCGTGAGCCAGCTCGGCGCCGTGCATACGGTTGACCCACAGCCCGAACAGCGCTGCGGTGACGAACATGATCAGGCTGTAGATGGCCGCAGGAATCGCCATGGTCGGGTTGTTCAGCAGCGCCGGGCTGAGCGCCAGGGTGATGGCCAGGGTGCCGTTGTGGATGCCGATTTCCATGGCGATGGCAATCGCCTGGCGCAGGTTGAGCTTGAGCAGGCGAGGCACGCAGTAACCCACCGCCATGCTCAGCAGGTTGAAGGCCAGCGCCGCACCACCCACCGAAGGCGCATAGTCCACGAACGTACGCCAGTCCTTGGCCACCGCCAGCAGGATGATCAACAGCAGGAACAGCGCCGAGACGATCTTCACCGGTTTCTGCATGCGCTCGGCGAAGCCGGGGAAACGGCTGCGCAGCCACATGCCGATGGCCACCGGCCCGAGGACGATGACGAACACCTGCACCACCTTGGCGAACTGCAGCGGGATGGCCTGATCGGCGGACATGAAGTAAGCCAGCGACAGGTTGACGATCAGCGGCATGGTCAGAATCGCGATCACCGAATTGACCGCGGTGAGAGTGATGTTCAACGCCACGTCGCCATGGGCCAGGTGGCTGTAGAGGTTGGCCGTGGTGCCGCCCGGCGAGGCCGCCAACAGCATCAAGCCGACGGCCAGAGCCGGTGCCAGGCCGAAAGCCTTGGCCAGGAAGAAGCACGCCAGCGGCAGCAACAGCAGTTGGCAAGCCAGGCCGATCAATACCGGTTTGGGGAATTTGGCCACGCGTGCGAAGTCGGCCAGGCTCAGTGACAGGCCAAGCCCGAGCATGATGATGCCCAGCGCAGCGGGAAGGAAAAACGTCAGCAAGGGATCGGCGGTCATTATTGTTATCGCTCCAGTTGAACCTGGCAGGATTGTGCTGAGTCAGGGCCACTGCTGGCAGTGGCCCTGCGAGCCAACCTTAGCCGACGTGCAGACGACCGGGCTAGAGCCTTTATATCGCCGTGGCGCCACCATCCACGGCCAACGCCTGGCCAGTGGTGAACGCGGCGTGGTCGCTGCACAGATAGAGCACGGCAGCCGCGATCTCCTCGACCTTGCCGATACGCCCGACCGGGTGCATGGCGGCGGCGAACTCGGCCTTCTTAGGGTCGGCCTCGTAGGCGCGGCGGAACATGTCGGTGTCGATCACAGCCGGGCATACCGCGTTTACCCGCAGTTTCTTCTTGGCGTACTCGATCGCAGCGGATTTGGTCAGGCCGATCACCGCATGCTTGGAGGCGGCGTAGATGCTCATCTTCGGCGCGGCACCCAGACCGGCGACCGAGGCGGTATTGACGATGGCGCCGCCGCCCTGGGCCAGCAGCAAGGGGATCTGGTGCTTCATGCACAACCACACGCCCTTGACGTTGACGCCCATGATGGCGTCGAACTCGGCCTCATTGCCGTCGGCCAGCTTGCCCTGTTCGATCTCGATACCGGCGTTGTTGAAGGCGTAGTCCAGGCGGCCGTACTGCGCCACGGTGGCATCCATCAGCGCCTTGACCTCGGCATCGCGGGTCACGTCGCAACGCACGAAGCAGGCCTCGCCACCGGCCGCACGAATCAGCTCGACGGTGCCTTCACCACCGCTCACGTCGACATCGGAAACCACCACTTTGAGCCCTTCGGCAGCGAAAGCCTGGGCGGTGGCACGGCCAATACCGGCGGCAGCGCCGGTGACCAAGGCGACCTGGCCGGAGAACGTCATGCTCATGTCTGCTTCCTCGCAGCGATTCTTGTTGAATTGGCGAGGAGTCTAGCCAGGCGGCCGCGCGCAGAGCAGCACTATCAGGCTCTGGAGTGACAGGTCATGCAAAGCGCTGATGGCGCAGCGCTCTGACCGGAGACTGATGTGTCAGCCTTGCAGTTCGGCAACCACCGCAGCCAGCGCCTGCGCCGGATCGGCAGCCTGGCTGATGGGACGACCGATCACCAGGTAATCGGAGCCGGCATCCAGCGCCTGGCGTGGGGTGAGGATGCGTTTTTGATCATCAGCATTGCTGCCAGCAGGACGAATACCCGGCGTCACCAGTTGCAGACGCGGCTGCGCGACCTTCAGTGCCTGCGCCTCCTGCGCCGAGCAGACCAGACCATCGAGCCCGGCTTCAGCAGCCAGGCCGGCCAGGCGCAGTACCTGCTCCTGCGGCGGCACGTCCAGGCCGATGCCGGCCAGGTCCTGCTGCTCCATGCTGGTCAGCACCGTCACACCGATCAGCAGCGGTTTGGCGCCTACCAGCTTGTCCAGTTCATTACGGCAAGCCGCCATCATGCGCAGACCGCCGGAACAGTGCACATTGACCATCCAGACGCCCAACTCCGCAGCAGCCTTGATCGCCATCGCCGTGGTGTTGGGGATATCGTGGAATTTCAGATCGAGGAACAGCTCGAAGCCCTTGGCCTGCAACGCCTCGACCACTTGCGGACCGCTGCGGGTGAACAGCTCCTTGCCGACCTTGACCCGGCACAGCGCCGGATCGAGCTGGTCGGCCAGCGCCAGAGCGGCATCACGGCTGGGAAAGTCGAGGGCGACAATGATCGGAGTTTGGCAGGCGGGCATGGGCGGGTCTCGAACAGGATAAAAACGCGGCGCATTGTAGCGCAAAGCATCCTGTCACTGGTCGCGGCTAAAGCCCCTACCGCATGCAGAGCGGCAGCCCGAATAAAAACCGGTCTAGCGGCCATCCAGCTGCCAACCACCTTCTGCCATCGGAAATTCGGCATTCGAATTGCGGTTGCCATCATGTAACAGGCATCGCGCGACTGCGCGCCAGAGCGGTGCACCCACACTGCCACTGCACCTTTTTCATTCGTCCGATCCAACCGGTATCCAGGTGCAGGCGGCGGATGGTCAGCGGTCAGGCCTCTGGCATGAGCACTGCACGGTAAGCACATCCTCTCTGCAACGGGTTGCAGCCATGCCTTATCAAACCACCATCGGCAGCCAGGTCTACCGCTTCGCTGACCTCAAGACGTTGCTGGCCAAGGCCAGCCCGGCGCGCTCCGGCGACTACCTGGCGGGGCTGGCTGCTGCTACCTACGAAGAACGCATGGCGGCCAAGCTGGCGCTGGCCGAGGTGCCGCTCAAGCGCTTCCTCGACGAGGCGCTGATTCCTTACGAAGACGACGAAATCACCCGCCTGATCATCGACCGCCATGACGCCGTGGCCTTCGCCCCGATCAGCCACCTGACCGTGGGTGATCTGCGCGACTGGCTGCTACTGGAAAAGACCGACAGCGCGCGCCTGGCGGCCGTGGCCGCTGGACTGACACCAGAGATGGTCGCCGCAGTGAGCAAACTGATGCGCAATCAGGACCTGATTCTGGTGGCGCGCAAATGCCAGGTGATCACCCGTTTTCGCAACACTCTGGGCCTGCCCGGCCATCTGGCCGTGCGCCTGCAACCCAATCACCCTACCGACGACGTGCGTGGTATCGCTGCCAGCATGCTCGACGGTCTGCTCTATGGCTCCGGCGATGCCACGGTCGGTATCAACCCGGCCAGCGATTCGCTGCCGACACTGATGCGCATATGGCAGATGATGGACGAGGTGCGCCAGCACTTCGAAATTCCCATGCAGAGCTGCGTGCTGACCCACGTCACCACACAGATCCAGGCTATCGAGGCCGGTGCGCCGATCGATCTGGTGTTTCAGTCCATCGCCGGCACCGAGGCCACCAACGCTGGTTTCGGCGTGTCCCTGGCGATCCTGCGCGAGGCCCACGAGGCCGCACTGTCGCTAGGACGCGGCACCCTGGGCGACAATGTCATGTATTTCGAAACCGGCCAGGGCAGCGCGCTGTCGGCCGGCGGTCATCATGGCGTCGACCAGCAGACCTGCGAGGTCCGCGCCTATGCCGTTGCTCGTGAATTCCGTCCACTGCTGGTCAATACCGTGGTCGGTTTTATCGGCCCTGAGTACCTCTACGACGGCAAGCAGATCATCCGCGCAGGCCTGGAGGATCACTTCTGCGCCAAGCTACTCGGCCTGCCGATGGGCTGCGACGTCTGCTACACCAACCATGCCGAAGCCGATCAGGACGATATGGACAGCCTGCTCACCCTGCTCGGTGCAGCCGGTATCAACTTCATCATGGGCATCCCGGGTGCCGACGACATCATGCTCAACTACCAGAGCACCTCGTTCCACGACGCGCTATACCTGCGCAACGTGCTGGGCCTGAAACGCGCACCGGAATTCGACGCCTGGCTGGCGCGCATGGCCATTACCGAACCCAGCGGCCGCCTGCGTGAGATCGGTAGCGGCCATCATCTGCTCAAGCAGTTGCCACAGATTTCCGGAGCGGCCTGATGAAACAGATCGACTTGATCCAGCACAACCCCTGGGACGAATTGCGCACGCATACCTCGGCGCGTATCGCGCTCGGCCGCGTCGGCTGCAGCCTACCCACCCGCGAGGTGCTGAAGTTCGGCCTGGCCCATGCCCAGGCGCGCGATGCGGTACATCGTCCGCTGGACTTCAGCGAACTCAAGCACCAGTTGCATGCGGCAGGCTTTCGCACCTTGAAAGTACGCAGCAATGCCGAAGACCGGCAGACCTACCTGCTGCGCCCGGATCACGGCCGCCACTTGCATGGCGCCTGCCAGGTGCAACTGCAGCACGAACTGCCCGCGCCTGAAATCGCCATCGTCCTCGCCGACGGTTTATCGGCCGTTGCCGTCCAGCGTCATGCCCTGCCGCTGTTGCAAGCCCTGCGCGATCGCTTCGATACCGACTGGGCCAACACCCCGGTGGTGCTGGCCGAACAGGGGCGCGTGGCGATTGGCGACGGCATCGGTGAAGCCCTGCGCGCACGTCTGGTGATCGTCATGATCGGTGAGCGGCCGGGGCTGACCTCGCCGGACAGCCTCGGCCTGTACCTGACCTACGCACCGCGCGTGGGCTGCCTGGACAGCGCCCGCAACTGCATCTCCAACGTGCGACCTGAAGGCCTGCCCTACGAACTGGCAGCACACAAGCTCGAATACCTGGCTCGTCAGGCATTGCGCCTACAACTGAGCGGCGTGAAGCTCAAGGACGACAGCAGCATGCAGGCAGTCGCAGTACAGGCAGACTGACAAGTTTAGGCCCTCGGGTTATGGTGACGACTCTAGTCCTTTGTAAGGAGTCATCATGCCTTGGTACGTCTGGCTGCTGCTGGTCCTGGTGTTCGGCTCGGTGATTGGTAGTTTGCTGGTGCTGCGCAGCAGCGCCAAAAAGATGCGTCTGAGCGAAGACC
Source organism: Pseudomonas sp. o96-267 (assembly GCF_003935465.1). Taxonomy (NCBI): domain Bacteria; kingdom Pseudomonadati; phylum Pseudomonadota; class Gammaproteobacteria; order Pseudomonadales; family Pseudomonadaceae; genus Pseudomonas; species Pseudomonas sp. o96-267. Next base: position 35,020 of record NZ_RHQP01000039.1, read on the forward strand.
AGCTCGAACGCATGCGTAAACGCGCCGTCGAGCAAGAAGCCAAGGACGCACGCGAGCGTCAACGCTAAGCGCCACCACTCTCCTCTCCGCGCCCTCGCAGCGCAAGAAGCCAAAGCCGAGGTAGTTTTTCTACTGCCTGCTAGACTGCGCGCCTTCTCAGGAGAAGGTGCCATGCCCCTGCATCTGCGCTTGCTGTTCCCCGCTCTTACCCTCGCTCTGGGCGCTGGCCTGGGCTTCATCGAGCCCGTCGGCCTGCTGTTGGGCAGCGTGTTCGTTATCGTCTTGCTGGCCGGACAACCGCGCCTGCCAAACTGGCTATGGCTGCCTTTGATCCTGCTCGGTGGGTGCGCCCTGGCGGCGCATCTCATACCCGGTTTCCGCCCCTGGCAGTTGTGGCAACCGCGCATCCTCAGCCCGGACGCCGCGCCCTACGCGCTGCGCTTGTCCTGGGACAAACTGCTGCTGGGAACCGCCCTGCTCGCCTGGTGGCTAGGGCAACCGCGCAGCCCCGTGAATTCGCTGAAAAGTGCCTGGCTGGCGTGCATCGCCACCTTGCTGCTGGTACCGCTACTGGCCATGGCGCTGGGCCTGGTCGCCTGGCAACCGAAATGGCCACAGGGCCTGCTGCTGTGGCTGGCGGTCAATCTCGGCGTAGCGGTGCTGGCGGAGGAATTGCTATTTCGCGGTCTGCTGCAAAACGCCTTGATCAAGCGTCTGGGCATATGGCCTGGTTTGCTGTTGACGGCGGGTCTTTTCGGCGCAGCCCACCTGCCCTTCAGCGCGCTATCTGCCGTGGTGGCGACCTGCGCAGGGCTGGGTTATGGGCTGGCCTTTCACTACAGCGGCCGCATTAGCCTGGCAATCGCCCTGCACGCAGCAGTCAATCTGCTGCATCTAATGCTGTTGAGCTATCCGCTACGACTGGCATGACAGCTATACGGTAAGGCGAAAATATGCGCTGCAATTCGCCTTTTACCCGTAGCCGCTCGAGCAAGGCGGCGAAGCGCTCAGGGCTTATCGGGGCGCCGGGACGGATCATCGCGTGATGACGGTAGACCTGATCGACCCCCTCCGAGATCAGCAGCTTGCGCGCATGCTCGCGATTACGCTCAACGAAGTCGTAAAGGTTGGAGCGGGTCACCAACGCCACATCCGCACGCCCGCGCACCACCATCAGCAGGTTGCTGTCGTGAGAGTGGCCGAGATTGGCATTGAAGGTGCGGGTAAGAAACTCCGGGTCACTGTTGAACTGGGCAAAGCCGTAGTGATAACCGCGGTAGAGCGCCAGACGCTTGCCTTCGAGCTGCTCGAAGTACTCCTGGCCGCGCCGCTCTTCCACTCTGGCGACGAATAACTCGGCGTCTTCCAGCCCCATGTCGACGGCCTCGGCGTCGATGTCCTGCCAACCCCACTGCGGGTTCTCGAAAATCGCCATGTCGATACGCCCTCGTTGCAGGTCGCTAAAGCGACGCACAATGGCCGTGGGCAGCATGGTGAAATGGTATTCGGCCTGTTCTTGATTGAGCGCATCGAGCAGTTGCGGCAATAGGCCGCTCGACTCTTGCAGGTTGGATTTGATGACGTACGGAGGGAAGTGCGCACCGCCGACCTTGACGACCTCGGCAGCGTAAAGAGAACTGGCAAACAATAGACCCAAGGCAGCCCAACACTCATGAACCCAGCGCCGCGAATGCCGCATGTCGAATCCCCAAAAAATCCTTCTTCTAGTGTGGTGCAGCCTACTCCAGTCTCTCCTGACCGACTAGATGGATTTTCACTGCGCAGACACTTTGCCGCCTAATGTCAGACGATACCGTCCAAGTAGCCTGGATAGCTCGCCATTGGCTTGTAACTGACCGAGCAATTCCGCCACCTCGGCAGGACTCAAAGCCCCCTTCGGCCGCAGCAGAACCTGATGGTGATAGAGCTGGTCCAGGCGCTCGGATACCAGAAGCTCAGGCAGTATTCCCGGGTGTCGGGCCAGAAACGAATCCAGGTATGAACGCGTCACCACTGCGATGTCGGCTCGTCGCGCCAGCAACATGCGCAAGTTGCTGTCGTGGGAGTAGGTCAGCACCGCGTTGAAGGTGCGCGCAAGATAGTCAGGGTCGGCATCGAATCCGGCAAAGCCGTAGTGATAGCCGTTATAGAGCGCCATGCGCTTGTCGCTAAGGTCCTCGAAATACTCCTGGCCACGCCCCGGCTCAGCCGCAGCGACATAAACTTCCGCATCATCGATATCCACCCCCAAGACCAGGGATGAAGTGCCCTGCCACCCCCAACGCCTTGACTCGAAAAACATCAGATCGAAGCGGCCGCTCTCCAGGTCGCGGTAACGGCGGGTTGCAGAGGTCGGCACCAGGACGAAGCGATACCGCTGCGGCGCCGCGTTGAGCGCTTGCAGCAACTCGGGTACCAGACCTTGCGGGTGCTGCGAGTCAGGTTTATCCAGGTAAGGCGGGAAGTGATAACCGCCGACACGCACCTCCTCGACCGCAACCGCGACAGGCACATGCAGCAACAGGCAGGACAGCAGGCAAAAGGCTAATGCGCGCAAACTCGACCTCTCGTCACGGATCGCAGCGCGGGAAGACCGCTGCGCCCGAGTTCGAGCCGAAAACCGGCAGTTGCTACTAGCCTAGCCGAAATCGATCAAGCTTCCTTACAGACCAATGACAACGCTTCTTCGGCCAGTTGATCCAGGCTCATCGGCCCTTGCGAGCGGAACCAGGTGTTGGTCCAGCTCAGCGCTCCCGTGAGAAAACGCCGTTGAATGAAAGGGTCGCCCTTGAAATAACCGGCATCGCGCGCCTCGCCAAGCACCGCCAGCCAGATCTGCTCGTAGGTATCACGCAAGGCCAGCACCTGCGCCTGGCCGTCGTCCGACAGGGAACGCCATTCGTATACCAGCACGGCCATGGCCTCGCCGGTACCGCCCATGATCGACTGCAACTCGCAGCGGATCAGCGCCAGTAAGCGCTCGCGCGTGCCTTGCGCCTCTGCCAGCGCGGAGCGCATCAGTGCAGTGTTGTAGACGATGGTTTCCTCCATCACCGAGCGCAGAATCTCGTCCTTGCTCTTGAAGTGATGAAAGATGCTGCCCGACTGAATACCAATGGCGGCGGCCAGATCACGCACCGTGGTGCGCTCGTAACCCTTGCTGCGGAACAGGTGGGCAGCCATCTGCAACAGCTTGCCGCGGGCACTGTCCGGATCGGTCACCTGGCCGCTATCGACCAGTTCCTGCATCACGGCCTGGGCTCTGTGTTCGTCCACGCTGACTTCTCCCCTGATTACCCTGCTCGGCGATTGTTCTGATTAATTCTTCATGCTGCCGGCAAGTGCTTGTCTTGCTTGATGAAATGTATGCGGCGCCAGCTGACCAAGCAAGCGCTTGGGCGCATTTTTGGCCGAATTGTCGTCTTTCGCCACTTTTCAACCAAGCGCTTGCTTGGTAGTGTGAGCTCACCTTCTCAAATGTGTGACGGGCCAATTCCAATGACCAAAACCGTACGCATCGGCTGCGCCTCCGCTTTCTGGGGCGACACCTCCACCGCTGCCGCTCAACTGGTTCGCGGCGCCGAACTGGATTATCTGGTGTTCGACTACCTGGCCGAGATCACCATGTCGATCATGGCCGGTGCGCGCATGAAGAAGCCGGATGACGGCTACGCCCGCGACTTCGTCGAGGTGCTTGCGCCGCTGCTCGGAGAACTGGCAGCGAAGAAAACCCGCGTCATCAGCAACGCCGGCGGGGTCAACCCAATGGCCTGCGCTGCGGCCCTGAGCGCCGCCTGCGAGCAGGCCGGGGTGAACCTGAAGATCGCCGTGCTGCACGGTGACAACCTGCAACCCAAGCTCGGCGAGCTGGTCAAGGCCGGCACCCGCGAGATGTTCACTGACGCGCCGCTGCCGCCCTTCTGCGTGTCGGTCAACGCCTACCTGGGCGCACCGGGCATCGTCGCCGCTCTGGAACAGGGCGCCGACATTGTCATCACTGGCCGCGTGGTCGACAGCGCCGTGGTCAGCGCCGCCCTGGTGCACGAATTCGGCTGGGCCTGGAGCGACTACGACAAGCTGGCCCAGGCCGCGCTGGCCGGGCACATCATCGAGTGCGGCGCGCAGTGCACCGGTGGCAATTTCACCGACTGGCGCGACGTGCCGGACTACGAGCACATCGGCTTTCCCATCGTCGAAGTCGAGGACGATGGCCGTTTCGTCGTGACCAAGCCGGATGGTTCCGGCGGCTTGGTCACGCCTTTTACCGTTGGCGAGCAGATGCTCTACGAGATCGGCGATCCGCGCGCCTACCTGCTGCCGGACGTGATCTGCGACTTCACCCAGGTCGAGCTGAGCCAGGTCGGTGACAACCGCGTGCAGCTGCAGGGCGCACGCGGCGTGCCGCCCACCGACCAGTACAAGGTCAGCGCCACGCACCCGGACGGTTTCCGCTGCACCGCCAGCTTCCTGCTGGCCGGTATCGATGCCGTGGCTAAGGCCGAACGGGTCAGCGAGGCGATCATCAAGAAGACCGAAGAAATGTTCGCCGAGCGCGGCTGGGGCCGTTACCAAGAAGTCAGCGTCGAGCTGCTCGGCAGCGAAGCCACCTATGGCGTCCATGCTCACCGCAAATACAGCCGCGAAGTGGTGGTGAAGATCGCCGCACGCCATGCCAAGAAGGAGGCGCTGATCCTCTTCTCCCGCGAGATCGCCCAGGCTGCCACCGGCATGGCGCCGGGCCTGACCGGCATCGTCGGCGGCCGCCCCACCGTCTACCCGGTGATCCGCCTGTTCAGCTTCCTGGTGGACAAGAGTGCCTGCGCCTTGAGCGTCGAGATCGATGGTGAACGCCAGCCGGTCGCCCTGCCGCAGATCGATATCTACGATCCGGCCCAGCTTCGTGCACCGGCCGCCCTGCCCGTGCCAATGGGTGAAGCCGACTCCGCCGTACCCCTGATCCGCCTGGCCGTGGCCCGCTCCGGCGACAAGGGTAATCACAGCAACATCGGCGTGATGGCCAGAAAGCCCGAATACCTGGCATGGATCGCTGCTGCACTGACGCCCGAAGCCGTGGCCAACTGGATGACGCATACCCTGGACGCCGAGCAGGGCCGCGTCAGCCGCTGGTACCTGCCAGGCAGCCACAGCCTCAACTTCCTGCTGGAGAACGCGCTGGGCGGTGGTGGCGTCGCCAGCCTACGCATCGACCCGCAGGGCAAGGCTTTCGCCCAGCAACTGTTGGAGTTCCCGGTGCCGGTGCCCAAGGCGTTGGCCGACAGCCTGAACACTGCAACCGTCTCGTAGCGCGCAACGCGCACCGTAATCACTCAGGACAACAAGAACAATGAGCTACGACTCCGTATTCAAACCTGGCCTGTTCAATGAACAGACCATTCTGGTCACCGGTGGTGGCAGCGGCATCGGTCGCTGCGTGGCCCACGAGCTGGCCCATCTGGGCGCTCATGTGGTGCTGGTCGGGCGCAAGCAGGAAAAGCTGGAGAAGACCTGCGCCGAGATCACCGAGGACGGTGGCAGCGCCAGCTTCCAAGTCTGCGACATCCGCGACGAAGAAGCCGTGAAGGCCATGATCGGCGCGGTGATCAAGGAACGCGGGCGCATCCACCAGCTTGTGAACAACGCCGGCGGCCAGTTCCCCGCGCCGCTGATCGGCATCAATCAGAAAGGCTTCGAGACCGTAGTGCGCACCAATCTGGTGGGCGGCTTTCTGGTGGCCAAGGAAGTCTTCCTGCAAAGCATGAGCAAGCACGGTGGCAGCATCGTCAACATGCTCGCCGACATGTGGGGCGGCATGCCCGGCATGGGCCACTCGGGCGCGGCGCGGGCCGGCATGGAGAACTTCACCAAGACCGCCGCCTACGAGTGGGGCCACGCTGGCGTGCGGGTCAACGCCGTGGCGCCGGGCTGGATCGCCTCCAGCGGCATGGACACCTACCCCGAGTCGATGAAGAACATGATCCGCAACCTCAAGGATCACGTGCCGCTGCAGCGCATCGGCACCGAGTCCGAGGTCGCCGCGGCCATCGTCTTCCTGCTCAGCCCCGGCGCCAACTTCATCAGCGGCAACACCATCCGTATCGATGGCGCCGCCAGCCAGGGCACCCGCGCCTGGACGCTGGGCAAGGCGAAAAACAGCGAGTCCTACAACGGTTTCCACCGGGCCTACGTGCCCGACGTACTGAAAGATCAGGAGTAAGGCGATGCCCGTGATCCAATCGGAAATCGATGTCCATGGCGAAGCCTTCGCGCAAAATCGCGACGCCATGCTGACAGCCATCGCGACCTTCCGCGACGTCGAGCAGAAGGTGCTCGACAAGGCCCAGGAAGCCAAGGCCAAGTTCGAGAAGCGCGGCCAATTGCTGCCGCGCGAACGCATCAACCTGCTGCTCGATGCCGGCGCGCCCTTTCTCGAACTGTCCTCGCTGGCCGGCTACAAGCTGCACGACGACAAGGACGGCAGCCAGGCCGGTGGCGGCCTGATCGCCGGTATCGGCTATATCGCCGGCGTGCGTTGCCTGGTGATCGCCAACAACAGCGCGATCAAGGGCGGCACCATCTCCCCCACGGGCCTGAAGAAATCCCTGCGCCTGCAGCAGATCGCCTTCGAGAACAAACTGCCGGTGGTGACCCTGGCCGAGAGCGGCGGCGCCAACCTCAACTACGCCGCCGACATCTTCGTCGAAGGCGCGCGCGGCTTCGCCAACCAGGCGCGCATGTCGGCCATGGGCCTGCCGCAGATCACCGTGGTGCACGGCTCCAGCACCGCCGGCGGGGCCTACCAGCCCGGCCTGTCGGACTACGTGGTGGTGGTACGCGGCAAGGCCAAGATGTTCCTCGCCGGCCCGCCTCTGCTGAAAGCCGCCACCGGCGAGATCGCCACCGACGAGCAACTCGGCGGCGCCGAGATGCACGCCCAGGTCGCCGGCACCGCCGAGTACCTGGCCGAGAACGCCGCCGACGGCGTGCGCCTGGCGCGCGAGATCCTTGGCATGCTGCCCTGGAACCAGCAGTTGCCGGCGCGTCCGGCAAAAAGCTGGCGTGAGCCGCTTTACCCGGCCGAGGAACTGCTCGGCCTGGTGCCGGCCGACGCCAAGAAGCCCTACGACGTACGCGAGATCATTGCACGCATCGCCGATGGCTCGGAGTTTCTCGACTTCAAGAACGAGTTCGACAGCCAGACCGTCTGCGGCCACCTGCAGATCGAAGGCCAGGCCTGCGGCTTCATCGGCAACAACGGCCCGATCACCCCGCAGGGCGCGGCCAAGGCGGCGCAGTTCATCCAGCTTTGCGAGCAGAGCAACACGCCGATCCTGTTCTTCCACAACACCACCGGCTTCATGGTCGGAACGGAATCGGAACAAAACGGCGTGATCAAGCACGGCTCGAAGATGATTCAGGCCGTGGCCAACGCCACGGTGCCCAAGCTCACCATCGTGGTAGGTGGCTCCTACGGCGCCGGCAACTACGCCATGTGCGGCCGCGGCCTCGACCCACGTTTCATCTTCGCCTGGCCCAACAGCAAGACCGCCGTGATGGGCGGCGCCCAGGCCGGCAAGGTGCTGCGCATCGTCACCGAGGACAAGCACGTCAAGGAAGGCAAGGAAGCCGATCCGAAGATGCTCGACATGCTCGAACAAGTCACTGCGCAGAAGCTCGACAGCCAGTCCACCGCCCTCTATGGCACCGCCAGCCTGTGGGACGACGGCCTGATCGACCCGCGCGATACGCGCAAGCTGCTGGGCTTCTTGCTGGACATCTGCGCCGAAGCCAACCTGCGACCGTTGAAGAAGAACAGCTTCGGCGTCGCGAGATTCTGACCGTAGGGTGCGCCATGCGCACCAACCAAGATCGCGGTGCGCACAGCGCACTCTACTGGAGAACAACAACAATGATCTTCACTCAAGAGCACGAAGAACTCCGCCGTACCGTCCGCAACTTTGTCGACAAGGAAATCAACCCGCACGTCGATGAGTGGGAAAAGGAAGGCCGCTTCCCCATCCATGACATTTTCAAGAAGGCCGGCGAGCTGGGCCTGCTGGGCATCTCCAAGCCGGAAAAATTCGGCGGCATGGGCCTGGACTACAGCTACTCCATCGTCGCCGCCGAAGAGTTCGGCACCATCCATTGCGGCGGCATCCCGATGTCCATCGGCGTGCAGACCGACATGTGCACCCCGGCCCTGGCACGCTTCGGCTCCGATGAGCTGCGCGAAGAGTTCCTGCGTCCGGCCATCACCGGCGAGATGGTCGGCTGCATCGGCGTCTCCGAAGTCGGCGCCGGCTCAGACGTGGCGGGCCTGAAGACCACCGCCCGCAAAGACGGCGACGACTATGTGATCAACGGCAGCAAGATGTGGATCACCAACTCGCCGTCGGCCGACTTCATTTGCCTGCTGGCCAATACCAGTGACGACAAGCCGCACGTCAACAAGTCGCTGATCGTGGTGCCGATGAAGACGCCCGGCATCACCGTCAGTCCGCACCTGGACAAGCTCGGTATGCGCAGTTCCGAGACCGCCCAGGTGTTCTTCGACAACGTGCGTGTGCCGCAGCGCTATCGCATCGGCCACGAAGGCGCCGGATTCATGATGCAGATGCTGCAGTTCCAGGAAGAGCGCCTGTTCGGCGCGGCCAACATGATCAAGGGTCTGGAACACTGCGTCGACACCACCATCGACTACTGCAAGCAGCGCCACACCTTCGGCCAACCACTGATCGACAACCAGGTCATCCACTTCCGTATGGCCGAGCTGCAGACCGAGATCGAGTGCCTGCGCGCGCTGGTCTACCAGGCCACCGAGCAGTACGTGAAAGGCCGCGACGTGACCAAGCTGGCGTCGATGGCCAAGCTCAAAGCCGGCCGTCTGGGCCGCGAAGTGTCCGACAGCTGCCTGCAGTACTGGGGCGGCATGGCCTTCATGTGGGACAACCCGGTGTCGCGCGCCTACCGCGACGTGCGCCTGGTCAGCATCGGCGGCGGCGCCGACGAAATCATGCTCGGCATCATCTGCAAGCTGATGGGCATCCTGCCAGGGAAAAAGAAAGGCTGACCTGCCACTCATCCCGTGCGGCGGGTTTCACCCGCCCTACACCGAGGCTATGCGATGAACGATCTGCCCCACTGCGAAACCCTGCTGCTGAATTACATCGGTGGCGTGCTGCACGTCACCCTCAACCGGCCGGACAGTCGCAACGCCATGAGCCTGGCCATGGTCAGCGAGCTGCGCGCCACCCTGGAGGCCGTGCGCCATGATCCGAACGTACGCGCCCTGGTTCTGCGCGGCGCCGGCGGCCACTTCTGCGCCGGCGGCGACATCAAGGACATGGCTGGCGCCCGCGCCAAAGGTGGGGACGCCTACCGCGAGCTGAACCGCGCCTTCGGTGCGCTGCTGGAAGAGGCCCAGGCCGCGCCGCAGGTGCTGGTTGCCGTGCTGGAAGGCGCCGTGCTGGGTGGCGGCTTCGGCCTGGCCTGCGTCTCCGACGTGGCCATCGCCGCCAGCGGCGCCAAGTTCGGCTTGCCGGAAACTACGCTGGGCATTCTCCCGGCGCAGATCGCTCCCTTCGTCGTGCACCGCATCGGCCTGACCCATGCGCGCCGCCTGGCCCTGACCGCCGCCCGCTTCGACGGTGCCGAGGCCCTGCGTCTGGGCCTGGTGCACTACTGCGAGCACGATGAAGCTGCCCTGCAACAGCGCCTGGACGAAACCCTGGAGCAGATTCGCCAATGTGCGCCACAGGCCAATGCCCAGACCAAGGCCCTGCTGCTGGCCAGCGAACGCGAAGCACTCGGCCCGTTGCTCGACCGCGCTGCCGAACGGTTCGCCGCCGCCGTGACCGGCGCCGAAGGCGTCGAGGGCACCATGGCCTTCGTGCAGAAGCGCAAGCCGAAATGGGTACAGTAAAACTCCCCTCTCCCGCTTGCGGGAGAGGGGCTGGGGGAGAGGGTTTGGCCTTGCGCAGCTCCTCTCCCTAACCCTCCCCCCAAGGGGAGAGGGAATGAATTGACGTAACCCGGATGCCATCCGGAACAGACCATCCAGGTAGCACAGCAGGAACACAAAGATGCCCGCATTCAACAAGATCCTGATCGCCAACCGCGGCGAGATCGCCTGTCGGGTGATGCGCACCGCCATCGAACTCGGCTACCGCACCGTGGCGGTGTACTCCGAGGCCGATGCCGACGCCCGCCACGTGCAGATCGCCGACGAAGCCGTGTGCATCGGCCCGGCCCAGGTCAACCAGTCCTACCTGCGCATCGACGCCATCATCGAAGCCGCGCGCAAGACCGGTGCCGACGCCATCCACCCCGGCTATGGCTTCCTCTCCGAGAACGCCGATTTCGCCCGCGCATGTGAAGCAGCCGGCATCGTCTTTATCGGCCCGACCGTGGAAGCCATCCACCTGATGGGCAGCAAGCGCCTGTCCAAAATCGCCATGCTGGAGGCCGGCGTGCCCTGCATCCCCGGCTACGAAGGCGCCGCCCAGGATGACGACACCCTGGCCAGCGAAGCCGAACGCATCGGATACCCGCTGATGATCAAGGCCAGTGCCGGTGGCGGCGGCCGCGGCATGCGCCTGGTGCACGAATCCGCCGAACTGCTGGGGCAGATTCGCACCGCCCGCTCGGAGGCGCAGAATGCCTTCGGTTCCGGCGAGCTGATCCTCGAACGCGCAGTGATCCGCCCACGCCATGTGGAGATCCAGGTCTTCGGTGACCAGCACGGCAATATCGTCTATCTCGGCGAGCGCGACTGCTCGGTGCAGCGTCGCCACCAGAAGGTGGTCGAGGAGGCACCCTGCCCGGTCATGACACCGGAGCTGCGCAAGGCCATGGGTGAAGCGGCGGTCAAGGCTGCAGCCTCGGTGAGCTACGTCGGCGCCGGCACCGTGGAATTTCTGCTCGACGCCAGCGGCGAATTCTTCTTCCTGGAAATGAACACCCGCCTGCAGGTCGAGCACCCGGTTACCGAGCTGATCACCGGGCAGGATCTGGTGGCCTGGCAGATTCGCGTCGCCGAAGGCCAACCCCTACCGCTGCAGCAGGACGACATTCGCCTCACCGGCCACGCCATGGAGGTGCGCCTGTACGCCGAGGACTCGGCCGCCGGCTTCCTGCCGCAAACTGGTCAGGTTCTGCGCTGGGAGCCCGAACTGCTGGCTGATGTGCGCATCGACCACGGCCTGGTCGAAGGCCAGGCTGTCACCCCCTTCTACGACCCGATGCTGGCCAAGGTCATCGCCTACGGCGAAACCCGCGACGAAGCCCGGCGCAAGCTGGTGCGCGCCGTCGAGCAGTGCGTGCTGCTCGGCGTCAACGGTAACCAGCGCTTCCTCGCCAACCTGCTCAAGAACCCGGAGTTCGCGGCCGGTAATGCCACCACGGCCTTCATCGCCGAACACTTCGCCGATGACCCCAGCCTACATCCGCACACCGCCAGCCTGGCCGAGCTGGCCATGGCCGCCGCCCTGCTCTACCAGGCCTCGGCCGATGCCCGTGCGCATCAGCCCGGCCTGTCCGGCTGGCGCAGCGCCGGCAGTGCGCCCTGGCGTTTCGTCCTCAAGCAGGGCGAGCACAAGCACGCCGTGGAGCTGGACGTACTCGCCAGCGGCGCCCAAGCGCACCTTTGCGTGCGTCATGGCGAGGAACAGCTGTCCCTGCGCCTGCTAGCCAGCGACGGTCGCTGGCTGACCCTGGAACTGGACGGTGTGCGCCGCCGCCAGGCTTACCACATCGAAGGCGAGCACCTGTGGTTGTATGGTGAGCACGGCAACCTGGAACTGGTTGATGTCACCCACGAGCCGGCCGGCGGCCAGAACGCCGCCAGCAGCGGCGCGGTCAAGGCACCGATGGATGGCGCCATCGTCGATGTACTGGTCACCGAGGGCGCCAGCGTCAGCAAGGGGCAACTGCTGGTGGTGCTGGAAGCGATGAAGATGGAGCACCCGCTCAAGGCTGGCGTCGACGGCATCGTTCGCCGCGTCGGCGTAAGCCAGGGCGACCAGGTGAAGAATCGCCAGTTGCTGGTGGAAATCGAAGCCGCCGAGGTTTGACCACATCACCGCGGGGGGGGGGGGGGGGGGGGGGGGGGAAAAAAAAAAGAAACACACACCGCAGCAAACACCCAACCCCCCCACCAAAAAAAACACCCCCACCAAAACACGAAAAAAAAAAAACAAATCATATATAAACACC
>NZ_RHQP01000003.1:0-136180 GCF_003935465.1 Pseudomonas sp. o96-267
GCAGGGTTACAAGGTCAGCCCGTTCGGCCGACAGGATTTCGCCTCGGTGCAGATCGCACCATAAGGCGCCATCGTGGGGGGGGGGGGGCCCCCCCCCCCCCCCCCCCCCCCCCCCCCCAAGGCCCGGCGGGTTTCACCCGCCCTACAAAATCTGTCCCCCAACACGCGCGGCACGCATCACCCGACTTTTCTGCCACGGACGACCGTGGCACATGACGAATGACGGCGGGACGGCCCGCCATGACCTTCGAGGGTCACCCTGATGTTCGACAAACTCCTGATCGCCAACCGTGGCGCCATCGCCTGCCGCATCTTGCGCACCCTGCGTGAGCTGAACGTCGGCGGCGTCGCCGTATACTCCGAAGCCGACGCCGCCAGCCTGCATATCCAGCAGGCCGCTGAAGCCTTCTCGCTTGGCGACGGCCCGGCCGCGCAGACTTATCTTGTCGTGGAGAAAATTCTCGCCGTCGCCAAACAGACTGGCGCCCGAGCCATCCACCCCGGCTACGGTTTTCTCTCGGAAAACGCCGCCTTCGCCGAAGCCTGTGAAGCCGCCGGTATCGCCTTCGTCGGCCCGACGCCCGAGCAACTGCGCGTATTTGGCCTCAAGCACACCGCCCGCGCCCTGGCCAAACAGCACGGCGTGCCCATGCTCGAAGGCACCGAACTGCTGGAAAACCTCGAGGCCGCGCTGGTCGCAGGCGAAGCCGTCGGCTACCCGGTGATGCTGAAAAGCACCGCTGGCGGTGGCGGCATCGGTATGCGCGTATGCCGTTCGGCCGAAGAACTCTCCGACGCCTTCGAGGCAGTCAAACGCCTGGGCCAGAACAACTTCAGCGACAGCGGCGTATTTATCGAGAAATACATCCAGCGAGCCCGCCACCTGGAAGTGCAGGTGTTCGGCGATGGCCAGGGCGAAGTGCTCGCCCTCGGCGTGCGCGATTGCTCGGTGCAGCGCCGAAACCAGAAGGTGCTGGAAGAAACCCCGGCACCGAACCTGCCGGCCGGTATGGCAGACGAGCTCTGCGCCGCCGCAATCAAGCTGGCCAAAGCGGTGAATTACCGCAGCGCCGGCACCGTCGAATTCGTCTACGACAGCGAGGCCGAGCGCTTCTACTTCCTCGAAGTGAACACCCGCCTGCAGGTCGAGCACGGCGTTACCGAACAGGTGTGGGGCGTCGACCTGGTGCGCTGGATGATCGAGCTGGCGGCCGGCGACCTGCCGCCGCTGAGCGAACTGGCCAAGACGCTCCAGCCGTCCGGCCATGCCATCCAGGCGCGCCTGTACGCCGAAGACCCGGGCCGGGACTTCCAGCCCAGCCCCGGCCTGCTCACCGCCGTGCAGTTCCCCGAAGCCGACGGCAAGGCGCTGCGCATCGACACCTGGGTCGAAGCCGGTTGCGAAATTCCGCCCTACTTCGACCCGATGATCGCCAAGCTGATCACCTGGCAGCCAACCCGCGAACAAGCCAGCGCCGCTCTGGATAAAGCCCTTGGCGATTCCGTGCTGTACGGCGTGGAATGCAACCGCGACTACCTGCGCCAGATTCTGGCTGACGCGCCATTCGCCAGCGGCTCGCCCTGGACGCGCTGCCTGGAGAATCTGGTCTACCAGGCGACCACCTTCGAAGTGCTCAGCGCCGGCACCCAGACCAGCGTGCAGGACTTCCCCGGCCGCCTCGGCTACTGGGCCGTCGGCGTGCCGCCGTCCGGGCCGATGGACAGCCGCGCCCTGCGCCTGGGCAACCGCCTGCTTGGCAACGAAGAAGGCGCTGCGGCGCTGGAAATCACCATGAGCGGGCCGCTGCTGCGCTTCAACACCGACGCGGTGATCGCGGTGACCGGCGCCGAGATACCGCTGAGCATCGATCGCGTGGAACAGCCAATGAACACCGCGCTGCTGATCAAGGCCGGCAGCACCCTGGCCCTCGGCACCATCGCAGGCAGCGGTGCGCGCAGCTACCTGAATATTCGCGGCGGCATCCAGGTACCGGACTATCTGGGCAGCAAGAGCACCTTCACCCTCGGCCAGTTCGGCGGCCACGGCGGCCGTGCGCTGCGTGCCGGCGACGTGCTGCACCTGCTACCGCTCACCGATACCAGCAGTGGCTCCAAACTACCCGCCGAGCTTTACCCGCCGCTGCCAGCGGTGCGCGAACTGCGGGTGATCTACGGCCCGCACGGCGCGCCGGAATACTTCACGCCCGGCTATGTCGACAGCTTCCTCGCCACCGACTGGGAAGTGCACTTCAACTCCAGCCGCACCGGCGTACGCCTGATCGGCCCGAAACCGGAATGGGTGCGCGACAGCGGTGGCGAAGCCGGCCTGCACCCGTCCAACATCCACGACAACCCCTACGCCATCGGCGCGGTAGACTTCACCGGCGACATGCCAGTGATCCTCGGCCCGGACGGCCCCAGCCTGGGCGGCTTCGTCTGCCTGGTGACCATCATCGAGGCCGACCTGTGGCAGCTCGGCCAACTCAAGGCCGGTGACAAAGTGCGCTTCGTGCCGGTGGATATCGCCACGGCGCGGGAGTTGGCGCAAAGCAATGCACGTGAATACGCAGAACTCACGCTTGTCTCCCCTCTCCCGCTTGCGGGAGAGGGGCCGGGGGAGAGGGTTCTTGAAAACGCCCAAAGCCCCTCTCCCCAACACTCTCCCACAAATGGGAGAGGGAGCCGTTCGGTGTTGGCTTCCCCCATCGTCCTCGACATCGGCCATGCCGATACCCGTCTGGTCGCGCGCCTGTCCGGTGACACCCACCTGCTGCTGGAAATCGGCCAGCCGGAACTCGACCTGGTGCTGCGCTTCCGTGGCCATGCGCTGATGCAGGCACTGGAGGCCAAGCAACTGGACGGCGTGATCGACCTCACCCCCGGCATCCGCTCGCTGCAGGTGCACTACCAGCCGGAAACCCTGGCCCTGCAAGCGCTGCTCGATATCGTCGCCGGCGAGTGGGACGCCGTCTGCGCCGCACGCGATTTGAAAGTGCCGTCGCGTATCGTCCACCTGCCGCTGTCCTGGGACGACCCGGCCTGCCAACTGGCCATCGATAAGTACATGACCACAGTGCGCAAGGACGCACCCTGGTGCCCGAGCAACCTGGAGTTCATCCGCCGCATCAACGATCTGGAAAACCTCGACGAGGTCTACCGCACCGTGTTTGACGCCGGCTACCTGGTGATGGGCCTGGGCGACGTCTACCTCGGCGCACCGGTGGCCACACCGCTGGACCCGCGCCACCGCCTGGTCACCACCAAATACAACCCGGCGCGCACCTGGACCGCCGAGAACTCGGTGGGCATCGGGGGCGCCTACATGTGCGTGTACGGCATGGAAGGCCCCGGCGGCTACCAGTTCGTCGGCCGTACCCTGCAGATGTGGAACCGCTACCGCGCGGTCGAGGCCTTCGACGGCAAGCCCTGGCTGCTGCGTTTCTTCGACCAGATCCGCTTTTACCCGGTGAGTGCCGACGAACTGCTGCGCATCCGCCGCGACTTCCCGCTGGGCCGCTACCCGCTGCGCATCGAACAGAGCGAACTGGCCCTGGCCGACTACCAGCAGTTTCTCGATGCCGAAGCCGACGGCATCGACGCCTTCCGCCAGCAGCAACGCGCCGCCTTCGACGCCGAACGCCAACGCTGGATCGACAGCGGTCAGGCGCACTTCGAAGTCGAGGAAGCGGCCCCCGAGCAGGGTGAGGATGCCCCGCTCGACGCCGGCCAACACGCCATCGAAAGCCATGTTGCCGGCAACCTTTGGCAAGTGCAGGTCGAGCCCGGCGCCCAAGTGCAGGCTGGCGACGTGCTGGTGATCCTCGAGTCGATGAAGATGGAGATTCCGCTGACCGCGCCGATGGCTGGCACGGTACGCGAAGTGCGCGTACAACCGGGTTCGCCCGTGCGTGCCGGGCAGCGTGTGGTGGTGCTGGAAGAGGCCTGAAACGCTCGCCGCTGGAGCGCCTCCTACAGGGCCTGACCAGCCTTGTGGGAGCGGCTTGGCGGCACTCCGCTTAAACAGCGATCACGTAGGAGCGGCTTCAGCCGCGATCCACACCAACGCCGACTCCCTGTGGGAGGGGCTTCAGCCGCGACAGCCTTATGCTCCACCGCAATACCCGAAAAACCAATCGCGGATAAATCCGCTCCTACAGTCCGTGGCGCGGATGAAATCCGGGCCACATAACTGCACCGATTGTGATCACAACTGGCGCTATCCCCTCCCGGCAAGCTAGCATCACGCCATCAACCCGCTCCCGGATTCACCCATGTCCCTGCGCCCCAAACGGCACACGCAAACCTCGTTGGTGTTACTGCTCCTGTTCCTGCTTGGCAGCGGCTTTCTCACCACCTCGCTGCTGAGCTACTACGCCTCGCGCGACTCGATCCGTAACAGCATCATCAACACCGAACTGCCGCTGACCTCCGACACCGTCTATTCGGAAATCCAGAAGGACCTGGTGCGCCCCATCCTCATCTCCTCGATGATGGCCCGCGACACCTTCCTGCGTGACTGGGTGCTGGCCGGCGAACAGGACAACGGACAGATGACCCGCTACCTGCGTGAAGTGCAGGAGCACTACGGCGCCTTCACCAGCTTCTTCGTCTCCGACAAAACCAGCACCTACTACCAGGCCAAGGGCGTGCTCAAGCACGTAAAGCCGGATGAACCGCGCGACGTCTGGTACTACCGCGTACGCGACCTGAAAGAGCCCTACGAGATCAACGTCGACGTCGACATGGCCAACGCCGACCGCCTGGCCATCTTCATCAACTACAAGGTGTTCGACTACGACGGCAGCTTCATCGGCGCCACCGGCGTCGGCCTGGCGGTCGATGCCGTGGTCAAGCTGATCGACGAATACCAGGCGCGCTACGAGCGCAGCGTCTACTTCGTCGACACCACCGGGCGCATCACCCTGACCGGCGCTCAGGGCGGGCCGCTGGGTGCCCAGGTTGGCGATTCGCTGGCCGATGTGCCCGGCCTCGACGGCCTGATGGCAAAACTGCCCACGCCACAAAGCGGCCAGTTCGAATACCAGGAACAGGGCCGCGAGCACTTCCTCAACGTGCGCTACATCCCCGAGCTGGAGTGGTACCTGTTCGTCGATACGCAGGACAAGGCCCTGGCCGGCATCCGCCAGGGGCTCTACATCAACCTGCTGCTGTGCCTGCTGGTCACCGCCATCGTGCTGACCCTGGTGAGCCTGGCGATTCGTCGCTACCAACAGCGCATCGCCGCTCTGGCCACCACCGACAGCCTCACCGAACTGCCCAACCGCCGCGGCTTCGACATCCTCGCCGAACAGGCCCTGCAGGAAGCGCAGCGCGACAGCAGCCCGCTGTGCGCCGTGCTGCTGGACCTCGACAACTTCAAGCTGATCAACGACCAGCACGGCCACCTCGCCGGCGACCAGGTGCTGCACGATTTCGCCCAGCAACTGCGCGGCACGCTGCGCCAGGCCGACATTCTCTGCCGCTGGGGTGGCGAGGAATTCATCCTGCTGCTGAAGAACACCGACCGTCAGGCCGCCTACGATCTGGCCGAGAAGCTGCGCCAGCAATGCGCCGAACAGCGCTATGACGTCGAAGGCCAGAGCCTGCAGGTCACCGTCAGCCTCGGCCTCAGCCAATGGCACGCTGGTGAGAGCCTGCACGCCCTGCTCGGCCGCACCGACCGCGCGCTGTACCGCGCCAAGCAGGCCGGACGCGACCGCGTTTGCGTCGACAATTGATGGACACGCAACACCGCCCGCTATGCGGCAAGAGCAACCAGTGCAGCGTCGCCGCCGGGCGTGATGAACCCTGCTGGTGCTTCGGCGCGCAGATCGACCCAGCCGCGCTGCAGCGCCTGACGCCCGAGCAACGCAACCAGGCCTGCCTATGCCCTGCCTGCGCTGGTGTGCTGAAGGCCACTGAGCCCCGCGAGCGCGATTGAGCCATGCGCCTGGATCGCTTCCTCAGCAACTTCCCCCGCTTCAGCCGCCAGGACAGCCGCCTGCTGATCAGCGCCGGCCGCCTGCGTGTGGACGGCGCCGTGGTACACGACCCTCGCCATGAGGTGCGCGACTTCCAGCGTGTCGAGCTGGATGACGAACTGCTGCAAGCCGGTCGCAGCGCGCGCTACTGGATGCTGCACAAACCGGTCGGCGTGGTCAGCGCCACCGAGCACGACGAACACCGCACCGTCCTCGATCTGCTGGACGAGCCGGACAAACACGACCTACACCTGGCCGGACGCCTCGACCTGAACACCAGCGGCCTGCTGCTGATCACCAACGACGGGCGCTGGTCGCGGCGCATCACCCAGCCGCAGCAGCGCAAGCCCAAGGTCTACCACGTCACCACCGAACAGCCGATCACTGCCGAATACGCCGAGGTCTTCGCCCAAGGCCTGTACTTCGCCTTCGAAGACCTCACCACCCTGCCCGCCCAGCTCGACCTATTGAGCAGCCACCAAGCCCGGCTGACCCTGTTCGAAGGCCGTTACCATCAGGTCAAGCGCATGTTCGGCCACTTCCGCAATCGCGTCGTCGCCCTGCACCGCGAAAGCATGGGCGAAATCGTTCTCGACCCACAGCTCGCCCCAGGCCAATACCGCGCACTGACGGATGCAGAAATCGCCAGCGTTTGATCGTCGCCCTGCGCCTGAATTTGACTACCCGACCAACGGCATCGCCAATCGGCTACAAAGATGTGACTCACCCTTGCGTGGCTGCAAGGTAACTGCTTGAATCGAACCACAAGTCTTCAGGTGACCAGCCGGTCACAGAAAGACAGTGAAGTGTTTTTTCGGTTGATGGCGCTCTGCGCCGACTGGATTCCTGCCTGGTAACACCGCCCTCTCCAAGGCCCTGAAAAAGCCTGGAGCACTCGCCTGTTTCGATCCTAACTGATTGAAATTCCTATACTTATAAAAATCTCCAGCCTGACATCATGCTGTCACGCTCAGGCGCTTTTCTAACTGCTCATTCCAGCGCGAACGGTCGCCCGCTCGCCTTGCTCACTTGCGCCAGGAGGAAACGACATGAGGCCAGAAACCGCAGTCGTCGAGATCAACGGGAAGCACAAGGTACACACGGAGTTCTACGGCAATCCGGCAGCAAGCAAGACCATCATCCTGGTCAACGGCTCTCTGGCGACCACCGCCTCGTTCGCGCAAACGATCAAATACCTGCAGCCGCAGTTCAACGTCGTAGCCTTCGACCTGCCCTATGCCGGCCAGTCGAAGCCCTACAACAGCGACTTCACGCCCATCAGCAAGGAAGACGAGGCGGCGATCCTGCTGCATCTGATCGACCTCTACGGTGCCAACTACCTGATGTCCTTCTCCTGGGGCGGTGTCGCCTCCATGCTCGCCCTGGCCCAACGCCCGGCGACGCTGGAGAAGGCCGCGATCTGCTCCTTCTCGCCGATCCTCAACGTGCCGATGCTCGACTACCTGCACAAGGGCCTGCGCTTCCTGAACGCGGTGGATCGCGACAACGTCGCCCTGCTGGTCAACAGCACCATCGGCAAGCACCTGCCGTCGCTGTTCAAGCGCTTCAACCACAAGCACATCAGCACCCTGGATGAACACGAGTACCGGCAGATGTACGCGCACATCAAGCAGGTGCTGAGCATGGAAGCGAACTGCGGCAAGGAATGCCTGCAGGCCATCGACATTCCACTGATATTCGTCAACGGCGACCGTGACGAATACACCTCGGTGGAAGACGCCTGCCTGTTCGCCCAGCACATCGACCACGCCCAGTTCGCCGTGATCGACGATGCTGGCCACTTCCTCGACATGGAACACAAGGCCGCCTGGCTGCAGAGCCAACGCGTGCTGCTGGACTTCTTCAACGCCCCCAGCAAACGCCTGCAACTGCCAGTCAAAGGCGACCTGCGCGACCTCCAGGCTATGGCAGTATGAGAGGCACCGAACGCGGAGCGGATGCGTCTATCGGGCACCTCTAGAAACGTAGGTAGTTTCTAGAGGTGCCCGAACGCTCCGCGCTTCATTTCTGAGTCATGTTCCGGTATAAAGGCACCCGCTGCGGGTGTCGTATAATGGTAATACCCTAGCTTCCCAAGCTAGAGCCGTGGGTTCGATTCCCATCACCCGCTCCAGACAGCCAAGCAAAAGCCCCGTCATCACTGACGGGGCTTTTTCGTTTCTGGCGTTTGAAGGGCTTGACCGCAAGGGTTTGAGCCGGGAAATATGGCGTTTTGCGATCAAATAGAAAAGGCGCTAGGCGGGAAAATAAATCTGTCCCCTTTTCCTCGAAATAATGCCATCAACAGAACAGATTAGACTCGCCTTTCCTGAAAGATCAGGAAATCAAGTACAAGAAAAAAAATCAAAAAATCCAGAAGAAACTCCTGAGCCAGAAAGCAAAACAGTAACTAAGGAATAAAAATGAAGGAGCTAATAAGAAAAGAAACTGGACTATTTTGGTGGCACATTGAAGAAATACCAGAAGGCCAGTACGCGCCCCAGAAATCAATATCAGGAACTTTAGAAATTGACGCAAATGGACTAATTGAACTAGACCTAAATGGAATGCTTTCTGAGAAAGGTTTGGCGTCTGCAATTTTAGGACACATGAAAGATGAAAAACCTAAAGAGATACAAGGAATCCTAAAAGGATCAGGAGAGTATATTTTACTCAAAAACATTTACAGAAACGGAGGGCACTACTCTGCAGGAGGTATATCTCATGAAAAATTTATCGCAAGAAGCTGCTTAATAAGCACAAAAAAATTCAGCAAAAAGCAAAAGCCTGTATTTAACTTCGAAGTCACGTTAAGCGACCTAGAAGAATGGACAAATAACAAATCAATAGCAATTAAAAGAAATAATCGAAAGCTATACACAGAGTACTGCCCACCAAAAGATAAAAAGTACAAAACAAGCGAAGGATCATTACTCGTAAAATATGACATGACGGCTCCTTGGAACACAAGAAAATCCAGAAACGTCACATTGCATGAAAAAATTAAAATTGAATTAAAATCAACAAAATCACAAACCCTAGAATGGGTAGACAAGAACCATACAAAATTAGAAGGCCTACTAATAATACTAATAGGACAAAACATAAGCCTAGAATGGCCAACTGTATGCATCGGAAAAGAAAGAACACGATGCGAATACATATATCACAGACAGAAAGAATCGCCAGAGCCACCAAAGTTTCATGAAATAGCAGTGCCATTCACAACAATCCGAGATAACTTCGGTAATATTTTTGAGAACTGGCGAATAAGCCATGACATTTTCGGCCCTGGATTTTATTTATTCCTAGGAACCATAAGATCAAAAAAGAGCTACATAGAGAACAAATTTGTTAATTTAATATGGGGACTAGAGTCCCTACACAGAAAACTAACAACAAAACCTCAAAACGACAAAGCACTTGAAGATAAAATACAAAGAATCATCAACGAAGTAAGAAACAGCACGAACCTTAATAGAAGCGATAGAAAATGGCTGACAAAAAGGCTAGAGAGAGAAGTAGAAATAACACTTAACCAGCGATTGAAAGATATATTCTCAGAACTACCAATAATAATAGACGACGTAGAGCTAAATACCTTCTGTACGGAATGCGCAAACAGACGGAACGACATATCTCACTTCGGCGGTAACAGAGGTGAAAGAAGCTACGACGACTTTATAAATGAAATAAAAATAAAAACCGCAGCAATATTACATCTCTACCATGCAGCAATCCTCCTAAAAATAGGAGTAGAAAAGGAAAGAATATCATGGTGGATAATGGATGGGTTCAAGTCATACGAAATCAAAAGCATACTTGAAGAAGCCGGATTAAAAAAAATCAGCCGGTACGAAAATTGAGAGAACATAATCTACATCTCAATCAATGTCGAAAAAGTGTCGAAGTCACTGCAAGGGATAGCAGAAAAATGCCGTAGTGGCTGGACTGCAAGGCCAGTAAAGCCGGGCTTTGCGGATCACAGCGAGGCGCCGTAAAGGGTTCGACTCCCCCAACACTGAACTAACCCAAACCGCTCACCCATTTCCCCGGAACTTCTGCCCACCAACGCCACCAGAACCCTATATGTCTTTTTTCTGGAGGCCCCTGGCGATGGAACAGTGGAATATCTGGCTTGAACGCGATGTCTGGCTCAACGTGGCGATTGTCCTGGTCGCCACGGCGCTGATCTACAGCGTGCTGCGCACCCTGGTGAACACCCTGCACAAGCGTCTGAAAGCCGGGTCGGCGGACCAGGAGAGCAGTTGGTCGCACTTCATCGCCATGGTCATCGGCCGCACCAGCCGCGTGCTGTTGTTGGCGTTTTCCCTGCTGTTGGCGTTGCGTCTGGCGGACTTGCCGCTCGCCTGGCAAAGCGCGCTGAGCCATACCTGGTTCGTTGCCCTGGCCCTGCAGGTAGCGTTGTGGGTCGATACCGGCGTGCGCCTGTGGTCGCGCAGCCTGGTGATAGGCAAGAGCGGCGGCAGCTATAACCCGGTGATGACCACCATCATCAGCATCATGATTCTAATCGTGGTGTGGTCGGTGATGCTGCTGTCGATCCTGGCCAACCTGGGAGTGGATATCACCGCGCTGGTAGCCAGTCTGGGTGTCGGTGGTATCGCCGTGGCGCTGGCAGTGCAGACGGTGCTCAGCGATGTGTTCGCGTCGCTATCGATTGGCGTCGACAAGCCGTTCGAGATCGGTGATTTCGTGGTGTTCGGCGAAGTGGCGGGGTCCATCGAGCATATCGGTCTGAAGACCACGCGTATTCGTAGCCTCAGCGGTGAGCAGGTGGTGTGCGCCAACGCCGACCTGCTGCGCCAGATCGTGCACAACTACAAGCGCATGAATACCCGCCGTATCGTCTTCAAGTTCGGCATCAATTACGACACGCCCAGCGCCAAGGTGCGCCAGGTGTCGGAAAAGGTCGGCGACATCATCCGCGCCACGCCCAAGGCCAGGTTCGACCGCGCGCATTTTCTCGGCTTCGATGAAAGCCAGCTGACCTTCGAGGTGGTGTATATCGTGCTGACTTCGGACTACAACCAGTACATGGACATCCAGCAGGAGATCAACCTGCAACTGCTCGATGCCCTGCGCGAGCTGGACGTGCGCTTCGCCCTGCCCCGCCGCGATCTGCGCCTGGTGGGCGAGAGGATGCCGGTACTCAAGGTCGACGGCCTGCCACAACCGGCCCAGAGCGAGGGCAACGATTCGGATCAACGCTTGCCAAGGTTCAGCTGACGGCAAGGGCGGGAGGGCGCGAGAGCTGCTTGCAGGTTGACGAGCCGAGCAGCAACCAATGCGCCATTCCGCCCGCCATCAAGGCTTCTAGCCATCATCCAAGCATTTGAAAAACCTGACATTTTCATCTTCACATCGACAGCGGTGACGGCTACCCTGCCGCCCCATGATTCGACGTCTACTGCCCCTGCTCTGCTGTTTCACGGCCCTTTCCCTGCACGCCGCACCCGCCACTTTCGCCGAGGCCAAACGCCTGGCCTGGCCGCTGTATGAGCAGCAATCCACCGAGTTCTATTGCGGCTGCAAGTACAGCGGCAATCGGGTCGATTTGCGCTCCTGTGGTTACACGCCACGCAAAAACGCCAATCGCGCTCAGCGCATCGAGTGGGAACATATCGTCCCGGCCTGGGTGATCGGCCATCAGCGCCAGTGCTGGCAGAAAGGCGGACGCAAAAACTGCGCAGCCAACGACGTGCAGTTCCGCAAGGCCGAGGCCGACCTGCACAACCTGGTGCCGAGCATCGGCGAAGTGAATGGTGATCGCAGCAACTACAGCTTCGCCTGGCTGCCGCAGAAACCGCATCAGTACGGACGTTGCGAGACGGTGGTGGACTTCAAGGCGCGCAAGGTGATGCCGCGCCCGGCCATCCGCGGGATGATCGCGCGCACCTACTTCTACATGTCCGACCGCTACAAGCTGCGCCTGTCGAAACAGGACCGGCAGCTCTACGAAGCCTGGAGCAAGGCCTACCCGCCCAAGGTCTGGGAGCAGCAGCGCAACCAGCAGGTGGCGTGCGTGATGGGCTGGGGCAACCCCTATGTGGGGAAGGTGGATATGAGTCGCTGTGCGCGTAAGCGGGCGTAGGACGGCTTCACGTAGGGTGTCGCGGGGCCGCCTAGGCCGTGCGCACCAACGGCAGTAAGGCTGGTGCGCGCAGCGCACCCTACAGGTCGCGGCTAAAGCCCCTCCCACAGATGCGGGAGACTTGTGGGAGGGGCTTTAGCCGCGACAGTTTTGGCATGTTTCAAACAGTCCCCGGATTGCATCCGGCCTAAGCCAACCGCTGCAACTCGCGCCGCACCATATTGGCGAATTCCGGTGGGCTGAGCTGGTACAGCTCCTGCGCCACCCAGGGCAGCCAGCGCCCTTGCAGCTCGGCCTTGCGCGCCAACAGGCGCTGGGCCTCGGCTTCGGCGCGGGCCTGATGCTCGCGGTGGTAGTCGGCGCGGCTCGGTTTTTCTGTGCTCACGGTGCAGCCCTTTTCCTCATATCGAGCAGAGCAGGCATAATCGCCGCCTGTTCGCCCATTTCGACCATCATCAATGCGCATCCACGTCAGTTTCATCGACCGCGTCGGCATCACCCAGGAAGTCCTGGCGCTGCTTGGCGGGCGTAATCTGAACCTCGATGCGGTGGAGATGGTACCGCCAAACGTCTATATCGACGCACCGACCTTGAGCGCCGCCGTGCTCGAGGAGCTGCGCGGCGCGCTGCTGCAGGTGCACGGTGTGCAGAGTGTCGAGGTGGTGGACATTCTGCCCGGCCAGCGTCGCCGCCTGCAGCTCGATGCGCTGCTCGCGGCCATGCCCGATCCGGTGCTGGCGGTGGATGACCGTGCCACCGTGCTGCTGGCCAACCCGGCGCTGGTGGACATGTGCAACCGCCCGCCCGAAGGCCTGAGCATCGCCGCGCTGTTCGCCGATGACGCGCTGCAGCAATCGCTGCTTGCCGCTGGTTTCCATCAGCCGCTGCGCGAGGTGCATTTCGCCGGTCAGCCGCTGCTGCTCGATGCCCAACCGATCACCGAAGACGGTCGCCTGACCGGCGGCCTGCTCACCCTGTATGCCCCGAGCCGCATGGGTCAGCGTTTGGCTGCACTGCATCATGATCATGCCGAGGGCTTCGACTCGCTGCTTGGCGAGTCGGCGCCGATTCGCGCTCTCAAGGCCCGCGCGCTGCGGGTGGCATCGCTCGATGCGCCGCTGCTGATCCACGGTGAAACCGGTACCGGCAAGGAGCTGGTGGCACGCGCCTGTCACACCGTCAGCGTGCGTCGCACTGCGCCGTTCCTGGCATTGAACTGCGCCGCCCTGCCAGAGAACCTGGCCGAGAGCGAGCTGTTCGGCTACGCCCCCGGCGCCTTCACCGGCGCCCAACGTGGCGGCAAGCCGGGGCTACTGGAGCTGGCCAACCAGGGCACGGTGTTTCTCGACGAGATCGGCGAGATGTCGCCCTATCTGCAAGCCAAGCTGCTGCGCTTTCTCAGCGATGGCAGCTTCCGCCGCGTCGGTGGCGACCGCGAAGTGAAGGTGGACGTGCGCATCCTCAGCGCCACTCACCGCGACCTGGAAAAGATGGTCGGCGAAGGCAGCTTCCGCGAAGACCTGTTCTACCGCCTCAACGTACTCAACCTGGAAGTGCCGCCGCTGCGCGAGCGCGGCCAGGACATCCTGTTGCTTGCCCAGCATTTCATGGCCCAGGCCTGCGCGCAGATCCAGCGCCTGCCTTGCCGCCTGGCGCCGGCTACCTTCCCGGCGCTGCTGGCCGGGCGCTGGCCGGGTAACGTGCGTCAATTGCAGAACGTGATCTTCCGCGCCGCTGCCATCTGCGACAGCAACTGGGTAGAGATGGACGACCTGGATATCGCCGGCACCGAAGTGGCGCCGAGGGTGGAAGGGGAAGTCGCCAGCCTGGAACAGGCCATGGACGAGTACGAGAAGGCGCTGCTGGAAAAGCTCTACGACAGCCACCCTTCCAGCCGCCAGTTGGCCGCACGCCTGGGCACCTCGCACACCGCCATCGCCAAACGCCTGCGCAAGTACGGGATACCGGGCAAGCACTGACGCACTCGCTCCGTAGGATGGGTTAGGCGCTTGTTTTGAGCCTCGTTAACACCGCAGATTCCGATGCGCCGTAACCCACCATCGGCGCAATGCGGAAGATCGCCCGGTGGGTTACGCGGCGCACCACGACCGCAGTGTCTGAGAGCTCACCTATTGGCGCCGCTAACCCACCCTACGGTTCTCGGCGTTGAGTCAGATCGGCGTGGTGCTGGTCGGTACCTTGATCACCCCGCAGGCCACACGCGCCCCGCCACCGCCCAGCGGCTGCGGATGATCGGCGTGATTGTCGCCGCCGGCGTGAATCATCAGCGAGCGGTTATGCAGGTCTTCCAGACGCTTGAGTCGCGGTGCCAGCACCGGCTGGCTGGCACTGCCATCCTCGGTGACGAGCAACGCCGGCAGGTCGCCGAGATGGGCGTCGTCTTCCCAGGGGAAACCGTGACGGCCGGCGTTCTGCGGGTCCCAATGGCCGCCTGCTGCGCCGGCCGGTGTCAGCTTGCCGTCCACTTCGGCTGCATTGCAGTTGGCCTCGGTGTGTACGTGAAAGCCATGCGCGCCCGGCTCCAGGCCCTGAAGATCGGGAGTAAACACCAGCCCATCGGGCGACTGGCTGATGGTCACGGTGCCGACAGGCGCGCCTGTGCCGTTTTCGGTGGCCTGTTCGAGGGTCACGGTGACCGTCTCGCTAGCCTGCAGGCTGGTGGCGCCGAGCAGTGCGAATGCCAGGGGGATCAGGGGTCTCATGGTCGGTCTATCTCCTTATTTATAAAGCCTCCCAGTTACCGACCCCAATGCCCTTGAGCGGTTCCAGCAAGATTCCGTATCGATATCATTACACCGTAACGATTAAGCAACAACCGGACGAAAGCCGCGCCGCGTCTGGTGCGACTTCGACTTTTCCATTTGCGACGCCCGGTTTCGTAGCGATATCGTTCCAGAGGACTGTATACAACCACCAAAAATATAGTTAAGTTACTGATTTTATTGACTATTTATACATTGGCACCGGCATTGCAAACGCTCCCGCAACCTGCCCGCCACCTAGAAGCGGACACCATTACCCCTGAGGATTTGACATGAGCGAGTTGCGTTTCACCGCCGATCACGAATGGCTGCGTCTGGACAACGATGGTCTGGTTACCGTCGGCATCACCCATTACGCCCAGGACGCGCTCGGCGACGTGGTGTATGTGCAACTGCCGGAAGCCAAGTCCTACGCCCAGGGCGAGGAAGTGGCCGTGCTGGAGTCGGTGAAGGCCGCCAGCAACATCGTCATGCCGCTAGACGGCGAGATCGTCGAAATCAACGCCGACCTGGAAGGCAGCCCGGAGCTGGTCAACGAGTCGCCGCTGGACAAGGCCTGGTTCTTCCGTATGCGCCTGGCCGACAACGCCGTGCTGGCCGACCTGCTGGACAAGGCCGGCTATGATCGTCTGTTGAACGCCAACGCCGACGCCTGAGTGACCGCCATGACCAAGCTCGATACCCAGAACGAATTCATCGCCCGCCACATCGGCCCGCGCGATGCCGACACCGCCGCCATGCTCGAACTGCTCGGCTACGATTCGGTCGACGCGCTGACCGGTGCCGTGATCCCCGAGAGCATCAAGGGCACCAGCATCCTCGGCGAGCAGCCAGGCCTGTCGGAAGCCGACGCCCTGGCCAAGATCAAGGCCATCGCCGCCAAGAACCTGCAGTTCAAGAACTTCATCGGCCAGGGTTACTACGGCACCCACACGCCGAGCCCGATCCTGCGCAACCTGCTGGAAAATCCGGCCTGGTACACCGCCTACACTCCGTACCAGCCGGAGATTTCCCAGGGCCGCCTGGAGTCGCTGCTGAACTTCCAGACCCTGGTCAGCGACCTGACCGGCATGCAGATCGCCAACGCATCCTTGCTGGATGAGGCCACCGCTGCTGCTGAAGCCATGACCTTCTGCAAGCGTCTGTCGAAGAACAAGGCTGCCAACACCTTCTTCGTTTCCCAGCACTGCCACCCGCAGACCCTCGACGTACTGCGCACCCGTGCCGAGCCGCTGGGTATCGACATCGAAGTCGGCGACGAAGCCGCCATCACCGACGCCAGCGCCTACTTCGGCGCCCTGCTGCAGTACCCGGCAAGCAACGGCGACATCTTCGACTACCGCGCTCTGGTCGAGCGTTTCCACGCCGCCAATGCCCTGGTGGCCGTGGCTGCCGACCTGCTGGCCCTGACCCTGCTCACCCCGCCGGGCGAGTTCGGCGCCGACGTGGCCTTGGGCAGCGCCCAGCGCTTCGGTGTACCGCTGGGCTTCGGTGGCCCGCACGCTGCTTACTTCGCCACCCGCGACGCGTTCAAGCGCGACATGCCGGGCCGCCTGGTCGGCATGTCGGTCGACCGTTTCGGCAAGCCGGCCCTGCGCCTGGCCATGCAGACCCGCGAGCAGCACATCCGCCGCGAGAAGGCCACCAGTAACATCTGTACCGCCCAGGTGCTGCTGGCCAACATCGCCAGCATGTACGCCGTATACCACGGCCCGAAAGGCCTGACCGAGATCGCGCAGCGCGTACACAGCTTCACCGCCATCCTCGCCCTGGGCCTGACCAAGCTGGGCCACAGCGTCGAGCAGCAGCACTTCTTCGACACCCTGAGCATCAAGACCGGCGCCAAGACCGCCGAGCTGCATGCCAAGGCCCGTACTGCCGGCATCAACCTGCGCGAGATCGACGCCGAGCGTCTAGGTCTGTCGCTGGACGAAACCACTGACCAAGCCGCCGTGGAGGCGCTGCTGAACCTGTTCGCCGCTGACCAGGCCGCCCCTGCCGTCAGCGACCTGGCTGCACAGATCGCCAGCCGCCTGCCAGAAGGCCTGCTGCGCCAGTCGGCGATCCTGCAGCACGAAGTGTTCAATCGTTACCACAGCGAAACCGAGCTGATGCGCTACCTGCGCAAGCTGGCCGACAAGGACCTGGCCCTGGATCGCAGCATGATCCCGCTAGGCTCCTGCACCATGAAGCTCAACGCTGCCAGCGAGATGATCCCGGTCACCTGGCCGGAATTCGGCAACCTGCACCCCTTCGCTCCGGTCGAGCAGGCTGCGGGTTACACCCAGCTGACCACTGAGCTGGAAGCCATGCTCTGCGCCGCCACCGGTTACGACGCCGTGTCGCTGCAGCCTAACGCCGGTTCCCAGGGCGAGTACGCCGGTCTGCTGGCCATCCGTGCCTATCACCTGAGCCGTGGCGACGATCAGCGCGACATCTGCCTGATCCCGCAATCGGCCCACGGTACCAACCCGGCGACCGCCTCCATGGCCGGTATGCGCGTGGTGGTAACCGCCTGTGACGCACGCGGCAACGTCGACATCGCCGATCTGAAGGCCAAGGCCGAAGAGCACAAGGATCGCCTGGCTGCGATCATGATCACCTACCCGTCCACCCACGGCGTGTTCGAGGAAGGCATCCGCGAGATCTGCCAGATCATCCACGACAACGGCGGCCAGGTTTACATCGACGGCGCCAACATGAACGCCATGGTCGGCCTCTGCGCCCCAGGCCAGTTCGGCGGCGACGTCTCCCACCTGAACCTGCACAAGACCTTCTGCATCCCGCACGGCGGCGGCGGCCCGGGCGTCGGCCCGATCGGCGTCAAGTCGCACCTGGCGCCGTTCCTGCCGGGCCATGCGCACATGGCACGCAAGGAAGGTGCAGTCAGCGCCGCGCCGTTCGGCAGCGCCAGTATCCTGCCGATCACCTGGATGTACATCACCATGATGGGCGGCAACGGCCTCAAGCGTGCGTCGCAGATGGCCATTCTCAACGCCAACTACATCGCCCGTCGTCTGGAAGAGCACTACCCGGTGCTGTACTCCGGCGAAGGCGGCCTGGTGGCGCATGAGTGCATCCTCGACATCCGTCCGCTCAAGGACAGCAGCGGCATCAGCGTCGACGACGTGGCCAAGCGTCTGATCGACTTCGGCTTCCACGCCCCGACCATGTCCTTCCCGGTTGCCGGCACCCTGATGATCGAGCCGACCGAGAGCGAGTCCAAGGAAGAGCTGGATCGCTTCTGCGACGCCATGATCGCCATCCGCGAGGAAATCCGCGCTGTCGAGCAGGGCCGTCTGGACAAGGACGACAACCCACTGAAGAACGCCCCGCACACTGCCCTGGAGCTGGTTGGCGAATGGCACCACGCCTATAGCCGCGAGCAGGCCGTGTACCCGCTGGCGACCCTGATCGAAGCCAAGTACTGGCCGCCGGTTGGCCGCGTGGACAACGTCTACGGTGACCGCAACCTGGTCTGCGCCTGCCCGTCCATCGAGGCGTATCAGGACGCGTAAGCGCGCTTGTCTCCCCTCTCCCATTTATGGGAGAGGGGCCGGGGGAGAGGGTAAAGCGGTTGTCTACGCAGCCCCCTCTCCCTAACCCTCTCCCCGAGGGGAGAGGGAACCGTTCTTCGCTTCATCCAGTTTCTTTCGGCTCCCCCTCATCGGGGCGGGCTGACTTCATCCCGAGAAAAACGATAAAGAGGGCCTCACCATGTTCAGCAAGCACGACCAACTGCAAGGCTATGACGACGCCCTGCTCGCGGCGATCCAGGCCGAAGAACAGCGCCAGGAAGACCATATCGAGCTGATCGCCTCGGAGAACTACTGCAGCCAGCGCGTCATGCAGGCGCAAGGTAGCGGCCTGACCAACAAGTACGCCGAAGGCTATCCGGGCAAGCGCTACTACGGTGGTTGCGAGCATGTGGACAAGGTCGAGGCGCTGGCCATCGAACGCGCCAAGCAGCTGTTCGCCGCCGACTACGCCAACGTCCAGCCGCACTCGGGCTCTTCGGCCAACAGCGCCGTGTACCTCGCGCTGCTCAATGCTGGCGACACCATTCTCGGCATGAGCCTGGCCCACGGCGGCCACCTGACCCACGGCGCCAAGGTGTCGTCCTCGGGCAAGCTGTACAACGCCGTGCAATATGGCATCGACGAGAACGGCCTGATCGATTACGACGAAGTCGAGCGCCTGGCCGTCGAGCACAAGCCGAAGATGATCGTCGCCGGCTTCTCGGCCTACTCGCGCGTGCTGGACTTCCCGCGTTTCCGCGCCATTGCCGACAAGGTCGGTGCGCTGCTGTTCGTCGACATGGCTCACGTGGCCGGTCTGGTCGCGGCCGGTCTGTACCCGAACCCGGTGCCGTTCGCCGACGTCGTCACCACCACCACGCACAAGACCCTGCGCGGCCCGCGTGGCGGTCTGATCCTGGCGCGCAAGAACGAGGAGATCGAGAAGAAGCTCAACTCCGCCGTCTTCCCCGGCGCCCAGGGCGGCCCACTGATGCACGTGATCGCGGCCAAGGCGGTGTGCTTCAAGGAAGCACTGGAGCCGGGCTTCAAGACCTACCAGCAGCAAGTGATCGACAACGCCCGCGCCATGGCCGCGGTGTTCGTCGAGCGCGGCTATGACGTGGTCTCCGGCGGCACCGACAACCACCTGATGCTGATCAGCCTGGTCAAGCAGGGCCTGACCGGCAAGGCTGCCGACGCGGCGCTGGGCGATGCCCACATCACCGTGAACAAGAACGCCGTGCCGAACGACCCGCAGTCGCCGTTCGTCACCTCCGGCATCCGTATCGGCACCCCGGCGGTGACCACCCGCGGCTTCAAGGAAGGCGAGTGCCGCACCCTCGCCGGCTGGATCTGCGACATCCTCGACGACCTGGAAAACCCGGCCGTGATCGAGCGCGTGCGCGGCCAGGTAGCCGACCTGTGCGCCACGTACCCGGTCTACGCTGACTGATACCCGACTGACCACGGGCCGCACGGCGGCCCCAACCGGTGCGCGCGACGCACTCAACAGGAAATCGACATGACCACTGAAACTCTCGCCAAGACTCCGCTGCACGCCCTGCACCTCGAACTCGGCGCGCGCATGGTGCCCTTCGCCGGCTATGACATGCCCGTGCAGTACCCGCTGGGCGTGATGAAGGAGCACCTGCACACCCGCGCCGCCGCCGGCCTGTTCGACGTCTCGCACATGGGCCAGATCCTGCTGCGTGGCGAGCACGCCGCGCGCGCTCTGGAAACCCTGGTGCCGGTGGACATCATCGACCTGCCGGTGGGCATGCAGCGCTACGCCATGTTCACCGATGCTCAGGGCGGCATCCTCGACGACCTGATGGTCGCCAACCTGGGTGATGACACGCTGTACCTGGTGGTCAACGCCGCCTGCAAGGATCAGGACCTGGCGCACCTGAAGAAGCACATCGGCGAGCAGTGCCAGATCGAGTGCCTGTTCGAGGAGCGCGCCCTGCTCGCCCTGCAAGGCCCGAAAGCGGTCGACGTGCTGGCCCGCCTGGCCCCTGAAGTGAGCAAGATGACCTTCATGCAGGTCGCCCGCGTGCGCCTGCTTGGCAGCGAATGCATCGTCAGTCGCAGCGGCTACACCGGCGAAGACGGCTTCGAGATTTCCGTCGCCGTCGATCAGGCCGAAGCCCTGGCGCGCAGCCTGCTGGCCGAAGTGGAAGTCGAGGCTATCGGTCTGGGTGCGCGTGACTCGCTGCGCCTGGAAGCCGGCCTGTGCCTGTACGGCCACGACATGAGCAGCGCCACCACGCCGATCGAGGCCAGCCTGCTGTGGGCGATCTCCAAGGTCCGCCGCGCTGCCGGCGAGCGTGCCGGCAACTTCCCGGGCGCCGAGCGTGTGTTCGAGCAGCAGCAAAACGGCGGGGCGCGCAAGCGCGGCGGCCTGCTGCCGCAGGAGCGCGTGCCGGTGCGTGAAGGCGCGGAAATCGTCGATGCCGATGGTACCGTGATCGGCCAGGTGTGCAGCGGCGGCTTCGGCCCGACCCTCGGCGCGCCAGTGGCCATGGGTTACGTCAACGCCAGCCACGTCGCCATCGACAGCGACGTCTGGGCCGTGGTGCGCGGCAAGCGCGTGGCGATGAAAGTGGCCAAGACTCCGTTCGTACCGCAGCGCTACTACCGCGGCTGATTTGCTCACTTTCCCGCTCGAGGGAAAGGGCAATGGCGTAGGGCGGGTGAAACCCGCCGTATGGACCTGGCGGGTTGTACCCGCCCTACGCACCGCCAATCTCGTAGCCCGGATGCAATCCGCGGATGCCCTGAAAAGCTCCCGGATTGCATCCGGGCTGCGTCATTTCTACCCCCTGATCCGCTCATAGGGCACCCGCTCGCGTCCGGCGCGCAGCGTCTGCGCCCACCAGTTCAACTGCACCAGAGTATGCGCCAACGCCGAGTTGGCGTGCCGTGGTTCGCTCAACTGGCCCTGCTCATCGAACTGCTCCCAGGCATTGGTGAAGCACACCGAGCTACGCACCGTCATCGCATGCAACTCCGCCAGCACCTGACGCAGTTGCTCCACCGCGCGCAGCCCGCCAGACACCCCGCCATAACTGACGAACCCCACCGGCCGTGCTTCCCAGGATGCCGGCACCTCGTCGATGAACTGCTTGAGCGCCGCCGGGTAGCCGTGGTTGTACTCCGGGGTGACGATCAGAAAGGCATCGGCGCGCAGCAACTGCTGCAGCGACTGATGGCGTTGCGCGGCGAGCTCCTGCGCCTCGCCGGGCTGGCGAAACATCACGGCCGGGTCGACCAGGCTCAGCTCGAATTCGCTGCGCTGCTCGATCTGTTCCCGCGCCCAGGCCACCACCTGGTCGCAGAAACGCTCTTCACGCACGCTGCCGTAAATCAGTACCAGTCGGATGCGGTCCTGCATGGAAATACCCTCGGTGTTGTCGATCAAGGCCTGCGAGGGTAAAACCTCAACTTAACTTTAGGTCAACAGGAATTTTCCATGGACACGCACCGCTCCTTCCACGAACGCCCGCTGACTGTCGGCCAGGTTGCCGAGCGCAGTGGCGTGGCGGTTTCCACGCTGCATTTCTACGAGACCAAGGGGCTGATCCACAGCCAGCGCAATGCAGGCAATCAGCGGCGTTATCGGCGTGATGTGCTGCGCCGCGTCGCGCTCATCAAGGTGGCGCAGCGCCTGGGCATTCCCTTGGCGGATATCGGTGTGGCGCTGAGCACACTGCCTTGCGATCACATACCCACGGCAGCGGACTGGCAGCAACTGTCGGCGCAATGGCAGCGCGATCTGGACGCGCGTATCGAGCAAATGACGCGACTGCGCGACCAGCTCACCGGCTGTATCGGTTGCGGTTGCCTGTCGATGCAGGACTGCCCACTGCGCAACCCCAGCGACGAACTCGGCGCACAGGGTGCTGGCGCGCGTTTGCTCGAAACGGATTAATCGTCCAGGCAGTTGCGCCTGTTGCTGAACACCTCGCGGCGGATGTCGCGCACATCCAGGGAGATCGCCGGCACCTGCGGCAGGCGCTCGACCAGTGCGCGCACGACGCGCCGCGACAGCGCCCGCTTGTCGTCATCGCTGCGCCCGGCCAGCACGTAGAAGATCAGGTGCACGAACATTCCCTGCTCGCCGCCGACGCAGTGGTGCTCGTACAGACTCAGACGCACCTTGACCTCGCCGGGTTGGAACAACCCCGTGGCAGCCGCCTGGTCATGCACCAGTTGCACCAGCTCCTGCGGCGCGATCAGCTCACTCACCTCGCGGGCGGCTTCGATCAGGCAATGCGGCATGGATAAACCCTTGATGTAAGTGAATTTGTCATACGTTATCACATAACAAATTCGATACCAGATGGTTTACCCGCTCTGCGCTGAACACCCTCGATATAGCCGATAGTGGCGCTACACAGGGAAAGCCCACTCAGACTTTCGTCTAGCCATACGTTGACAAGCGACAAAAAGGCTGTCGATAATCCAGCAAGTTGTATGACGACATATGACAACGATAACAACAATAATCAGGGCCATAACATGACTGTCCTCGCCTCTCCCTCAGTACAGCAGCCCCTCGCCTGCTCGCCCCCCATCGTTGCCACACGCCATAGCACCGGATTCGCCGGGGGCTGACGTCAGCCACCAGCAATGACCGGCCGCGTTCGGCCGGGCTATCGCCCTCTACGGGGCAAACACAACATTCCCATCATGCAGGTCCTGATGCAGACCGGCAGGGGATGGTTCGTTCAAAAAATGGGAGCACAACAACAATGACCGCACGCAACATCATTCCATTGGCCCTGCTCGGCAGCACGGCTCTGGCCCTGGTTATGCCGACCGCCACGCACGCTGCCGGCTTCGTCGACGACGCCAAAGTCACCCTCGGCCTGCGCAACTACTACTTCAACCGTAACTACCTGAATAACACGGATCCGCGGATCAACGGTGAGCGCCAAGGTCAGGCCTCGGGTTGGACCCAGAGCTTCATCTTAGATGCTCGCTCCGGCTATACCGAAGGCACTGTCGGCTTCGGTCTCGACGTACTCGGCATGTACAGCATGAAACTCGATGGCAATGCCAACAGCAGCAACAGTGGCTTGCTGCCGGAACACGGCCCAGCGACTAACCGCAACGTGCCGGACGAATTCGGGCGCACTGCCGTTGCCGCGAAGGCCAAATTCTCCAAGACTGAACTGAAGGTCGGTGAGTGGTTTGCAGTGCTGCCAGTCCTGCGTGCTGACGACGGCCGTTCTCTGCCGCAAACCTTCCAGGGCGCGCAGATCACCTCCAGCGAGATCGATGGCCTGACCCTGTACGGCGGCCAGTTCTGGAAAAACAGCCAGCGTCACGATGCCAGTCGTGAAGACATGTCCTACAGCGGTGTCGAAGGCGGCGACTTCAACTTCGCCGGCGGTGAGTTCCGCTTCAACGCCAACAACACCATGGTAGGCCTCTGGCATGCTCGCTTGGAAGACATCTACAAGCAAAGCTACCTGCAATTGACTCACAGCCAACCTGTGGGTGACTGGGTACTGGGCGCGAACCTCGGCTACGTGACGGGTAAAGATGAAGGCGCCGCCAAGGCCGGTGACCTGGACAACAAGGTCTATCAGGGCGCGCTCAGCGCCAAGAAAGGCAACAACACCTTCACCGTGACTTACCAGAAAATGGGCGGTGACACCAAGTTCATGCGCGTGGACGGCGCCAGCGGTGGCACCCTGGTCAACGACGGTTTCACCAACGCTTTTGACGCCCCCAACGAGCGTTCCTGGCAGCTGCGCCATGATTACAACTTCGCTGGCCTCGGCGTTCCGGGCCTGACCCTGATGAACCGCTACACCAGCGGCTCCAACATCCACACCAACGGTCGTACCGATGTAGAAGAGTGGGCACGCGAATCCGAGCTGGCCTACACCATCCAAGAAGGCACGCTGAAGAACCTGAGCGTGCGCTGGCGTAACTCCAACCTGCGTCGTGATGGCACCGGCCAGGACTTCCACGAGAACCGTCTGATCATCAACTATCCGCTGTCGATTCTGTAATACCGGACGCATCACTGCGTCCTATTGACTCCTGTGTGTTAACGGCACTTTACGCCCGTCCTCGTGACGGGCTTTTTTTTGCCTGTCTCCCAGGCCCCTCTCGGGCTGGGACCTACGCCACTGAATGGCTGTAGGGTGCGCCGTGCGCACCGGCTTGTTGCTTGAAGAAGCGGTGCTCACAGCGCACCCTACCTCAGGGTCGCAGCCATCTGCGCCAGCACGCTCAACACATCCTGTCCCAGCTTCTGCGAGCGCGCGCCGTTCCAGCCGGTGCGTGGCTGCGGACTATCGTCATGGTCCTTGAACGGCATCTCGATGGTGAACGACAGACAATCGAAGGCCTGGCCAACGGCGTTGCAGGCCAGGGTCAGGTTGGCCTGGCCCGGTTCATCACGCGGATAACCGAAGCGGGTCTGGAACTCGGCGCCGATAGCAACCAGACGACTGCGGAAGTCTTCTTCCAACGCTGCCAGCCGTGGGGTGTAGCCCGGATTGCCCTCGCAACCGGCGGTGAACACATGAGGAATTTCCTCGTCGCCATGAATATCGAGGAACAGGTCGACGCCAATACGCTGCATATGCTGCAGCACGAACAGCACCTCGGGACTGCGCTCGGAGCTGGCCGACTGCCAGGCACGATTGGGGTCCTGCCCGGCATAATTGGTGCGCAGGTGACCGCGATAGGCGCCGTCCGGGTTCATGTTCGGCACCAGATAGAACTCGGCCTCGCGCAGCAAGGCGACAACCTCGGCATCCTGCGGATTCTGCAGGCGCTCGATCAGCCCTTCCATGAACCATTCGGCCATGTGCTCGCCCGGATGTTGTTGGGCGATGATCCACAGTTTGCGCGGCGCGCCCGTCTGGCCACCGATACGTAGCAACTGGATATCACGGCCTTCCAGGCTTCTGCCGCTGGCCACCAATTCAGCACCGCGCTCCAGCGCGTTGGCAATCAAACGTTCATGCCGCGCTCGCGGGTAGGGCTCGAAATAAGCGAACCAGACGCGCTCATGCTCGGCCTGCAACTCGAAGTGCAACTGACCGTCCTGGTAACGGGTCGGCACGCGAAACCAGTCCTGCTGGTCGTAACTGGCCACGGCCTGGTAACCGTCCCAGGCGCGGTTATAGGCCGACTGCCCGGCATTGGTCAGGCTGAAGCCGTGGCGTTGCCCCAGCTGGAGGCCGTCGACCTGAAAGTGAAACCACTGGAAATGGTGGCTGTTGAGGTCCGGGCGTATGGCCAGCAAGACGCGCTGCGGGTCACTGGCGTCGATGACCTGGATGTTGCCACTGTCGAAATCCGCACTGATTTTCATGACTGCCTCGTAAGCGAAATCAGCGCTCAGGATTGCAGCTCATGGCGCGAGTGTGAAGTCGCACCGCGACAGACTGATCAACGACAGCGAACTATGGTGGCCAGGGTCAGCCTAATAGCGACTTGCCCTGTTTCTCGCCTACGGAGTTTCTGCCATGCCCAGCCCGATCAACCTGCGTCACGCCACCACCGCCCTGCTCGCCCTCGCGCTACTGGCGGGCTGCGCTGGGCGTGAACCCGACTCCAGCGCGCCGGAAGAACAGCCGCAGGTCGACCGGCCCATCACCCAGACCGAACAAGACCAGTTGCGCCAGCAAGCCCAACGCGGTGATCTGGAAAGCCAGTTCCAGCTCGGCAGCAGCTACTTCGTCGGCCAGCCGGAAAAGAACATCAAGCAAGCCGAGCACTGGTGGAAACAGGCCGCAGACAAGGGTCACTCCATGGCTGCGGTCAGTCTTGCCTACCTCTATACCGGGCGTGACGCACCGGAGTTCGCCAACCAGCGCGACATGCTCAAGTACCTCAACCAGTCAGCCGCTGCAGGCAACCCGATGGCGCAGCATGTGCTGGGCAACCTTTATCGACGCGGTGAAGGCGGCGTAGCACGTGACCCCGACCAGGCCCAGCGCCTGTACCAGAGTGCCTGCCAGCAAAACTACGAGCTCTCCTGCACGGCGCTGGGTCGTCAGTAACGCTGCCGCAGAGCCAACTCGCGCGCGAGCCCTGTTACAACGCAGCATGGCCAACGCGCAGCAGGCTTTGAACGGGTTATCAGGGCTGCAGGTCGAACAGCGCCTTGCCGCTTTCCATATCGCAAGGCGCGGAGAAGTGCTCGTGAAAGATCAGCCAGCGGCCGCCTTGACGACGCAGGCACTGAGTCACACGCATCCAGCAGGTTTCCAGCTCGCCCTTGTCATTGGTGCCGCCGCAGTGCAGCAGGTAATGAGTGACGCCAAGATCGCCGTCGGCGGTGAACGTCGGCTCGTGCGGTTCGAAACGCCCTTCGCCGCTGCACATCTCCATGCAGGCCTGCCAATGCGCCTGGTATGCCGGGCGCCCCTGGAAGCGCAGCGGCCCCACGGCATCGTAGGCGACCACGCCTTCCACGTAGTGACCCATGATGCACGCCACATCCTTGCTGCGGCAGGCGTCGGTCCAACTGTTCAGTGCATCTTGCAGTTTATGCTGACTCATCTCGATTCTCCTTCTTGCGTGGATTGGATGACTCAATGGCCAGCAGCCAGGTCGACATCCAGTTGGCGAACCGGCCGCACTTCCACGCAGCCGACACGGGCGGCGGGAATATCTCCGGCCAATTGAATGGCCTCGTTGAGATCCCGTGCCTCGATCAGATAGAAGCCGGCGAGCTGCTCCTTGGTTTCGGCGAAAGGGCCATCGGTGATGGCCAGCTTGCCGCCACGCATGCGCACCGTGGTGGCGCTCTGCACCGACTGCAACGCCTCGGCGGCAAGCATGCGCCCGCTTTCCTGCACACGCTGGGCGTAGGCGTGACACTCGCTGTCATGCGGGCTGTCGGGGGAGCTGTGCAGCTCCTGTTCGTTGGCGTAAACGAGGCAGAGGTATTTCATGGCGCGCTCCAGTTCCTTGGCGGTGGATACTGGATAGTCGAACGCAGCGAGCGCGTTTCGACATTGGCCGGAAAAATATCGTAGAGGCCGACGAATGGTAGGGGCCGCCGCGCGCATCAGACTCCGAACTGCACCCTGCGCAGGGGCGAATCGAAGCCAGCCTCACCCTACTCGGGGACTTCGACGCTGACGTGAATAGCGTCGTGGCGCCAGAACTCCAGGTCGCAATCGATGATGCGCCCGTGCTGGTCGCGGTTGACCCGGGTGATGCGCAGCGCCGGACTGCCCGGCGCCACCTTGAGGCTGGCAGCGGCCTCGGCATGTAGCGCGGTGGGCACCATGTCGAAACGCACGCGGCCATAGTGAATGCCGTACTCGCTGGCATAGAGGTCGGTCAGCGAACGCGTCAGGTCGAACTCGAGAATGCCGGGAAAATAGGCCGGATTCAGATAGTGCTCGACATACAGCACCAGACGCCCATCGATACGCCGCGCGCGGCACACCTGATAGACGCTCGACAACGCCGGCAACTCCAGCACCTGGCAGATCTGCGCGGGGGCCGGCATCAAGCGCGCACTCAGAACGTCGGTAGCCGGCACTCGCCCCTGCTCGGCGACCATGGCATGAAAGTGGGTACGCACCAGGGGGTTGTAGGCCACCCGCGTAGGTGAAACGAACCAGCCACGGCGCTCCTCGCGATAGACCAGCCCCTGCGCCTCCAACTGGCCGAGCGCCTCGCGCAGGGTAATGCGCGTGGTATCGAACAACTCACTGAGCTTGCGCTCGGCCGGCAACTTGCTGCCAGAGGGCAACAGGCCTTGGTCGATCTGCTCCTGTAACGCGCGGCAGATGATGGTGACGGCCCGTGGCGCTTCTTCGCGCATCAAAACTTCCCCTTTTGGACTAGTCCAGCCCCATCACAGGGCAAAAATCGCTCGCTCAGATGGGTTACAAGCCTAGGCAGTCTAGATGACTGATAGATGACAACCTTGCTGCAAGCACGCCGCATGCCACTGCCAGCCCCCTTTGCAGCCCGCGAAATCAGCTACTTATCCATGGTCTACGCTTGTGAAGCGCGCCAGCCGCTTACACCTAGACATCTGCCTCACCATGGCTGGACATAAAACTGTCATTGAAGGCGCTTAGATTGGCTCGGGTATTGCTGATCTAGACCAACACTCTCACTGCGAAGGAGTTTCCAATGAAACAACTGCTGCTGGCTTCACTGATGGGTTCGGCCATCGCTCTGGCGACTTCCGCCATGGCCGAAGGCACCGACTTGCAGGCACTGGAACAGGCTGCACGCGCCGAAGGCGTGGTGAATAGCGTGGGGATGCCCGATAGCTGGGCCAATTGGAAGGACACCTGGAGCGACCTGAATAGCAAGTACGGCCTCAAGCACTCCGACACCGACATGAGCTCGGCACAGGAGATAGCCAAGTTCGCCGCCGAGAAGGACAACGCCACCGCCGATATCGGTGACGTCGGCGCCGCCTTTGGTCCCATCGCCGTGCAGCAGGGCGTGACCCAGCCGTACAAGCCGAGCACCTGGGAGCAGATCCCGAGCTGGGCCAAGGACGCCGATGGTCACTGGATGCTGGCCTACACCGGCTCCATCGCCTTCATCGTCAACAAGCAACTGGTCAAGGATGTACCGAAATCCTGGGCCGACCTGAAGAACGGCAAGTACCGCGTCGCCATCGGTGACGTCAGCGCTGCAGCCCAGGCAGTGAACGGCGTGCTGGCTGCCGCCATCGCCAATGGCGGTGACGAGAAGAACATCCAACCCGGCCTGGACTTCTTCGCCACCATCGCCGAGCAGGGTCGCCTGTCGCTGTCCAACCCGACCATCCAGACCCTGGAAAAGGGTGAAGTGGAAGTCGGTATCGTCTGGGACTTCAACGGCCTGTCGTACCGCGACCAGATCGACCCCAACCGCTTCGAGGTGCTGATCCCGTCCGATGGTTCGGTGATCTCTGGCTACACCACCATCATCAACAAGTACGCCAAGAACCCCAACGCGGCCAAACTGGCGCGTGAGTACATCCTCTCCGACGCTGGCCAGATCAACCTGGCCAAAGGCAATGCCCGACCGATCCGCGCCGAGCACCTGACCCTGCCGGCCGAGGTGCAGGCCAAGCTGCTGCCCAACGAGCAGTACGCCAAGGTCAAGCCAATCGCCGACGCGGCTGCCTGGGAGGCCACCTCCAAGGCACTGCCACAGATGTGGCAAGAGAACGTGATCATCAATATGGAATAACCCGGGCTCGGTGGTAGGCGCTTCAGCGGCGACAGTCGCGGCTGAAGCCTCTCCCACAAGCTGCTCCCGCAGCCAATACCTGTCGGAGCGGCTGGGCGGCATTCCGCTTCAGCCGCGAAACGCTTCCATCGTTTTTCAGGATTCCCCATGCCTTCCAAGGTCATCCTCGTCGTGCTCGACGGCCTTAGCCACTCGGTGGCGCAACACGCCATGGGCCATCTGCACGCCTGGTGCGACGCTGGCCGCGCGGCCTTCTACCGCCTCGACTGCGAGCTGCCGGCACTGTCGCGCCCGCTCTACGAGGCCATCCTCACTGGCGTGCGCCCCATCGACAGCGGCATCGTGCACAACGATGTTTCGCGTCTGTCGCGCGAACGCAGCCTCTTTCATTACGCCCGCGATGCCGGTCTGAGCACCGCCGCCGCGGCCTACCACTGGGTCAGCGAGCTGTACAACCGCTCGCCCTTCGTCGCCGTGCGCGACCGGCATACCTGCGATGAATCGCTGCCGATCCAGCATGGCCACTTCTATTACGCCGACCACTACCCGGACTCGCACCTGTTCGTCGACGCCGAGAGCCTGCGTTTGCAGCACACGCCAGACCTGCTGCTGGTGCACCCGATGAACATCGACGACGCCGGCCACAAGCACGGCCTGGACAGTTCCCAGTACCGCAACGCCGCACGGATGGCCGACGTGCTGCTGGCGGACCATCTGCAGAACTGGGTCGATGCCGGCTATCAGGTACTGGTCACCGCCGACCACGGCATGAACGTCGACCGCTCGCACAACGGCCTGCTGCCAGAAGAGCGCCAGGTGCCACTGTTCGTCATCGGCGACGCCTTCAGCCTCGATGCCAATGCGCGCCCACGCCAGCTCGAGTTGTGCGGCACCATCTGCCAGTTGCTCGGTGTCCCGCACGACAAACCCTACTGCGCGGAGTTGCTGAAATGAGCGCGCCACCCTCCCTGCGTCGCTGGCTGCCGCTATTGTGCCTGCTGCCCTTCACCCTGTTCTTCGTGGTGTTCCAGGTGGCGCCACTGGTGTGGGTGGCGGTCAACAGTCTGAACAGCCCCGCTGGCTGGGGCCTGGGCAATTTCGAGAAGATCTTCGCCTCCAGGTTCTATATGCAGGCGATCAAGCACAGCCTGGAAATCGCCTTCTGGTCGAGCCTGTTTGGCATGGCCATCGCCATCCTCGGTAGCTACTCGCTGCGCCAGGTGGACTCGAAACTGCGCGACTTCGTCATCGCCTTCTCCAACATGACCAGCAACTTCGCCGGGGTGCCGCTGGCCTTCGCCTTCATCATCCTGCTCGGCTTCAACGGCGCGCTGACCCTGCTGCTGATCCAGCTTGGCCTGATCGAGGGCTTCAACCTCTACTCGAAGAATGGCCTGATCGTGCTCTACACCTACTTCCAGATCCCGCTCGGCGTGCTGCTGCTCTACCCGGCCTTCGACGCCCTGCGCCAGGACTGGCGCGAGTCCGCCGCCTTGCTCGGTGCCGGCACCTGGGACTTCTGGCGCCACATCGGCCTGCCGGTGCTGACCCCGGCGCTGCTCGGCACCTTCGTCATCCTCCTGGCCAATGCCCTGGGCGCCTACGCCACGGTGTATTACCTGACCACCGGCAACTTCAACGTGCTGCCGATCCGCATCGCGGCGATGGTCTCCGGCGACATCTCGCTGGACCCGAACCTGGCCAGCGCCCTGTCGATGATCCTGGTCGGGCTGATGGTACTGATCACCGCCGTCCACCAGTTGCTGCTGAAAAGGAGCCAGCATGTCACGCGCTGATGCCCCCACCGCCAGCCTCTATCACCGCATCGTGGTCTGGCTGCTGTTCCTCATCCTGCTGCTGCCGCTGGCCGGTACCCTGCTCTACTCGCTATCCACCAGTTGGTCGGCGACCATCCTGCCGGACGGCCTGACGCTGAAGTGGTACGCCGCACTGTGGAGTGATGAGCGCTTCCTGCGCGCCTTCGGCCAATCGCTGTTGGTGTGCTTCGGCGCCCTGGCGTTATCGGTGGTGTTGATCCTGCCGCTGATGTTCGTGGTGCATTACCACTTCCCCAAGCTCGACACGCTGATGAACGTGCTGATCCTGCTGCCGTTCGCCGTGCCGCCGGTGGTGTCCTCGGTGGGCCTGCTGCAGCTCTACGGCTCCGGGCCACTGGCGATGACCGGCACGCCGTGGA
The DNA here is from genome assembly GCF_003935465.1 of Pseudomonas sp. o96-267. NCBI lineage: Bacteria > Pseudomonadati > Pseudomonadota > Gammaproteobacteria > Pseudomonadales > Pseudomonadaceae > Pseudomonas > Pseudomonas sp. o96-267. The sequence continues at coordinate 31,785 of NZ_RHQP01000003.1, forward strand.
TTCTGCTTGGCTGCTACTTCACCATTGCCCTGCCGTTCATGTACCGCGCCATCGCCAACAACCTGGAGGCGATCAACCTGCGCGACCTGATGGATGCCGCTCATCTGCTCGGCGCCAGTACCTGGAAGGCGGCCTTCCTGGTGGTGCTGCCGAACCTGCGCAAGGGTCTGATGGTGTCGTTGTTCCTCTCCTTCAGCTTCCTGTTCGGCGAGTTCGTCTTCGCCAACATGCTGGTGGGCACCCGCTATGAAACCCTGCAGGTGTACCTGAACAACATGCGCAACAGCAGCGGCCACTTCAACAGTGCGCTGGTGATTTCCTACTTCTTCTTCGTCCTGGTATTCACCTGGGCGGCCAACCGTTTGAACAGGGACAAGGCATGAGCTTGCTGAGCATCCATAACCTGCATAAAAGCTACGGCGACACCCGTATCTTCAGCGACATCAACTGCGAGATCGGCCAGGGCGAGTTCGTCACCTTGCTCGGCCCCTCCGGCTGCGGCAAGTCCACCCTGCTGCGTTGCATCGCCGGGCTGACCGACGTCGACGGCGGGCAGATCAATCTCGGTGGCGAAGACCTGGTGCCGCTGCCGCCGCAAAAACGCGGTATCGGCATGGTGTTCCAGAGCTATGCGCTGTTCCCCAACATGAGCGTGGCGCAGAACGTCGCCTTCGGCCTGCGCATGCAGAAAGTGGCCAGAGACGAAAGCGAGCAGCGCGTGCGTGAGGCTCTAGAGATGGTCGAGCTGGGCGACTTTTCCGCGCGCTATCCGCACCAGCTCTCCGGCGGCCAATGCCAGCGCGTGGCCCTGGCCCGTTCACTGGTCACCCGCCCGCGCCTGCTGCTGCTCGACGAGCCGTTGTCGGCCCTCGATGCGCGTATCCGCAAACACCTGCGCGAACAGATCCGCGCCATCCAGCAGGAACTGAACCTGACCACCATCTTCGTCACTCACGATCAGGAAGAAGCGCTGACCATGAGTGATCGTATTTTCCTGATGAATGCCGGCCAGATCGTCCAGAGCGGTGATGCCGAAACTCTCTACACCGCGCCGGTGGATGCCTTCGCCGCGGGGTTCATCGGCAACTACAACCTGCTCGAGGCCGATGCCGCCAGCCGCCTGCTGCTGCGCCCGGTCAACAGCCGTGTAGCGATTCGCCCAGAGGCGATCCAGATCGGCGTGGTGGGAATCGAAGGCACCATTGTCAGCCACAGCCTGCTGGGTAACGTCGTGCGCTACCGGGTCGAGGCCCGCGGTGTGCAACTACTGGTGGACGTGCTCAATCGCTCCGCCGCCGACCTGCACCACAATGGCCAGAGCGTCAGCCTGGCCATTGGTGCCGATGCGATCCGGGAGGTGGCGTGATGGCCCTGGCGATTTTCGACCTCGACGAAACCCTGATTCATGGCGACTGCGCCAGCCTGTGGACACAGGAAATGGTCAAGATCGGCTGGGCCGATGGCGACTCCTTCCTGGCCCACGAACAGGAACTGATGCGTCAGTACGCCGCCGGCACCCTGGCCATGGAGGACTACATGGCCTTCACCCTGTCGCCGCTGGTTGGCCGCACGCCCGAGGAGGTCGCGCATGTGGTCGAGCCCTTCGTCGAGGACGTGATCGAGCCGATCTTCTACAGCGACGCCAGCCGCACCCTGGCCACGCACCGCGCCGCCGGCGCCCGCTTGCTGGTGATCTCCGCCTCGGCGCATTTTCTGGTCAGCGCCATCGCCGAACGCTTCGGCATCGACGAGGTGCTGGCCATCGATTTGGAGCTGCAGCATGGCTTCTATAGCGGTCGCACCGAAGGCGTACTGACCTATCGCGAAGGCAAGGTGACACGTCTGCATGCCTGGCTCGCCGAGCAGAACGAAAGCCTCGTCGGCGCCAGTTTCTACTCCGACTCGCGCAACGACCTGCCGCTGCTGCAGGTGGTCGACAAGCCCTTCACCGTCAATCCCGACCCGACTCTGCGCACCCATGCCGAGCAGGCTGGCTGGCCGATTCTCAGTTGGCGCTGATACGGGCCGCTAGGCCGTCTGCAGGAGCCATCTCTAACGTGCAGGGCAAATAAAACGGAGCGCTCTGGTTTAAAGGTGCGCATGGCGCACCCTACCCGGCCCCGTGACGCCCTATTGGCTCATGATCCCTTCGCAGGCCTCGATCAACGCCGCCGCCAGTTCCCGCGCATAGCCGGGCAACTGGTTGCGCGCATGCAAGGCCACTTCCACCGGCGCCACCGGGGCGAAGCCTTCGGCCTCACCCAGTTCGCGGTGCGCAGCGGTGATCAACCGGCGCGGCAACAGAGTCAGGCCCAGGCCACCTTCGGCCGCGGCGCTGACGCCGGGTAAACTGCTGCTGACATAGGCGATACGCCAGGGCTTGCCCATGGCATCCAGCGCGTGAGTCATCTCCAGGCGATACAGGCCGTTGGGGGGAAACACCGCCAGTGGCACCGGGTTGCGCGCCAGCACTGGTCGCGCACGGCTGTCGAGCCAGGCCACCGGCTCGGCCCAACTGGCCAGGCCCTTGGCACTGCCGGCGCGCTGCTTGATCAACGCCAGGTCCAGTTCGCCGGCATTGAACGCGCGCCAGACGTCATGACTGAGGCCGCTGGTGATCTCCAGGCGAATGCCCGGATGCGCGTCGGCGAAATCGGCCAGATAAGGGGTCAGGCTATTGGCGGCGAAATCGTCCGGCACGCCGAGGCGCACCTCGCCTTCCACCGCGCTCTGCCCCAGCGCCAACATGGCTTCGTCCATCAGTGCGACGATGCGGTTGGCGTAACCCAGCAGGCGTTCACCCTCGGTGGTGGTCACCACGTAGCGGCCACTGCGGTCGAGCAGCTCAGCACCGAGCTGCTCCTCCAGGCGCCGCACCTGCTGGCTGACCGTGGACTGGGTCAAGTGCAGGCTGGCAGCCGCACGGGTGAAGCCACCGGTCTGCACAACGGTCAGAAAACTGCGTAGCAACACCGGATCGAGCATAGCGCCACCCATCATGAAACCCACTGACAGGCATTCTACTATTTAATTTCCGAATCCAGCCGCGAATTCCTATAGTGCATGGGAGCCAATTTTCCGCTCGGGGATCGAACCCCGCGCCCTTCACCCGCCGAGGCAATCTCTCGATGAGCAAATCGCCCTACTACTACGCACCGCATGGCGGTCACCCAGGTCAGGATCAACTGCTGACCGACCGCGCCATGTTCACCGAAGCCTATGCCGTGATCCCCAAAGGCGTGATGCGTGACATCGTCACCAGCCACCTGCCGTTCTGGGACAACATGCGCATGTGGGTCATCGCTCGCCCGCTGACCGGCTTCGCCGAGACCTTCTCGCAATACATCGTCGAAGTCGGCCCGAACGGCGGCAGCGACAAGCCTGAGCTGGACCCGACCGCCGAAGGCGTGATCTTCGTCGTCGAAGGCACCTGCGACCTGAGCCTCAACGGCACCCAGCACGCCCTGCGTCCCGGCAGCTACGCCTTCATCCCGCCAGAAAGCGATTGGTCGCTGCGCAACAACGGCAGCGAAGCCGTGCGCTTCCACTGGCTGCGCAAGGCTTACCAACCGGTCGAAGGCGTGCCGTATCCGGAAGCCTTCGTCACCCACGAGCAGGACATCGAGCCGATCGTCATGCCCGGCACCGAAGGCCGCTGGAGCACCACGCGCTTCGTCGAGATCAGCGACATGCGCCATGACATGCACGTCAACATCGTCAACTTCGAGCCAGGCGGCGTGATTCCGTTCGCCGAAACCCACGTCATGGAACACGGCCTGTACGTGCTGGAAGGCAAGGCGGTGTATCGCCTGAACCAGGACTGGGTCGAGGTCGAGGCTGGCGACTTCATGTGGCTGCGCGCCTTCTGCCCGCAGGCCTGCTACGCCGGCGGCCCGAGCCGCTTCCGCTACCTGCTGTACAAGGATGTGAACCGCCAGATGCCGCTGACCCTGGGCGGCCTGAAGCGCTAAGCGCGTCGCCCCAAGGATGGGGCGTAACTGTGGGAGCGAGCTCTGCTCGCGAATCGCTTGGATTGCGATGTTCGCGAGCAGAGCTCGCTCCTACGGATGCCTTTAAACGCAAAGGCCACCCCGAGGGGTGGCCTTTTCGTTTCTATCGCAACCGATCAGCTATGGCGGATCAGGTGGTCGAAGGCGCTCAGCGATGCCTTCGAACCTTCGCCCATGGCGATAACGATCTGCTTGTACGGCACAGTGGTCACGTCACCGGCAGCGAACACGCCAGGGATGTTGGTCGCGCCCTTGGCATCGACGATGATCTCGCCGAAGCGGTTGAGCTCCACGCTACCCTTGAGCCAGTCGCTGTTGGGAAGCAGGCCGATCTGCACGAAGATGCCTTCCAGCTCGACGGTGTGCAGCTCCTCGGTGGTGCGATCCTTGTACACCAGGCCGTTGACCTTCTGGCCGTCGCCCTTGACCTCGGTAGTCTGCGCGCTCTTGATCACGGTCACGTTCGGCAGGCTGTTGAGTTTTTTCTGCAGTACGGCGTCGGCACGCAGGGTGTCGGCGAATTCCAGCAGGGTCACATGGGCGACGATGCCAGCCAGGTCGATGGCCGCTTCGACCCCGGAGTTACCGCCGCCGATCACAGCTACACGCTTGCCCTTGAACAGCGGGCCGTCGCAGTGCGGGCAGAAGCACACGCCCTTGGCCTTGTATTCCTGCTCACCAGGCACGCCCATCTCACGCCAGCGTGCGCCAGTGGAGAGAATCACGGTCTTGGCCTTGAGCGAAGCGCCGTTCTCGAACTTCACTTCGTGCAGGCCGCCTTCGCTGCTGGCCGGCACCAGAGCCGAAGCGCGCTGCAGGTTCATCACGTCGACTTCGTATTCCTTGACGTGCTCTTCCAGGGCGCGCACCAGTTTCGGGCCTTCGGTTTCCTTGACGGAGATGAAGTTCTCGATGGCCATGGTGTCCAGCACCTGACCGCCGAAGCGCTCGGCAGCGATAGCGGTGCGGATGCCCTTGCGCGCAGCGTAGATGGCCGCTGCGGCGCCAGCCGGGCCACCGCCGACCACCAGCACGTCGAAGGCTTCCTTGGCACTCATTTTCTCGGCATCGCGATTGGCGGCACCGGTGTCGATCTTGGCGAGGATTTCCTTCACGTCCATGCGACCGGAAGCGAAGACCTCACCGTTCAGGTAGATGCTCGGCACGGCCATGACCTGGCGACGCTCGACTTCTTCCTGGAACAGCGCACCGTCGATGGAGACGTTGCGGATATTGGGGTTGAGCACGGCCATCAGGTTCAGCGCCTGAACCACGTCCGGGCAGTTCTGGCAAGAGAGTGAGAAATAGGTCTCGAACTCGAACTTGCCTTCGATGCTCTTGATCTGCGCGATGGTGTCGGCATCCAGCTTGGAAGGATGGCCGCCCACCTGCAGCAGTGCCAGCACCAACGAGGTGAACTCGTGGCCCATGGGGATACCGGCGAAGGCAACGCCGGTGTCTTCGCCCGGACGATTCAGGGCGAAGGACGGACGGCGGGCATCGTTGCCGTCGGTCTTCAGAGTGATCTTGTCGGTCAGGCCGACGATGTCTTGCAGCAGCCCAAGCAGTTCCTGGGATTTTTCGCCGTCATCGAGGGACGCGACGATCTCGAACGGCTGGGTGACCTTTTCCAGGTAGGCCTTCAACTGGGCTTTAAGATTGGCGTCCAACATGGCGGAAATTCCTCAAATATGAAAATTCGGGCAATAAAATGCCCGGACGGATCGCGCCCGGGCATCGGGCACCACAAGGGCCGGTAAATGGCCCAAACAGCGCAGAGTTGGTCCTTTCCAACCTGAGACAGGCCGGAAAGGAAGTCGGCAAATTTAGATCTTGCCAACCAGGTCCAGCGAAGGAGCCAGAGTCTTCTCGCCTTCCTTCCACTTGGCCGGGCAAACCTGACCCGGGTTGGCGGCGGTGTACTGAGCAGCCTTCAGCTTGCGCAGGGTCTCGGAAACGTCACGAGCGATCTCGTTGGAGTGGATTTCCAGAGTCTTGATCTGACCTTCCGGGTTGATGATGAAGGTGCCACGCAGAGCCAGGCCTTCTTCCGGGATGTGCACGCCAAAAGCGTTGGTCAGCTGGTGGGTCGGGTCACCGATCAGCGGGAACTGAGCCTTGCCAACGGCCGGCGAAGTTTCGTGCCAGACCTTGTGCGAGAAGTGAGTGTCGGTGGTCACGATGTAGACCTCGGCACCAGCCTTCTGGAACTCGGCGTAGTTGTTGGCAGCGTCTTCGATTTCGGTCGGGCAGTTGAAGGTGAAGGCAGCCGGCATGAAAATCAGCACGGACCACTTGCCCTGCAGGCTCTGCTCGGTGACTTCGATGAACTCACCGTTGTGGAAAGCATTGACCTTGAACGGCTGAACTTGAGTATTGATGAGGGACATCTCTGACTCCTTCTGAGGTTTCTGTGAGGGTTGAAATCTACGGTCGCTATATTAGCCACCTAACGGAAAAAAGCTTATTGATTACGGGCATGATATCGATTGAATGCACCAATCGATAGCACAGCCCACGCCAGGCGCGGGCTGCAGCACTGGCTCAGGCCAGGCTGGGGTCAATCAGCAGCGCCAGTTTACCCGCGACCTGGTTACCGGCGAGTGTCTGGAATGCTGTTTCACTGTCTTCGATGGCAAAACTGCGCTCAAGTTGCGGCTTCAGACGCCCTTCCGCGAACAACGGCCAGACCTGTTGCTGCAGATCGCGCAAGAGGTCAGCCTTGAACTGATCGTCGCGATTGCGCAAGGTCGAACCAGTCAGCTGAATGCGCTTGCCCAGCACCTGGGCCAGGTCCAGAGAGGCCTCGCGCCCGCCCATCAGGCCAATGTTGATCCAGCGTCCGTCCAGCGCCAACAAGGCCAGATTGAGCGCCGCATACTGCCCGCCGACCGGATCGAGAATCACATCGAACGGCCCGAAGTCGCGCAGCGCGTGCAGATCCTCTCCACGCAGAGCACCGCCCTGAGCACCGAGCGCCTCGCAATAGGCCAGCCGTTCTGGCGAGCCAACGCTGACCCAGCACGGGCTGCCGAATGCCTTGCACAGCTGGATCGCTGCCGAGCCGACACCGCTGGCGCCAGCATGCAGCAGGACTTTCTCACCCGGGCGCAGGGCGCCGAGCTGGAACAGGTTAAGCCAGGCCGTGGCGTAAACCTCCGGCACCACAGCGGCCTCGACCAGGCTCAGCACCTCGGGCACCGGCATGGCGTGGCGTGCATCGAGCACCACCTCCTCGGCCATACCACCGCCAGCGAGCAGACAGCAGACCCGATCACCCACCTGCCAGGCGCTGCCGGCACCGACCTCGACAACCACACCCGAACATTCCAACCCGAGCGCCTGGCTCGCGCCTGGAGGCGGCGGATAGAGCCCGGCGCGTTGCAACAGATCAGCCCGATTGAGCCCAGCGGCGGCCACCTTCACGCGAATCTGTCCTGCATCACAGGTCTGCGCCGGTTGTTCCAGCCACTGTGCACGCCCTTCGACGCCTTGCAATGCCTTCATGCTGCCTCCATAGTGCAAGTGAACCGAGCCCAGCGCTGACCGCTGGGCTTTTGTCTAGCGCCAACGGAACCTGGCGCCCTCAGATACGGCCTAATATGCGTTATCACCTGCCACTACGTCGAATCAGCATGAAGCGATCTCTAGCAAGCACCGCCCTCGCCCTCGTCCTCGGCTTCAGTGCCCTGCCGCTGGCGGCCAAGACCACCACAGCGACCAGTTGGGACTACCTGCAGCCGGACCGCGACCAGGTGATTGCCAGCCTCAACGTAGTGGAACTGCTCAAGCGCCACCACTACAACAAGCCGCCGCTCAATGACGAGCGTTCGATTCAGATCTATGACAACTACCTGAAGTTGCTCGATCCGTCCCGCAGCTATTTCACCGCTGCTGATATCAGCGAATTCAACCAGTGGCGCACCAAATTCGATGACTTGCTCAAGAGCGGCGACCTCGAGCCGGGCTTCACCATCTATCGCCGCCACCTGACCCGCATGGAAGAGCGCCTGAACTACGCGCTGGCGGAACTCGGCAAGGGCGTCGACAAGATCGACTTCACTGTCGACGAGCAGTTGCAGGTCGATCGCGAGAAAGCCCCCTGGGCCAAAGATCGCGCTGAACTCGACGAGCTTTGGCGCAAACGCGTCAAGGACGAAGTGCTGCGCCTGAAGATCGCTGGCAAGGAAACCAAGGACATCCAGGAACTGCTGACCAAGCGCTACAAGAATCAGTTGGCGCGCCTCAAGCAGACCCGTGGCGAGGACGTGTTCCAGGCTTACATCAATGCCTTCGCCACTACCTACGACCCGCACACCACTTATCTGTCGCCGGATAACGCAGAAAACTTCGACATCAACATGAGCCTGTCGCTCGAAGGCATCGGCGCCGTCCTGCAAAGCGATAACGAGCATGTCAAAGTAGTGCGCCTGGTGCCTGCCGGCCCGGCCGAGAAGAGCAAGCAGATCGCTCCAGCCGACAAGATCGTCGGCGTTGCCCAGGGCAACGACGATATGGTCGACGTGATCGGTTGGCGCCTGGACGAAGTGGTCAAGTTGATTCGCGGCCCGAAAGGTTCCACCGTGCGCCTGGAAGTGATTCCGGCCAGCAATCCGCCCAGCGACCAGACCAGCAAGGTGGTCACCATCACCCGCGAAGCAGTCAAGCTGGAAGAGCAAGCTGCCAAGAAGAAGGTTCTGGAACTCAAGCATGATGGTCGTGACTACAAGCTCGGCGTCATCGAACTGCCGGCCTTCTACCTCGACTTCAAGGCCTTCCGCGCTGGCGACCCGAATTACAAGAGCACCACCCGTGACGTCAAACGCCTGCTCGATGAGTTGCAGGCCGAGAAGGTCGACGGCGTGGTCATCGACCTGCGCAACAACGGCGGTGGCTCGCTGCAGGAAGCCACCGAGCTGACCAGCCTGTTCATCGAGCAAGGCCCCACAGTACTGGTGCGCAATGCCGACGGCCGCGTCGACGTGCTCGCTGACGAGAACAAGGGCATCTACTACACCGGCCCGCTGGCCGTGCTGGTCAACCGCCTGTCCGCATCGGCCTCGGAAATCTTCGCCGGCGCCATGCAGGACTACCACCGCGCGCTGATTCTCGGCGGCCAGACCTTCGGCAAGGGCACGGTGCAGACCATCCAGCCGCTCAACCATGGCGAACTGAAACTGACCCTGGCCAAGTTCTATCGCGTGTCCGGCCAGAGCACCCAGCATCAGGGCGTGATCCCCGACATCCTCTATCCGGACGTCATGGACACCAAGGACATCGGCGAAAGTGCCCTGCCCGCTGCACTGCCCTGGGACAGCATCCGTCCGGCGATCACCCCCGAACTGGACCCGATCAAGCCCTTCCTGACCGAGCTGAAAGCCCGTCACGATCAGCGCACCATCAAGGACCCGGACTTCGTCTTCACCCGCGATCGCCTTACCCTGGCCAAGAAACTGATGGCAGAAACCACCGTCAGCCTCAACGAGCAAGCCCGCCGTGCGCGCCAGGCCGAAGTCGAAGCCAAGCAACTGGCGCTGGAGAACAACCGACGCCAGGCCAAGGGTGAAGAGCCACTCAAGGAACTGGCCAAGGAAGACGAAGATGCACTGCCAGTCGCCGATGAGAAGAGCACGCCGGAAGACGACGCCTACCTAGCGGAAAGCGGGCGCATCCTGCTCGACTACCTGGGTCTGAACCCCTCGTTGGCGCTGCATTGAGACGACTCATCGAGCGTCATCATATCGTCATCGAACTGTCGTGAAATGAAGGGCCGGCCATAAGCCGGCCCTTCGTTTTTCTACAGATCGAGAACACCATGACCGTCACCGAGCAGTTGAGCGCGCTGGGCAACATCCTCGCTCACGGCGACCTCAGTAGCCTGTTCCAGCCTATCGTCTCGCTGTCCGAACAGCGCATCCTCGGCTATGAGGCACTGACCCGTGGCCCTTCCAACAGTCCACTGCACTCGCCATTGACGCTGTTCGCTGTCGCCCGTCACGCAGGGCGCCTGAGCGAGCTGGAAATGGCTTGCCGCAAGAGTGCCTGCAGAGGCTTCAGCGCACAGGGCCTGGACGGCAAGCTGTTTCTCAACGTCTCGCCGGAGTCGCTGCTCGACCCCAGCCACCAACCAGGGCGCACCTTGAAATTGCTGCAGGCTTTCGGCATCCCGCCCAGCCAGGTGGTGATCGAACTCACCGAACAGTCGCCCACCGAAGACTTCGCCCTGCTCGACAACGCCCTGCATCACTACCGCGCCATGGGCTTTTCCATCGCGCTGGACGATCTGGGCGCTGGATACTCCAGCCTGCGCCTGTGGTCGGAACTGCGCCCGGAGTACGTGAAGATCGACCGCCATTTCATCGATGGCATTCATCAGGATGCAGTGAAACGCGAGTTCGTCGGCTCGATCCTGAAAATGGCCGAAGCGTCGCGGGCCCAGGTGATTGCCGAAGGGATCGAGCTGCCCGAAGAACTGGCCGTACTGGCGGAAATGGGGGTCGACCTGGTGCAGGGCTACCTGCTCAGCAGGCCGCAGGAAAAACCGCCACGCGATGCTCGCCAACTGCTGCCCCAGGTGCAAAGCAATCAAGCCAGCCTCGGTGAAGACAGCCATGACCTCAGTGCCCTGCTCAACGACCAACCCGCAGTCGACCAGCACACAGCCATCGCCGAGGTATTAGATGTCTTCCGTGCCCAAGCCAACCTCAACTCCCTGGCGGTACTGGATGCGCAGCGTCAGCCGGTGGGTATCGTCCACCGCCACTCGCTGTCCGAGGCGCTGCTCAAGCCCTTCGCCACCGACCTGTTCGCACGCAAACCCATCAGCCGCCTGATGAGCCAGGACTTTCTCGCCGTCGAGCTGACGCAATCGCTGCAGAAGGTCAGCCGCCTGCTCACCAGCCGTGCACGCCAGCGTATCGAGGAAGACTTCATCATCATCCAGAACGGCCGCTATCTGGGCCTGGGCAGGGTTATCGACGTACTCAAACTGATCACCGAGCAAAAGCTGCAGCAGGCGCGTCACGCCAACCCGCTGACCCTGCTGCCAGGCAACGTGCCGATCCAGCAATGCCTGAGTCGCCTGCTGCAACAGCAGCGCGAAGCTGCGGTGTGCTACGTGGATCTCGACAGCTTCAAACCCTTCAACGATCTCTACGGCTACGCCAAGGGCGACGAGGTGTTGCTGTGCCTGGCGCAATGCCTGAACGAGCGAGTCGACCCTGCGCGCGATTTCGTCGGGCATATCGGCGGCGACGACTTCATGCTGGTGCTTGGCTCCCCCGACTGGCGCGAAAAGCTCGGCAAACTGATCGAAGACTTCCAGAATCAGTGCCGACGCTTCTACCGTGACGAGCATCTGCAGGCCGGCTGCTTTATCGCCCATAACCGCCACGGCCAGCGCCAGGAATACGCGCTGCTGTCACTGTCGATCGGCGTGGTACACGTGAGAACGGAAGACTGCGCGCAGCTCGATGCCTCGCGTCTGGCCGAACTGGCTTCCGAAGCCAAGCGCCAGGCCAAGGCCGTGCCTGGGTACAGCCTGCATATCCTCGAAGGCTCAGCGGCCTGAGGGAAGCCCCTGGTTGGTCATGGCGGCATAGCGCTCGGCTGCTTGCGGGTCCGGCTCAAGTCCCGGCGCACCGTCGCGGTAGAGCAGGCTCAGGCGGTTGGCAGCCAGAGGATGACCGGCAGCCAAGGCCATCTCCCACCAACGCACTGCTTGCGTGACATCCGGCGCCTGCAGTGTGTCGCCCTGTAACGCCTGCACACCTAACTGATAGGCGGCCTTGCCGTCACCGCCATTAGCGGCCAAACGCAGCAACCTCAGCCCCTCCTCGCGCGCGCCAAGACCCTGGCCGCGAAACAGCAGGATATGCCCGTAGAAACTCTGCGCAGCGGTGTCACCGAGATTGGCCATGCGCCCGTACTGGCCCTGCATCCATTGCCACAGACGCGGCTGACGCAACGCCGCCGGCCAGTGAAACAGACGCCGGGCCAACCAGTAGCCCAGTTGCGCGCGTAATTGCCAGAGCCACCTAGACATCGGCGGGGTAGTCGAACTCGAACACCCTGACCACCTCGGCAGCGTGCCAGGAGGCGGCTGCCACCCCATCGGAGGCGCCGCTGAAACGTCCCAGACGTGTCACGCAGTCGAAGAATCCGGTACGCGGCAGCCGGCTGGCGCCCTGGCTGATCACCAGTGAGCTGCGCAACGGTCGTTCGGCGCGTGCATCCAGCGCAGCCAAGTGCTCCAGTGCAGCGGTCAGGGTCTGCATGGCTGGCGTCGGTAGATCGAGACGTTCGATCAGCGCCCGGTAGGTGAGCAGGTGGCGCTGACGACGGGCGTCGTCCAGCTCGGTCAGCAATGCCTGCCAGTGTTGGCGACTGATACGCACGCTCAAGACCAGCCCTCCAGCCCCAGTTCCCAGGCCAGCGAACGCAGAATCGCAGCGTCAGGTTGACGTTCGCCACTTTCGATCATGGCTAGATAGTGAGGGCTGATGCCGACGCTGCGAGCCAGCGCTTCCGCGCTCAGGCCCTTGGCTTCGCGTAACGTTTGCAATTGCGCCAGAGGTGCGCGATTGGCTGAAGGCGTTGGCGATGGCGCAACGGTCGCGGCAACCTCCTGGCAACCTGCGGCTTGCAACAAGGCCTGATAATCGGCCCAGGGCAGCACGGCGTATTCCGGCTCGCCGTCACGGGCAATGATTTGCACACTCATGAGTCTCTCCGTTGGAAAGCAGGGCCGACAGCCTCGACCCCTTCCTTGCAAGCGGCCATCTTAACAGGCGTCTGCCGCCGGGGCGTGATCCATGCTGCCAAGGTAGCAAGATGCGGTACTCGCCATGACCGAGTGAGTCGGCAGCCCGCCGGACGCATGGCCCGAAAGACTCAGTGACTCAGCCGGCAGGCCCCGCAATGGCCGAACGAATCATCAGGAATGCAGCGGATCGACCCGCTCCGCAGCCGGTAACTGCTCGATCAGCGCCAGGCGCTCCGGACTCTGCCTGTCGCGCCACGCCTTGAACGCTTCGAGCTCGCCATGCCAGGTGCGCATCACCCAGGCCAGCACGGCCAGGTCATCGACGAAACCGACCCCGACCAGCCAGTCGGGAATGGCATCGAACGGAGTGATGAAGTACAGTAGAGCAGCCACCACCATCAACAGAGCCTGACTGCTGATCTGCCGGTACTCACCCTTGAACCAGGCCAGGCTGAGTGCACGCAGCAGTTGCAGGTCCTCTTTGAGGGCGGCGAAGCGTTGTCCTTGCGGTGTGCGCTTGTCTGCCAGATCGCGGAGCAACTCCGGTAACCGGCCTTCACGCAGAAAGCGGGCAGCCAGCGGCAGGTAACGCGTCAATTTCCAGGGAGTTTTCATTCGGCCTCCTCGGCAAGCCAGGCAGTATCAGGGCTCACCTCGCTTATCCACCGAAGCTGTGGATAAATCTGTGCAAAGTCTTTCGACAAGCTTATCAAAGCCCCGTGCCACGGGGCCTCGAGTTAGATCGGATATTTTTTATACAGCATATAAAATCCATGAAAATCAACAAGTTGCTGATTGACACGAGCACGACTCAGTTGTAGCTCAGACTTGTTAGGAATGTTTCCCATGATGTGCATAAGCGTAACACCCTGACCACCACATCCCGGTTTACAGCTCCCCAGAAACGACAACGCCCCGTCAAGACGGGGCGTTGTACACCAGTACCGAGTGTTACTGCTCGGTCGGCTCGGCGGCGGCCTGATCCTTGATGCCGATCAGTTCCAGATCGAACACCAGTACCGAGTTGGCCGGGATAGCCGGAGACGGGCTCTGCTCGCCGTAGGCCAGCTCGCTGGGGATGTACAGTTTGTACTTCTCGCCAACATGCATCAGTTGCAGACCCTCGACCCAACCCGGGATCACGCCGCCGACCGGCAGGTCGATGGGGCTACCACGAGCAACGGAGCTGTCGAACACGCTGCCGTCGGTCAGTTTGCCTTCGTAGTGAACGGTCACTACGTCGCTTTCCTTCGGCTGGGCACCGTCGGTTTTCTTGATTACTTCGTACTGCAGGCCAGAAGCGGTGGTGACAACACCTTCGCGCTTGCCGTTCTCTTCAAGGAATTTCTTGCCGGCTTCAGCGGCTTCCTTGTTCAGCGCAGTCATGCGCTCTTCAGCACGGTTCTGCAGGAAAGAGAAGGCTTCGACCATCTCTTCGTCCTTGATGCGTGGCTCCTTCTTCGCCAGCGCGTCCTCGATACCCTGAGCGACGGCCTTGGAATCCAGATCATCCATGCCCTCTTCGGACAGGCTGCGACCCATGTTCAGGCCGATGCCGTAAGAGGCTTTCTGCGCTGGGCTCTTGAGTTCGACTTCGCTGGTTTGCGAATCGCAACCGGCAAGCACCAGGCCCACCAGGGCAACCGCTGCCGCCAAACGATGCTGTTTCATGCTTGTTCCTTGTAGATGCGCCCGAAGGCCGTCGTGTGAAAGCGCGAGCTTAGCAGTACGCCGCGATCACTGGCTACGGCATAGGAGCCGAGCAATGCGCATAAGTTCAAGCAAACAAAGGATTTTTCGAAGATTTCGGCGGACGCCGAAGAGTTGTCACAGGAGGGGATGAAGCGAGGAGAAGAATGGCGCAGCGGACGGGACTCGAACCCGCGACCCCCGGCGTGACAGGCCGGTATTCTAACCGACTGAACTACCGCTGCGCGTAACTGCGAGATTGGTGGGTGATGACGGGATCGAACCGCCGACCCTCTGCTTGTAAGGCAGATGCTCTCCCGGCTGAGCTAATCACCCTTCACTCTCGAAGTGGGGCGCATTCTAGAGAGCGATCCGGGCCTTGGCAAGCCCTCTTCGCAAAAAAATTTACCGGTGCAGCAAGAACTTAGGCGAGACCAGCGAATTTCCTCAGTGGCTCGTTGTCAGGGTTGGCCTGAGCACGCCAGCGGAGAATAATGCGCGCTCTGTGCCGGCGGACCGATCATGATCCTGTTGATGGCCCGCCACCTTCATCCGTCGCTGCGCGCCGGCTCGAGAGAGCCCAAGGATGGCGCCACCCTGCGACTTCATCATCAATGGAGAATCACCCGCTCATGTGGTTTCGTAACCTGCTGGTTTACCGCCTCACCCAGGACATTCCTTTCGACGCCGAAGCGCTGGAGACCGCACTATCCAGCAAGCCGGCACGTCCCTGCGCCAGCCAGGAGCTGACCACCTACGGCTTCACCGCTCCCTTTGGCAAAGGCGCCGATGCACCGCTGGTGCATGTCAGCGGCGATTTCCTGCTGATCGGTGCGCGCAAGGAAGAACGTATCCTGCCGGGCTCGGTAGTGCGTGATGCGCTGAAGGAGAAGGTCGACGAGATCGAAAACACCCAGATGCGCAAGGTGTACAAGAAAGAGCGCGACCAGATCAAAGACGAGATCGTCCAGACCTTCCTGCCGCGCGCCTTCATCCGTAAATCCGGCACCTTCGCCGCCATCGCGCCGAAGCAGGGCCTGATTCTGGTCGACAGCGCCAGCGCCAAGAAGGCTGAAGACCTGCTGTCTACCATGCGTGAAGCCATCGGCTCGCTGCCGGTGCGCCCGCTGTCAGTGAAGATCGCACCGACCGCCACCCTCACCGACTGGCTGAAGAACCAGAGCGCCGCCGAAGGCTTCTTCGTCCTCGACGAGTGCGAGCTGCGTGACACCCACGAAGATGGCGGCGTGGTGCGCTGCAAGCGCCAGGACCTGACCAGCGAGGAAATCCAGCTGCACCTGTCCACAGGCAAGCAGGTCACCCAACTGTCGCTGGCCTGGCAGGACAAGCTGTCCTTCGTGCTCGACGACAAGCTGACCATCAAGCGCCTGCGCTTCGAAGACGTGCTGCAGGAGCAGGCCGAACAGGATGGCGGTGACGACGCCCTGGCTCAGCAGGACGCCAGTTTCATCCTGATGATGATGACCCTGGTGGAGTTCCTGCCGGAGCTGTTCACCGCGCTGGGTGGCGAAGAGATTCCGCAGGGGATCTGAAGTAGTACGCAAGTCTGTAGGAGCAGCGCCCCGCCGCGAATCAGGGCAGGGCACGCTTAGATGAAGCTTCGCCCCGAGGCGGGGCTCCTACGAAGAACGGCTTTGCAGGCGCCTGGCGAGTAGCCCGGATACAATCCGGGGCCATTGCAGCAGCGATTCCCGGATTTCATCCGGGCTACTGGCGCCAGCCTCAGACCAACGACTCTAGGCTCTCGGTAAAGGCACTAGCGCCCTGCTCCGCCGTGCTGAAGTTGTGGCGCATGAAGGCGAACAGCTCGCGCCCGCAACCACTGGCCGGAGCAGGCCGCGCCGCCGGCTGGCGCGAGGCGAACTCCGCTTCGTCGACCCGCAGCATCAGTTCACCGTTTTGACCATCGACGCGAATCAGATCGCCATCGCGCACCCGCGCCAGCGGGCCGCCATCGAAGGATTCTGGGCAGACATGAATCGCCGCCGGAATCTTGCCCGAGGCGCCGGACATGCGCCCGTCGGTGACCAGCGCCACCTTGAAACCACGATCCTGCAGCACGCCCAGGTATGGCGTCATCTTGTGCAGCTCCGGCATACCGTTGCTGCGCGGCCCCTGAAAACGCACCACAGCGACGAAATCGCGCTCCAGCTTGCCGGCCTTGAACGCTTCGACCAGATCCAGCTGATCCTCGAACACCAGCGCCGGCGCCTCGACCACCTGATGCTCGGGCGCCACCGCGGACACCTTCATCACCCCACGACCGAGATTGCCCTGCATCAGGCGCAGGCCGCCTTCTGCCGAGAACGGTCGCGCCACGGGGCGCAGCACACTTTCCTCCAGGCTCTCGGTCGGCCCGTCGCGCCAGACCAGCTTGCCGTCCTCGAGGAAGGGCTCGCGGGTGTAGCGCGACAGACCGCGCCCGGCCACGGTATTGACCTCTTCATGCAGTAACCCGGCGTCGAGCAGCTCGCGGATCAGGAAGGCCATGCCGCCGGCAGCCTGGAAGTGATTGATGTCGGCCTTGCCATTGGGATAGACGTGCGCAAGGGTCGGCACCACTTCGGACAGATCGGCCATGTCCTGCCAGGTCAGCAGAATGCCGGCGGCGCGGGCAATGGCCGGCATGTGAAGGGTATGGTTGGTAGAGCCGCCAGTGGCATGCAGGGCGACGATGGAGTTGACCAGGCAGCGCTCGTCGACAATCTCGCCGATGGGCATGAACTGGCCGCTCTGCTTGGTCAGCCGCGTGACCTGCTGCGCAGCCTCGCGGGTCAGCGCATCACGCAGCGGTGTGCCCGGATTGATGAAGGATGCGCCCGGCAGATGCAGGCCCATCACCTCCATCAGCAACTGGTTGGTATTGGCCGTACCGTAGAAGGTACAGGTACCTGGCCCGTGATAGGCGGCCATTTCCGCCGCCAGCAGTTCGTCGCGGGTCGCCTTGCCTTCGGCGTAACGCTGACGCACGTCGGCCGTCTCCTTGTTGGGCAGGCCCGAGGTCATCGGCCCGGCCGGCACGAACATCGACGGCAGATGACCAAAACGCAGCGCGCCCATCACTAGGCCCGGCACGATCTTGTCGCACACGCCCAGATACAACGCGGCGTCGAACATGTTGTGCGACAGCGCCACCGCGGTGGACATGGCAATCACCTCGCGACTGGCAATGCCCAATTCCATGCCAGGCTCGCCCTGCGTCACGCCATCGCACATGGCCGGTACGCCACCGGCGACCTGGCCTACCGAACCCAGGTCGCGCAGAGCCTGCTTGATCTGTTCGGGAAAGGTCTCGTAGGGCTGGTGCGCCGACAACATGTCGTTGTAAGCAGAAACGATGGCCACGTTGGCGGCATCCATCAGGCGCAGGGTCTGCTTGTCGTCACCACTGCAACCGGCGACGCCGTGAGCGAAGTTGGCGCACTGCAGCTTGCCACGCTGCGGCCCTTCGCTGGCGGCGGCACGGATCATCTCCAGGTAGCGCTGACGCGTGGCGCGGCTGCGCTCGACAAGACGTTCGGTAACTTCAACAACGCGGGGGTGCATGGGGAATCTCCAGGCTAGCTTCTAGCGTCTGTTCGTATTTACAACAAAATACTGCCACTCAGCGGGCTTGATTTCTATAGCAATGGGAATAATCTTGTAATTACAACAACAAATTGACGAGACCCTCACCATGACACTACGAATCGCCATCAATGGCTTCGGCCGCATCGGCCGCAACGTGCTACGCGCACTCTATACCCAGAATTATCGCCAGCACCTGCAGGTCGTGGCCATCAACGACCTGGGCGACAGCGCGATCAATGCCCACCTGCTGCAATATGACAGCGTCCACGGCCATTTCCCTGAAGAAGTTAAAGTCGACGGCGAAAGCCTGTGGATCAAGGGTGATCGCATCGCCGTCAGCGCCATTCGCAACCCGGCAGAGCTGCCCTGGAAAACCCATCAGGTCGATGTGGTGCTGGAATGCACAGGGTTGTTCACCGAGCGAGGCAAGGCCGCCGCGCACCTCGCCGCCGGGGCGCGCAAGGTGCTGATCTCCGCACCAGCCAAGGGCGCCGACGCCACCGTGGTGTATGGCGTCAACGAGCAGGTGCTGACGCCTGACATGCAGATCATCTCCAACGCCTCCTGCACCACCAACTGCCTGGCGCCGGTGGCGCAGGTGTTGCACCGCGAGCTGGGCATCGAGCAGGGGCTGATGACCACCATCCACGCCTACACCAATGATCAGAATCTGTCCGACGTTTACCACAGCGACCTATACCGCGCGCGCTCGGCGACCCAGTCAATGATCCCGACCAAGACCGGTGCCGCCGAAGCGGTCGGCCTGGTGCTACCGGAACTGGCTGGCAAGCTCACCGGCATGGCGGTACGGGTGCCGGTGATCAACGTCTCGCTGGTCGACCTGACCCTGCAGGTCAAGCGCGAGACCACCGCCGAGGAAGTCAACGCCCTGCTCAAGGCTGCCAGCGAGAGGTCTCAGGTGCTGGGCTACAACGCGCTGCCGCTGGTGTCCTGCGATTTCAACCACAACCCGTTGTCATCGATCTTCGATGCCAACCACACCAAGCTCAGCGGCAAGCTGCTCAAGGTCATGGCCTGGTATGACAACGAGTGGGGCTTCTCCAACCGCATGCTGGACAACTGCCTGGTCCTGGCCCGCCTGCACTGAACGAGGAGGCTCGATGAGCCGTATCAGCTTCACTCATGCCCAATTGCCGGCGCGCAAACGTATCGCTCTGGTGGCGCATGACCACTGCAAGGGTTTTCTGCTGGACTGGTGCGAGCGTCAGCGCGACAAGCTGGCGCGCCATGAGCTGCTGGCTACCGGCACCACCGGCCTGCTTCTGAGCAAACGTCTAGGTCTGCCGGTGGAGAGTATGATCAGCGGACCGCTGGGTGGTGACCAGCAGATCGGCGCGCGCATCGCCGAACAGCGCGTGGACATGCTGGTGTTCTTCTGGGACCCCTTCGAGCCGCAGCCGCACGACCCGGACATCAAGGCCCTGCTGCGTGTGGCGGCGGTGTGGAACATCCCGGTCGCCTGCAACGAGAGCAGTGCCGACTACATGCTCAGCAGCAGCCTGCTGGAGCAACAGCATGAATACCGCATTCCCGACTATCAGGCTTATCTGGCGGCTCGCGGGTAGGGTGCCGCGGGGCCGCCCAAACCATCACCATTCGGGTGCGCATGGCGCACCCTACGTGAGGCCACCGTCATCCTCTAGAAATCCACCTTGCCCCGCCCGGCCTTGATCGCACCGCGCTTGCTCTTGCCGTCCAGACGGCGCTTTTTCGAGCCGAGGGTCGGTTTGGTTGGGCGGCGTTTCTTTTCCACCTTTCCGGCACTACGAATCAACTCGGCCAGGCGCTCGAGGGCGTCGGCTCGATTCTGCTCCTGGGTGCGATACTGCTGCGCCTTGATGATCACCACTCCGTCAGCGGTGATACGGCTGTCGGCAAGCGCCAGCAGACGCTCCTTGTAGAGCGGCGGCAACGACGAGGCCTGACTGTCGAAGCGCAGGTGCACGGCACTGGACACCTTGTTGACGTTCTGCCCACCGGCGCCCTGGGCGCGGATGGCGGTCAGTTCGATTTCTTCATCGGGAAGGTGAACACTGTTGGAGACGATCAGCATGGCCACGAGTTCTTGGAAAGCATGACCATCAGGATACCCGCCATAGCTGTAATCTTTGCTTGAAATTTCCCCACGGCATTCGCGCGGTGGCTCGGCTAACGTAGCGGCCTGTCTTTTTTCGGAAGCACTCGATGGACTCCATAACCCAGGCGGTACTCGGCGCCAGCATCCAGGGAGCGCTACTTGGCCGCTGGCAGGGGCGCAAGGCGCTGCTCTACGGCGCGATGCTCGCCACCGTTCCCGACCTGGATGTGGTCATGGAATACGGCGATGCCGTGGCCAACATGACCTACCACCGCGGTTTCAGCCACTCGCTGTTCGTTCTCAGCGGCTTTGCCCTGCTGCTGACCTGGCTGGCCAGGCGCTTTCGCCCTCACCCGGGTTACTCGGCCAATCGTTTATTGCTGACGCTGTGGCTGGTGCTGATCACCCACCCGCTGCTGGACGCCTTCACCAGCTACGGCACCCAGCTGTTCTGGCCGCTGATGCCGACACCTACGGCCTGGTCGAGCCTGTTCATCATCGACCCGCTGTATACCCTGCCGCTGATTGCAGCGGTGCTGATCAGCCTGTTCACCGGGTTGCGCGAGCAGAGTTGGCGCGTACCGGCCGTGGCGCTGGCAGTCTCGACGCTGTACATCGGTTTCAGCCTGGCCGGCAAATTCATGGCCGAGCAGCGCGTGGAGCGCGAGCTGGCGCGCCAGGGCATCCAGGCCGAACAGCTGTTCACCACACCGACGCCACTCAATACGCTGCTGTGGCGCGTCATCGTGCTCGATGGCGAGGACTATCACGAAGCCCTGGTCGGCTGGTTCGACGACCAGCCACCGCAACTGCAACGCCTGCCGCGCGGCACGCAACTGCGCGAGCAGTTGACGGCTTCGCCCATGCACCAGCGGCTGGAGTGGTTCACCGGCGGCGTGCTGCGCTACGACCAGGTCGGCGACCGACTGATCGTCACCGACCTGCGCCTGGGCATGACAGGTTTTCATCCTTTCCGCTTCGACTTTGCCCACTTGGAGGACGGCCAATGGCAGGTGCATGAACGCATCGACCGACTGCCCTTCGAACGCGGCGAGGTCGAACACCTGGCACTGCTGTTCAAACGCATCTGGCAACCGCAGCTGGAGATTCCATTGCTGGCCTGGGCTGGTGAGTTGCAGAAACCGCTTTTAACTGAGACTCGCTTGCACTAACGGCGTTACTATCGGCGTTTCCTCTGCCGAGGCAGGACGCCTGCAATGTTGTTTCGCCGCTTCGAATCCCTGATCGACGTCTTCAAACCCAGCCCTGACGTCGCCCCGCCCGCTGGCATGCTGCGCTTCTACGGTCACTACCTGAAACAGGTGTGGCCGCTGATGCTGGCCGTGCTGGTGATCGGCTTCTTCGCTGCCCTGATCGAGGTCGCGCTGTTCGCCTTCCTCGGCCAGTTGATCGACATGGCCCAAGCCAGCACGGATGCCAGCAGCTTCTTCAGCGAGCACCAGAACGAGCTGCTGTGGATGCTACTGGTGGCGCTGGTCATCCGCCCCGTGGTGTTCGGCCTGCACAATCTGCTCACGCACCAGGCGGTCAATCCGGGCCTGACCAACCTGATTCGCTGGCAGAACCACCGCTACGTACTCAAGCAGAGCCTGAGCTTCTTCCAGAACGACTTCGCCGGGCGTATTGCCCAGCGCGTGATGCAGACCGGCCCCTCGCTGCGCGACTCGGCGATGCAGGTGATCGACGCACTGTGGCATGTGGTGGTCTATGCCGGCAGCGCGCTGTACCTGTTCGCCGCCGCCGACCTGCGCCTGGTGGTGCCGCTGGCGTTGTGGATCGTCGGTTACAGCGCCGCGCTGTGGTACTTCGTACCGCGCATCAAGGCGCGCTCGGCCGCCGCCTCCTCGGCGCGCTCGAAAGTCATGGGGCGAGTGGTCGATGGCTACAGCAACATCGCCACGCTCAAGCTGTTCGCCCACTCGCAGGAAGAGGAAAGCTACGCCCGCGAAGCCATGCAGGACCTGCTCGACAAGTTCCGCCTGCAGTCACGCACCATCACTGCGCTGGATTTTCTCATCACCTGCCTCAATGGCGTGCTGATCGTTGGCACCGGTGCGCTGGCCCTGTGGCTGTGGAGCCAGTCGCTGATTACCACCGGCGCCATTGCCCTGGCGCTGGGCCTGGTGATCCGCATCAACAACATGGCCGAATGGATCATGTGGGTGGTCAACGGCATCTTCGAAAACGTCGGCACCGTGCAGGACGGCATGCAGAGCATCGTGCAGCCACGCCAGGTACTCGACCGCACCGACGCCAAGCCGATCCAGGTGCAGCAGGGCAGCGTGCGCTTCGACGACATCCACTTCCACTACGGTAAGCGCGGCGGCGTGATCGCCGGCCTCAGCATCGATATTCGCCCCGGCGAGAAGATCGGCCTGGTCGGCCCGTCCGGCGCCGGCAAGTCGACCCTGGTCAACCTGCTGCTACGCCTCTATGACCTGGAAAGCGGCCGCATCCTGATCGACGATCAGGATATCGCCACGGTGACCCAGGAGAGCCTGCGCGCCAACATCGGCGTGGTGACCCAGGACACCTCGCTGCTGCACCGCTCGATCCGCGACAACCTGCGTTACGGAAAGCCCGCAGCCAGCGACGAGGAGCTGTGGGAGGCGGTACGCAAGGCCCGCGCCGACGCCTTCATCCCCACCCTCGACGACAGCCAGGGCGGCCGTGGCATGGATGCGCAGGTCGGTGAACGCGGCGTGAAGCTGTCCGGCGGTCAGCGCCAGCGCATCGCCATCGCCCGCGTGCTGCTCAAGGACGCGCCGATCCTGGTGCTGGACGAAGCCACCTCGGCACTGGATTCGGAAGTGGAAGCGGCCATTCAGGAAAGCCTGGACAGCCTGATGGAAGGCAAAACGGTGATCGCCATCGCCCACCGCCTGTCGACCATCGCAAGGATGGATCGCCTGGTGGTGATCGACCAGGGCCAGGTCATCGAAACCGGCACCCACGCCGAGCTGATTGCCCACGGCGGTCTGTATGCACGCCTGTGGCAGCACCAGACCGGTGGGTTCGTCGGGGTGGAGTAAAACTGTGGGAGGGGCTTCAGCCGCGACTCACCGCTACGACTGCATGGATGCAGGAGGTAGAGCGAAGCAGGATGCCAGAGCCGAAAGCGCCTCCCACAACAGCCAGATTACTCTGCAGCCGGCTTCTTGCGCTTGAGCGGCGCGCTGCCATCTTCACTGACCAACGACGATGGCTTGCCAGCCGGTCGTGGACCGGTCTTGCGCTTGGGTGCGGCGGCCTTCTTCGGGTCTTTCTTCTCGGTCTTTTTCTTCTTGCTGCCGGCGGCCTTGCCGGACGCCTTGAGGTTCTTCGGCCCCTGGTAGACGCCTTTCAGCTCCTTGATGGTGCGACGCTCGAAACGCTGTTTGAGGTAGCGCTCGATGCTCGACATCAGGTTCCAGTCGGTGTGACAGATCAGCGACACCGCCAGGCCTTCGCCCCCGGCGCGGCCGGTACGGCCGATGCGGTGCACGTACTCATCGCCGGACCGCGGCATGTCGAAGTTGATCACCAGATCCAGACCTTCGACGTCCAGGCCACGCGCCGCCACGTCGGTGGCCACCAGCACCTTGACCGCGCCCTGGCGCAGGCGCTCGATGGCCAGTTTGCGATCCTTCTGGTCCTTCTCGCCATGCAGCACGAACGCCTTGACCCCAGCAGTCACCAGCTTGCCGTACAGGCGGTCGGCTTGCACACGGGTGTTGGTGAAGACGATGGCCTTGTCGTAGGCCTCGTTGGTCAGCAACCAGTCGACCAGCTGTTCCTTGTGGTAGTTGTGGTCGGCCGTGATGATCTGCTGGCGGGTACCCTCATTGAGCTGGCTGACGCTGTTGAGCATCAGGTGCTGCGGCTCCTTGAGCACCTTGGCGACCATCTCGCGCAGGCCATTGCCGCCGGTGGTGGCGGAGAACAGTAAGGTCTGGTGCGGCCCGCAAGCCTCGGCCAGACGCTGGGCGTCTTCGGCAAAGCCCATGTCGAGCATGCGGTCGGCCTCGTCGAACACCAGCACTTCGACCTCGTCCAGCGGCAGATTGCCGGCGTTGGCATGCTCGATCAGGCGGCCCGGCGTGCCGATCAGAATATCGATCTTGCGCATCATCGCGGCCTGCACCTTGAAGTCCTCGCCACCGGTCACCAGGCCGGCCTTGAGGAAGGTGAACTGGGCGAAGCGCTCGACTTCCTTGAGCGTCTGCTGGGCCAGCTCGCGGGTCGGCAGCAGGATCAGCGCACGAATGCTCAGACGCTGCTTGGAGTTGCCATCACCGAGCAGGCGATTGAGCAGCGGCAAAACGAAAGCGGCGGTCTTGCCGCTGCCGGTCTGGGCAATCACCCGTAGGTCCTTGCCCTCCAGCGCAGGCGGAATCGCTGCCGCCTGCACCGGGGTCGGCTCGACGAAATTAAGCTCGGCCACGGCTTTCAGCAGGCGTTCATGCAGGGCGAATTGGGCAAACACGGGGGCACTACCTCAGAGAAATCGACAAAACGGTGCATAGCCTAACGGTTTCCGCCGCCGGGGCCGAATTTCTTTGCATGAAACTCGCGTTCAGGCGACGACGGGCGGCTGCCTGGAGTCGCTATCCGGCAGGAGCAGATCGGAACCGAAACCGCTCGGCGGTTATCCAAACTGCATCACCATCCGAAGAGCGCAGCCCATGTCCACCAAGCCCTTGACAGCCCTCAGTATCGGCCTTTGCGTCCTTTTGGCTGCTTCGCCAGTGCTTGCCAACCCGCCCCCCGGCAAAGGCAAACCGGGACGAGATGATGGTGTCCAGATCGATCTACGCGGCCCGACCGTGGATATCGGAAGGGTACGCATCATCCTCGGCGACAATCGCCAGTTGATCGGCCCGACCTCCTCCCTGCCACCAGGCATCGCCAAGAACCTGGCTCGCGGCAAGCCGCTGCCACCGGGCATCGCCAAGAACTTCGACAGCCGCCTGACCTCGCGCCTGCCTTACTACGAAGGCTACGAATGGAAACAGATCGGCCGCGACGTTGTGTTGGTCGCCATCGCGACCGGGATCGTCTACGAAATCCTGCGTAACGTGCTGGACTGATCAGCGAACGCGCCGACGAGCGGCACGCCCTCTGTCGAACTTGTTCTGCGGCCATCGATCTATCTGTCAGATAACCCGCGTGCGGAGGCACCATGAACGCTTCGCTGATCTACCACGTCACGTCGAGCCTCGACGGCTATATCGCGCGCCCCGATGGCCGCATCGACTGGTTCGATTCGCCACGGGAGGCCGATGAAGAGTACGCCTTTCAGTACTTCTACTCCGGCATCGATGCCCTACTGATGGGCCGCGGTACCTACGAGGCGTTGCTCAAGCGTGGCGGTCCCTGGCCTTACCCAGGCAAGCCCTGCGTGGTGCTGACTCGCCTCGCTCTGCCGCGCGCCGCGGACGAAATTCAGCTGACGCACTGCACACCGGCTCAAGCCGTGGCAGCACTGAACGAGGCAGGTTTCCAGCGCATCTGGCTGGTCGGCGGCAGCCTGCTGGCGGGTAACTGCTACACCGCCGGACTGATCGACGAGGTGGTGATAAATCTGGTGCCGCACCTGCTTGGCGCCGGTATTCCACTGCTGGCCACCGGCATGGAACGCAGTCTGACGCTGAGCGAGCAACGCCGCTTCAACAACGGCACGTTGCAGGTGCACTACCGGGTGCAGAAGCAGGCCAGCATGCCAACGCAGATCCCCGCGCCGCGCATCAACGCGGCCTGATGTTCTCGCGCTGCTGCTTGCGCAGCAGCCGGGCACTGTCCCAGCCGACCAGCAGCACAGCCGCCCAGATCGGCAGGTAGGTCAACCACTGCCCCGCATCGAAGGTCTCGCCCAGCACCAGTAGCGCCACGGCGAACAACAGCACTGGCTCGACATAGCTGAGAATGCCGAACAGCCCCAGAGGCAGCAGCCGGCTGGACGCCATGTAGGCCGCGAAGGCCAGCGTACCGATCAGCGCCATCACCGGCACCAGCAACCACAGCAGCGGCCGCTCAGCGAATGCGCCAACCGGCCCATAGGCAACGATCAGCCAAATCGCCAACGGCGCCAGCATCAGCATCTCCAGCACGAAACCGGACAGCGCATCGAGGCGCATCCAACGGCGCAGCATGAAGTAAGGCGGATACCCCAACGCAGTGATCAGCGTCAGCCAGGAGAACGCCTGGGTGCGCCACAGCTCGTGCAGCACGCCGAGCATGGCGCAGGTCACTGCCAAGCGCTGCAGCGGACGCAGGCGCTCGCCGTAGAACAGCCGACCGGTCAGCACCATTGCCAACGGCAGCAGGAAGTACCCCATGGACACTTCCAGCATATGCCCGGCCAAGGGCGCCCAGAGAAACAGCCCCCACTGCACGCCAATCAAGGCCGCCGCCAGCGGGCAGGCAGCCAACAACAGCGGTTCGTGGCGCAGACGCACGAAGGTCTCGCGCAGCAAGGTGGTCTGCCCTGCCAGCAGCACCAGCAGCAGAACCAACGGAATCGACCAAAGCACGCGCTGAGCGAATATCTGCACGCCATCGAGCGGCGTCAGCCACTGCACGTAGCCAGGCAGCACGGCAAACAGCATCGAGGCGCCAACCGATAGCGCCACTCCCCGCCCGGACAATTGCATCAGCGCACCTCGGCAGGCGTGCGACGCGTACGCCCCAGATTGACCAGCGGTAGCGACGCCGCAATCACCGCACCGCCCAGAGCCAGGCGCAGCAGATCGGCGTCGTGATTCCAGATCAGCAGATTGACCAGCAAACCGGCCGGCACCAGCGCATTATTCATCACCGCCAGGGTGCCGCCATCGACCAGGCTGGCGCCTTTGTTCCACCAATACAGTCCCAATCCAGACGCCACCACACCAAGCCAGACCAGCACACTCCACTGCAGTGCGTTGCTAGGCAGACGCTCGCCGTTACCCAGCAGCAGGAACGCGGGCAGCGCAATCAGCAAGGCGCCCAGATAGAAGAAGCCGAAGCGCCGGTACTGCGGCTCGCTCGAGGGGTGTTTGAGCAGCAGATGCTTGTACAGCACCTGCCCGGCAGCGAAGGTGAAGTTGGCGACCTGCAGCAACAGGAAACCGAGCAAAAAGCCGCTGCTGATACCGTCGTAGCGGATGATCCCGGCGCCCAGCACGGCCACCAGAGCGGCGACCAGCGCCCAGGGGTTGAATCGACGATTGAGGGCATCCTCGATCAGCGTCACGTGTAGCGGCGTGAGGATGGTGAACAGCAACACCTCCGGCACCGTCAGCACCGAGAAACTCAGGTACAGGCACACGTAGGTGATGCCGAACTGCAGCGCGCCGATCAGCAGCATGCCGCGCACGAAGGCCGGGGCATGGCCACGCCAACGGGTCAGCGGCACGAACAGCAGGCCAGCGATGACGATGCGCGTCAGCACCGCGAAGTAGCTGTCGACCCGGCCGGCCAGGTACTCACCGATCAGGCTGAAGGAAAACGCCCACAGCAGGGTCACGATCAACAGATAGCGCATGGTCACCTCAGGAACAGGCGGCGACCTTAGCGCGTTCATCGCGGGCGTACAATCGACAGTAGGCGAACCCCACCGGCCTCACGTGCAAGCCGTCGCCACCGGGCAAGAGCGTGTCGCCAGGCCCACGTAAAAAAGCCGGTCATTGCTTGCGCAATGCCCGGCAGAAGCGCCTAGGAGCCCAGGCGCCAGGAGAGTTTCGGATCAGGCCACTTCAGCCAGCTTGGCTTTGGCCTGGGCCAGGCCTTTCTCGCTGAACTCGGCGCCCATATTCAGGCCTTCGGCATGAATGAACTGCACATCGTGGATACCGATGAAGGCCAGCGCCTGACGCAGGTAGGGCTCCTGATGATCCAGGCCACTACCGGCGTAGATACCGCCACGAGCCGTGAGCACGAAGGCACGTTTGCCGGTCAGCAGGCCCTGCGGACCGGTTTCGGTGTACTTGAAGGTGACGCCAGCGCGCAGCACATGGTCCAGCCAGGCCTTGAGGGTGCTGGGGATGGCGAAGTTGTACATCGGCGCAGCCAGCACCAGCACATCGGCAGCCAGCAGCTCATCGGTCAGCTGATTGGAGCGGGCCAGGGCAGCTTTCTCGGCATCGCTCTGCTGCTCGCTCGGGATCATCCAGCCACCCAGCAACGTGGCGTCGAGATGCGGCACCGGCTCGGCCGCCAGATCACGCACCTGGATCTGATCAGCCGGGTGCGCAGCCTGCCAATTGGCGATGAATTGCTGGGTCAGCTCGCGGGAGACCGAACCTTGCTGGCGGGCGCTGCTTTCGATTACGAGAATACGGGACATGTCTGAGGCTCCATCGAGGTGAACAAGAGTCGATGGCGCAGAGAATAGAGATGCGACTTTCGATTAAAAAGCGTAAATATCCGCTTACATATATCGACTAATTTGATTTATCGACGGGTCGCATCTAGGCTTCTGTCACTTCAGGTTGCAGGTCAGCTTGATCCGCAGACGAATCACGCTACGGGTGAACTTGACCGCCATGTTGTTGCTGGCGCCAGGCGCCAACACGGTACGCCGGATGCGCGGTGCCTCGGGGCCATTTTGGAACACGGCACTGCACTCGGCTTCGCTCTGACCGTAGTTGTAAAGCATCAGAGCCGCCATGTTGTGGTCGATTTCCTGAGTGGTGGCGGAGACCTCGGCGCCGTTGAACTGTTTTTCCACCTCGATGGGGTAGGCATGGGCAGCCAACGGCATACAGGCCAGCAGCAAGCAGATTATTTTTTTCATCGGTGCTCTCCAACATGGGATCGCCAGTGTAGGTGGAGATCGTCGGCGATAACAGCCGACTCAGGCAGGATGATGTGATGAAAGCTCCTCGCGTAACCCTGGATCAATGGCGCACGCTGCAGGCCGTGGTGGATCAGGGCGGCTTCGCCCAGGCCGCCGAGGTGCTGCACCGCTCGCAGTCCTCGGTCAGCTATACCGTGGCACGTATGCAGGAACAGCTCGGTGTACCGCTGCTGCGCATCGACGGTCGCAAGGCCGTGCTCACCGAAGCCGGCGATGTATTGCTGCGCCGCTCACGGCAACTGGTCAAGCAGGCCAGTCAGTTGGAAGACCTGGCCCACCACATGGAACAGGGCTGGGAAGCCGAAGTGCGTCTGGTGGTGGACGCCGCCTACCCCACCGCCAACCTCGTCCGCGCCCTGACCGCCTTCATGCCGCAAAGCCGCGGCTGCCGCGTACGCCTGCGCGAGGAAGTGCTGTCCGGCGTCGAGGAAGTGCTGCTCGAAGGCACCGCCGACCTGGCCATCAGTGCGCTGAACATCACCGGTCACCTGGGCATCGAGCTGGGTGAAGTGGAATTTGTTGCCGTCGCCAACCCGGAACACCCACTGCATCGCCTGCAACGCGAGCTGAGCTTTCAGGACCTGGAAGGTCAGATGCAGGTGGTCACCCGTGACAGTGGCCGCTTGCAGCCGCGCGACGCCGGCTGGCTGGGCGCGGAACAGCGCTGGACAGTGGGCAGCCTGCCGACCGCACGCACCTTCGTCAGCAGCGGCCTGGGCTTCGCCTGGCTGCCACGCCACCTGATCGTCCGTGAACTGCAGGAAGGCCTGCTGAAACCCTTGCCCCTGACCCAGGGCGGTCTGCGCAAACCGCGCTTCTTCCTCTACAGCAACAAGGAGCGCGTACTCGGTCCGGCCACGCAGATTCTCATCGAGCTGATCAAGAACTTCGACGCGGCGCCGCTGGACGCCGCCTTCGCCGCGCCGCAGTCGCCCAACTGAGAGCCTGCCCATGTCCTACTTCGACAACGACGGTTGCCAACTGCATTACGAAGACTACGGCCACGGCACGCCCCTGTTACTGGTGCATGGCCTGGGCTCGAGCACGCGCGACTGGGAATACCAGATCCCGGTGCTCGCCCAGCACTATCGGGTCATCGCCCTCGACGTGCGCGGCCATGGCCGCTCGGACAAGCCGCGCGAGGCTTATCGCATCACCGATTTCGCCGAGGATGTCGCCGCCCTCATCGACCACCTGCAGCTTGCACCCGTGCACCTGGTAGGCATCTCCATGGGTGGGATGATCGGCTTCCAGCTTGGCGTAGACCGCCCCGAGCTTTTGCGCAGCCTGACCATCGTCAACAGCGGCCCAGAGGTGAAGGCCAAGAGCGCACGTGACTGGCTGGAAATCGGTAAACGCTGGACGCTCTCGCGCCTGCTCAGCCTGGACACCATCGCCAAGGCGCTGGGCAAGCTGCTGTTCCCCAAACCGGAGCAGGCCGAACTGCGTCGCAAGGTCGAAGAGCGCTGGCCGCAGAACGACAAACGCGCCTACCTCGCCAGCCTGGACGCGATCATCGGCTGGGGCGTGCGTGAACGCCTTGATCGCATCACCTGTCCTACCCTGGTGATCACCGCCGACCGCGACTACACGCCCATTGAACGCAAGCGCGAATACGTGGCAGAAATGCCCAACGCGCGCCTGCTGATCATCGAAAACTCGCGCCACGCCACACCACTGGATCAACCAGAACGCTTTAATAACGCCCTGCTCGCCTTTCTCGGCGAGACCGCCAACAAGGAAAACTGACCATCATGCTCAAGCAACTCGTTCTCGCCACCGGCGCCCTGCTGCTGTCCTCCAGCCTGCTGGCCGCAGAAAATCCCAAGGTCCTGCTGACCACCAGCCTGGGTGAAGTGGAAGTGGAGCTGGCCGCCGACAAGGCGCCAATCAGCACGCAGAACTTTCTCAAGTACGTCGACAGTGGCTTCTATAACGGCACCCAGTTCCACCGGGTGATTCCGGGCTTCATGGTCCAGGGCGGCGGTTTCGATGCCGACATGCGCCAGAAGGACACCAACGCGCCGATCAAGAACGAGGCCGACAATGGCCTGCACAACGTGCGCGGCACCCTGGCCATGGCCCGTACTCAGGTCCGCGACTCGGCCACCAGCCAGTTCTTCATCAACCACAAGGACAACGCCTTCCTCGACCACAGCTCGCGTGACTTCGGTTACGCCGTATTCGGCAAGGTCACCCGTGGCATGGACGTGGTGGACAAGATCGCCCAGGTCCCCACCGGCAACCGCGGCATGCACCAGAACGTACCGCGCGAGCCAGTGCTGATCATCGACGCCAAGCGTCTGTAAAGCCCCGTAGGGTGCGCCGTGCGCACCGAGCTCCAGCAAGCAATACCCCGGTGCGCACGGCGCACCCTACAACTGAAACGACAAAGCCGCCCATTGGGCGGCTTTGTCTTTTAACGGAGGCGCTTACTTCTCGACGAAGGCGCGCTCGATCAGGTAATCCCCCGGCTCACGCATGCGCGGGGAAATCTTCAGGCCGAAGCTGTCGAGCACTTCGCTGGTCTCGTCGAGCATGCTCGGGCTGCCGCAGATCATGGCGCGGTCGTCCTGCGGGTTGATCGGCGGCAGGCCGATATCGGCGAACAGTTTGCCGCTGCGCATCAGGTCGGTCAGACGGCCCTGATTCTCGAACGGCTCGCGCGTCACGGTCGGGTAGTAAATCAGCTTGTCCTTCAGCGCATCGCCGAAGAATTCGTTCTGCGGCAGGTGCTCGGTGATGAACTCGCGGTAGGCGACTTCGTTCACGTAGCGCACGCCGTGGACCAGGATCACCTTCTCGAAGCGCTCGTAGGTTTCCGGGTCCTGGATCACGCTCATGAACGGCGCCAGGCCGGTGCCGGTGCTGAGCAGATAGAGGTGCTTGCCGGGGTTGAGGTCATCGAGCACCAGCGTGCCGGTGGGCTTCTTGCTGATGATGATCTCGTCGCCTTCCTTCAAGTGCTGCAGTTGCGAAGTCAGCGGGCCGTCCGGCACCTTGATGCTGAAGAATTCCAGGTGCTCTTCCCAGTTCGGGCTGGCGATGGAGTAGGCGCGCATCAGCGGGCGGCCGCTGTCCTGCTGTAGGCCGATCATCACGAACTGACCATTCTCGAAGCGCAGACCCGGGTCGCGGGTGCACTTGAAGCTGAACAGCGTATCGTTCCAGTGGTGGACGCTGAGCACACGCTCGACGTTCATATTGCTCATGATGATTTCCTCGAAAAACTACGACGCCGAAGGCGCGATTGCGCGGCATTCTATTCGCGGCAACAATATCTGTTAAGTGGATTATCAAGATATAGGTTATCGGTTATATCGATATGCGATTTACTCTCAGACAACTTCAGGTGTTCGTTGCCGTGGCGCAGCATGAAAGCGTCTCGCGCGCCGCGCAATCGCTCGCATTGTCGCAGTCTGCAACCAGCACTTCGCTGACCGAACTGGAGCGCCAATCCGACTGCCAGTTGTTCGATCGCGCCGGCAAACGCCTCGCGCTCAATGCCCTAGGCCGACAGCTACTGCCCGAGGCCGTAGCCCTGATCGACCAGGCGCGCGAAATCGAACGCCTGCTGGGGGGCAAGAGCGGTTATGGCTCGCTGAACGTCGGCGCCACCCTGACCGTGGGCAACTATCTGGCCACCCTGCTGATTGGCAGTTTCATGCAGCGCCACCCCGAATGCCGGGTGAAGCTGCAGGTCCACAACACCGCCCATGTGGTGCAGCAAATCGCCCACTACGAGCTGGACCTGGGCTTGATCGAAGGCGACTGCCAGCACCCGGATATCGAGGTGCAACCCTGGGTCGAAGACGAACTGGTGGTGTTCTGCGCGCCGCAACATCCGCTGGCCCAACGCGGCAGTGCCAGCCTGGAAGAGCTGACGCACGAAGCCTGGATTCTGCGTGAGCAAGGGTCGGGCACACGACTGACTTTCGATCAGGCCATGCGTCATCACCCGCGCAACTTGAATATCCGCCTGGAGCTGGAGCACACCGAGGCAATCAAGCGCGCCGTGGAATCCGGCCTGGGCATCGGCTGCATCTCACGCCTGGCGCTGCGCGACGCCTTTCGTCGCGGCAGCCTGATGCCGGTGGAAACTCCGGAGCTGGATCTGCGCCGGCAGTTCTACTTCATCTGGCACAAGCAGAAGTACCAGACAGCGGCGATGCGCGAATTTCTTGAACAGTGTCGTGCACTGACCGCTGGCGTCAGCCGCAGCGATCAGATCGTTCTGCCGCCGATCGTCTGAGCGTCAGCCAAGCAGGATGACTGCCCAGACCGAGGCGATCATGCCCAGCGCCAAGAACTGCGCGGCGCTGCCCATGTCCTTGGCATTCTTCGACAGCGGGTGGCGCTCCAGAGAAATGCGGTCGATAGCCGCCTCGATCGCCGAATTGAGCAACTCGACGATCAGCGCCAGCAGACACACGGCTACCATCAGCGCACGCTCACCGCGGCTGACGTCAAGGACGAAAGCCGATGGAATCAGCACCAGATTGAGCAACACCAGCTGGCGAAAGGCTGCTTCGCCGAAGAACGCGGCGCGCAGGCCATCGAGCGAATAGCTGGCGGCGTTGAGGATACGTTTCAGGCCGGTCTGGCCCTTGAATGGCGACATGCGCCTCACCCCTTCTGGAAGAGGCGCGCAGCTTACTGCATCCGCAGCACGAGCACCTATATGCGAGATCGCGAGCTAAACGATAGCAAATGAGCCGGCGCAGTTTACGGGCTGTAAATGAGCAGGCCGAGCCTGCTTTCAACGCAGCCCCGATGCGCAGCTCACTGCGCGGGGATCGATTCCATCTGCTGCAACAGCAACGCCGCCTGAGTGCGGGTGCGCACGCCCAGTTTGCGAAAGATCGCCGTCACATGCGCCTTGACCGTCGCTTCGGAGACGCTCAATTCGTAGGCGATCTGCTTGTTCAACAGCCCTTCGCAGACCATGGTCAAGACGCGGAACTGCTGCGGTGTCAGGCTGGCCAGGCCGGCACTGGCTGCCTTGGCCTCGGCGGAAACCGGCGCCCCCTCCTCGGCCAGCGGCGGCCACCAGGTGTCACCATCGAGGACATGGCGCACCGCTTGCTGCAGGGTTTCCAGCGGACTGGATTTGGGGATAAAGCCACTGGCCCCGAACTCGCGGGAGCGGTTGACCACGGAGGCTTCTTCCTGAGCGGAGATCATCACCACAGGGATCTGCGGGTACTGCCCACGCAGCAATACCAGACCGGAAAAACCGTAGGCACCGGGCATATTGAGGTCAAGCAGGACCAGGTCCCAATCACTCTTGGCGGCCAGGTGGTTTTCAAGCTCTGCGATGCTGGCAGCTTCTACCAGATGCACTTCAGGCCCCAGGCCCAGGGTCAGAGCTTGTTGCAGCGCGCTGCGAAACAGCGGGTGGTCGTCAGCAATCAGGATTTCGTAGGCGGCCATTGGCAGATCCTGTTCTTGTTATAAGTGCCACTGAGGTGAGTATGGCAGTGCTTTTCGCCTGACGACCCGCTCAAGCCTGCTCAATGAGCATCACAGACTCCCCACTCGGACCGACGGCGGCGCTCAGCATGCCGAGCTGTGACGGGGTGGTCAAGCTCAATGCTTTGCGGCAGGATGCGCAACTTTCCTGCCGAGACGCTCCAATGCGAAGCCAAGCCCTGCGCGCTGACCTGTTGATGCTGATTACCGCGATGATCTGGGGCAGCGCCTTCGTCGCCCAGCGTCTGGGCATGGATAACATCGGCCCCTTTCTTTATACCGGCCTGCGCTTCACCCTCGCCTGCCTGGTTCTGTTACCGGTGCTGGCGTTGCTGCAGCGTCGCCAACAACGCCCTACTGCGCCATTGAATCGCAGCCTGCTGGCGGGTGGTGTGATCATGGGGCTGGCGCTGTCGCTAGGGATCAACCTGCAGCAGGTCGGCCTACTGTTCACCACGGTGACCAACTCCGGCTTCATCACCGGTTTGTACGTGATCGTGGTACCGATTCTCGGCCTGCTGATCGGTCAGCGCAGCAGCGCCGGTATCTGGTTGGGCGCCAGCCTGGCGGTAGTTGGCATGTTCCTGCTCAGCGTCGGCGAAGGCTTTACCGTGGCCTCGGGCGACTGGCTGCAACTGGCCGGCGCCTTCGTCTGGGGCATTCATGTGCTGCTGGTAGGTTTCTTCGCCGGCCGTCATGACCCGTTGCGCCTGGCCTTCATCCAGTTCGCCACCTGCGCGGTGATCAGTCTGGCCCTGGCGCTGGCGTTCGAGACCGCAACACTGGACGGCATCATTGCCGCCGGTCCGGCGATCCTCTACGGCGGCGTGTTCGGCGTGGCGATCGGCTTCACCCTGCAGGTAGTGGCGCAGCAGCATGCCATCGCCTCGCACGCGGCGATCATCCTCTCGCTGGAGGCGGTGTTCGCTGCCATCGCCGGCGCCCTGTTGCTGAGCGAAGTGCTGGCACCGCGCGGCTATCTGGGTTGTGCGCTGATGTTCGGCGGCATGCTGCTGGCGCAGCTGTGGCCCAAGCCACTGCCGAGTGAACTCAGCGGTACGTCTGCAAACGCTGGTGCAGAGCGTCGTTGAGATCCAGCGGCAAACGCCGTTTGGCGGCCAGGTAGTGCTGACTGAACACATCGAGATAATCGTCCAGAGCCTCGCCGGCACGCAGGTCGCCAGCCAGTTCCAGGCACATGGCGGCCACCTCGGCGGTGCACAGATGCTCGCCACGGGTAGAACGACGCAGGCGATAGCGCGATAGCTGCGCTGGCGTCAGGCTCAGCACCGGCAGCGCGTCCAGATACGGGCTCTTGCGAAACATCTTGCGCGCCTCGGTCCAGGTCGCGTCGAGCAGCACGAACAGCGGACGCTTGCCGGGCGCCAGCGTCACCTCCTCCACCACGCGCTGCGGCGCCACGTACTCGCCGGGAAAAACCAGATACGG
This sequence comes from Pseudomonas sp. o96-267, assembly GCF_003935465.1. Taxonomy (NCBI): domain Bacteria; kingdom Pseudomonadati; phylum Pseudomonadota; class Gammaproteobacteria; order Pseudomonadales; family Pseudomonadaceae; genus Pseudomonas; species Pseudomonas sp. o96-267. The sequence goes on from NZ_RHQP01000003.1 coordinate 67,697, forward strand.
CTGCCACTGCGGATCGGCCAAAAGCTCCAACAGCGCCGGATCGACGGCCGTGCGCGTCCAACCAAAGGCGTGGGTTTCAGGCACCACGTCAGCAATCAGCCATCCGGTATTGCTCGGTTTCAGTGCCTCAATGTCATGCATCACCAGGCACATGGCGGCATTGGCCTCGACCTGCGGGCGCCAGGCACACAGGCAATGGGTCGGCTGCACCCGACAGTGCGGGCAACGCTCTGCACGCGAGCCACGTGCAACGAAGGGTTTGAGGCTGCGCGCCAGGCGCTCTGTACGCAGGCGGGCGACGGCATGTGGGGCTGGATGGGTCATGGCGGGAGCGACAACGAACGGGGGCGCGAGTCTAGCATCCCCGTTCGCTGTCAAGGCGACTCAGAAGCTGTGGTTCAACGCCAGCCCGATGAAGTGGATACGCGTCTCGTACTCGCCCTTGAAGTTGCCACCGTTGCCGGTGCAGCGTACGCCGCTGTCCTGGTACAGCCCGCCGGAACCTGGCACCCAGCCGGCCGGGGAGCAGCCGTCCTGGTAGTCCATCTTGCCGCTGGAAAACTGCACGTAGCTGTAGGCGAAGTCCAGCGAGGTATCGCGCGTCACCTTGTAGTTGGCACCGAACGACAGCCAGTAGCGGTCCGCATCGGGAAAGGCCGGATGACGCAACTGCGGCGAATTGACCGGCGAGCGGTCGTAGGCAACCCCGGTACGCAACAGCAGGTCATCGCTGTACTGGTAGTTCATGCCCAGGGAGATCTTGTAGCTGTCCTTCCAGTCCTGCTTGACGTTCAGGTCGCCCTCGGTAACGCCATTGAAGTAGGGATAACCGGCGACCTGATCGATGCCAATACGTACCTCGTCGAGCCGTGAATGGCGAGTAAAGGTCACATCCGCCATCAGCGCCACCTTATCGTTGAGCTGGTGGAAGGCGTTGAAGGAAAGCATTTCCGGCGTATCGATAGCGGTCTTGCCCTTGGAGTTGGGATGCAGCCTGGAGCCGGCGAAATCTCCGGGGTTGATCCAGTTGTCCGGGTCCAGCACCTGCCCCAACGCGTCGGCAGGCGGCAAGGTGATGATGCCGAGGTCGATACCGCCACTCAGATCGGTATCGGGTGAAGGCACGCTGCCCGACACCCCAGAGAAGCTCCACTTGGTCTCACCTTCCAAGGTGTGGCGAATGTTGGAGCGATAGGACACGCCGAAGCGCGTCGACTCGGTCGGCTCCCACATGTAGCCGATATTCCAGCCGAACCCCCAATCATCGCCCTTGACCCGGAAGTAGCCATCGCCCTGAACGTTGTCAGAGAAATTCTTCGCCACGCAATCGACGAAAGCATCACCGGCCTGACCGTCGCAACTGCTGATCTCACTGGGCACATTGATGCCGTAGAACAACGGAATGGCGAACTGGCCAAGCGGCGATGCGGCCAGTTCGGTCAGTTCCTGATTGGCCGTGACGAACTGCCCCGCCAACTGCCGCGAAGCACCTTTGACATCCGCCGCACCGCGCTGAATGGACTTGATGTACTGCGCCGACACGCCAAAGCCGACACTGTGGTGCTCGTTGAAACGGTAGGAAATGCTTGGGTTGAAGGTCACCGTCTCCAGGCTGGCCGACTGGATGCCGTAGCGTCCGGCCCAGTCCTCCTTGTAATTGAGCTTGGCGCCGAACGGGGTGAAGATCCCCAGGCCGATCGTCACCCGGTCGTTGATCTCGTGGGAAAAATAGAAGTTCGGGGCGGCGGCGGCATCGGGCAGAAACTCGCCCGCATCCCCCGATACAGGATTGCCGAATACATCGCTGCTGCCCTTGTCTTCGTACTTGCCATCCGGGAGCAGAATGCTCAATCCGGAGGTGACCTGGGTGCCCTTGAGCCGTGCCAGGCCCGCCGGGTTGTAGAAAATGGTCGAGGGGTCGGCGGCCTCGGCACCGTTGGCATGCGCCGAACCCTGCGCCGCCACCGACTGCGAACCAAAGTGATAACCGGATGCCTGCACCTGCGTAACGGGCAAAACCAGTAAACTGCCGACCACCACATGCGATGGCCAGCGCCGAAAGAGCATTGTCATTGTTATTCTCCTGCACGCTGCTTGAACACCGTGCAGCTCGGCGATAACCAGAGGCAGACTTCAGGCAGGCCCGTACTGGCGACATCCGACTACGACGGCGGCTCAGAGTCTGTGACGTGCAGGTTTGGCCGATGATCCCCGGCCTTTGGTCGTGATGACGGGCAGCGGCCAAAGGCCAGCATGTCCCTATCGGTAACACTTTGTTTCACGCGGGCAAATAGCCAGCGGCGCGAACATTCGCCGCGAGCCCCTGTCCAACCCACGTTCACGCTTTCAGGAGTCACAAGACATGCTGCGTTACATCCTCCCCGCTCTCGCGTTCAGCCTGCTGCTTCCCACTGCCCAGGCAGCCTCGTTGAAGGAGATGGAACTGACTCGCATCCTGGAGCAAGTCGCCCGACAGAGCAGCGAGGGCACGCCGCGGGCGATCAACGAGGACATTCTCGATCAGGGCTATACCGTAGAAGGGCACACGCTGATCAACCATCTCAGCGTGCGTGAAGCGCATGCGGCGCAGATGCGCGGCAACCCCGACACCGTGCGCGCTCAGTTGGCCGCCAGCGTCTGCCGCAATCCCGGCTACCGCAACCTGTTGGCCCAGGGGGCACAACTGCGCTACCAGTTCAGCGAATACCGCAACAACCGCCCGGTGACCGTCGAAGTGTTCGACAAGAGCGACTGCGGCCTCTGACCCGGGGCTGACATCAGTTTCTTTCCGCTCGGCGCTGCGCGTCATCGGCGCGCAGCTCGGCGAGCAAAGCCTCCATATAACGCGAGCGCCGTACGCCGCCCTCAAGGCGACGCATGCACTCATCCTCCAGACTCAACTGGTTGGTTCGTGCAGCTTGTTGCAGCATGCGATAGAGGTCTGTTTCGATCTCCAGAATCAGCTTGGGCATACCTGCCCCTCCCTTCCTATTGACCACACAGCAGACTCGACCTGGCAGGTGAGGTTCCACCAGCCAGTCGGGGTCACTTGTTTTTCGCCCACCAGTCTTGAGCGAAGCACCTCAGCAGCAGTTGATGACCGATTGATGCATAACACTGAGCCCAGCGCCATGGCTGCGCTGCAGCGATCACAGCACTAATACGGCCTGCTCTGTACAAGTAAATCAGAAGCCTGACCCGAGCTTGTGCGCTCAGACAAACGGCAGGGCATAGGCCAACTATGCTGAGAAAACCGCCCCGCAGGCTGGCTGACCTGCATCAAGGCCAGCAACGGACAAAAACGACAGACTCGCCTCATCATCACGACGAGGATAGAACCATGGCCCTGCTCACCTTCATCGGCGCGATCCAGCAAGTCACGGGCTCCTGCTACCTGATAGAAAGTCGCGATGGCGCCAAGGTGCTGCTCGAATGCGGCATGCACCAGGGACGCCGCCAGGAAGAGGATCTGAACCGCAGTGCATTTCCTTTCGACCCGCGCAGCCTGGATGCGGTGGTGATCTCCCACGCCCACCTCGATCACAGCGGGCTGCTGCCGCGCCTGGTCGCCGAAGGTTATCGAGGCCCGATCCACGCCACCGAAGCCAGCTGCGAACTACTCGAACTGATGCTGCTGGATTCGGCCTTCCTCCAGGAGAAGGACACCGAATGGGAAAACCGCTGGCGCGCACGCCAGGGCAAGGCAGCAATCAAACCGCTCTACACCATCGCCCATACCGAGCAGGCGCTGAGCCAGCGCCGCGCGCATGCCTACGGCGAAGCGGTCGAGGTTGCCAAGGGCGTGCAGGTAACCTTCCACAATGCCGGCCACATTCTCGGCTCGGCCATCGTCGAGATGCAGGTGGAGGACCACCACCTGCACCGTCATCTGGTGTTCTCCGGCGACCTGGGCAATACCTGCTCGCCGCTGATGCAGGCGCCGACCCAACTGAATCAGGCGGACGTGTTGCTGATGGAGTCGACCTACGGCGACCGCAATCACCGACCCAGCGACGAAACCCTGGAAGAGCTGGCCGACATCCTGCAGCAAGCCCATAGCGAGGGCGGCAATGTACTGATCCCCTCCTTCGCCGTTGGCCGCACCCAGGACCTGATCTATTACCTTGGCCGCTTTTATCAGGAAGGCCGTCTGCCACAGCAGGCCGTGTTCCTCGACAGCCCCATGGCGATCCGCGCCAACGCCATCTACAGCCGCTTTCATGACCAGTTCGCGGCTACCGATCGCGCGGTGCTTGCAGCCAAGGGTGTCAAGCGAGTCGAGGACTGGTTGCCAGTGTTGCGCTGCACACCGACGGCCGAAGAATCGATGGCGATCAACCGGATCAAGAGCGGCGCGATCATCATCGCCGGTGCCGGCATGTGCAATGGCGGGCGTATCGTCCATCACTTCAAGCACAATCTCTGGCGCGAGAACTGCCACCTGGTGTTCCCCGGCTTCCAGGCCAAGGGCACGCTGGGTCGTTTGATCGTCGATGGTGCGGAAACGGTCAAGGTGCTGCACCAGCGCATCGCGGTGAAAGCCAAGGTGCATACCCTGGGCGGCTTCTCCGCCCATGCCGGGCAATCGCAGTTGCTCGACTGGGCCAGCCGGTTCGAACATCACCCCGAGCTTTATCTGGTGCACGGCGAGCTGGAGAAGATGCAGGCCCTGCAAGCCGCTCTGCGCGAACGCCTCAACTGGATTGCCAACATTCCCGAACCCGGTGAACAGATCGCCCTGTAACCGGTGCTTACGAAAAGGCGGCAACGAAACGGCAGACTGCCTGTGGCAAGCTGCTCAACACTCCATAATCAAGGAACCGGCCACCGCGAGAGGCTACTCGCCTCTCACAGGCCAAGAAGAGGAGAGTTTCCATGCCCTTTGAACCGGACGACTATCTGTCGCGCCACGTGCAAACCAGCGAGGTCGACCTGAGCAGCAAGGTGGAAGAGCTGGTCGCTCTGGCAACCCCGAGCAACAGCCCCAACCTGTCGCTGTACCGCGAGATGCTCACCACGGTGATCCACATGGCCCAGGCGGATCGTAACCGCTGGGACGCCAAGATCATGATGCAGACCCTGCGCGAGATGGAGCATGCCTTCGGCGTGCTGGAACAACTGAAACGGCGGCGCAAGGTCACGGTGTTCGGCTCGGCACGAACGCCACCCGATCATCCACTGTACAGGCAGGCTCGCGAGCTCGGCGCATTACTGGCACACCGCGATCTGATGGTGGTCACGGGTGCCGGTGGCGGCATCATGGCGGCAGCCCATGAAGGCGCCGGCGCGGAAAGCAGCCTGGGCTTCAATATCACCCTGCCCTTCGAACAAACCGCCAACGCGACCATGCGTGGTAGTCATCACCTGCTGTCGTTCCACTTCTTCTTTCTGCGCAAGCTGTTCTTCGTCAAGGAGGCCGACGGTCTGGTGCTTTGCCCCGGCGGCTTCGGCACTCTCGACGAAGCGCTGGAAGTGCTGACCCTGATCCAGACCGGCAAGAGCCCACTGGTGCCCGTGGTACTGCTCGACCAACCGGGCGGCAGCTACTGGGAGGACGCGCTAGGCTTCATCCGTCGTCAGCTTGGCGATAACGGCTATATCCTGCCTACCGATCTCAACCTGATGCACCTGGTCTACAGCGCCGAAGAAGCGGTGGACGAAATCGCCCGCTTCTACCGCAACTTCCACTCGAGCCGCTGGCTCAAGGATCGCTTCGTGATTCGCCTCAATCATCCGCTCAACGAGGCGGCTCTGGCCAAGCTGGACAGCGACTTCGCCAGCCTGTGCAAGGAAGGTGGCTTTACCCAGCAACCCTACTGCGAGCAGGAGCGCGACGAGCCGGAACTGTGCGACCTGACCCGCCTGGCTTTTGCCTTCAACGGCCGCGACTATGGACGCCTGCGCGCGCTGCTCAATGTGGTCAATGAACCGGATAACTGGGCGAGCTGACTCGAACCCTGGAAAGCAAAAAGCCCGGCGTGTGCCGGGCTTCTTTTGTATTACATGCCGATCAGGCGTTGCCCGCGACCTTCATCCGCGCGGCCTGGGTGAAATCCAGCATGCGCTTGAGCGGTTTGATCGCCTTGGGGATCAGCGCCGGATCAACATGAATCTCGCCAGAGCCCTGACGCAAGCCGGTCAGCACGCGCTCCAGCGTATTCATCGCCATCCACGGGCAGTGCGCGCAACTACGGCAGGCGGCACCATTCCCGGCGGTTGGCGCTTCGATGAAGGTCTTGTCCGGGCACAGCTGCTGCATCTTGTAGAAGATGCCGCGGTCGGTGGCGACGATGAAGGTCGAGTTCGGCAAGGTCTGCGCCGCCTTGATCAACTGGCTGGTGGAACCCACGGCATCGGCCAGCTCCACCACGTTCTGCGGCGACTCCGGGTGCACCAGAATGGCGGCGTCCGGGTACAAGGCTTTCATGTCCAACAGCTGCTTGGACTTGAACTCCTCGTGCACGATGCAGGCGCCGTCCCACAGCAGCATGTCGGCACCGGTCTCGCGCTGGATGTAGTTGCCCAAGTGTTTGTCCGGTGCCCAGATGATGGTCTCGCCGTTGTCCATCAGGCTCTCGACGATCTCCAACGCGCAGCTGGAGGTCACCACCCAGTCGGCGCGCGCCTTCACTGCGGCCGAGGTGTTGGCGTAAACCACCACGGTGCGCTCCGGGTGCTGGTCGCAGAAGGCCGAGAATTCGTCCACCGGGCAACCCAGGTCGAGCGAGCAGGTTGCCTCCAGGGTAGGCATCAACACGCGCTTTTCCGGGTTGAGGATCTTCGCCGTTTCGCCCATGAATTTGACCCCGGCCACCACCACGGTCTGCGCCGGATGCTGATTGCCGAAGCGGGCCATTTCCAGGGAATCGGAAACGCAGCCGCCGGTTTCTTCGGCCAGCGCCTGGATGACCGGATCGCAGTAATAATGCGCTACCAGCACCGCATTCTGCTTCTTCAGCTCGGCGGCGATTTCACGGCGATAGAAAGCTTCCTCCTCGGCAGTCCGCGGTTTGGGCTGCTTTGCATCGAGGTGGGCTTGAACCAGAAGGCGTTCGGAAATCTGCGTCATATCATCGAACCTGCGGCGCTCTTGAGCGAGCTGCGAGTATACCCCCTGGCTGACCATCGCCACAGGCAGGGCAACATCGGCCAGAGGGCTTTTCCGAGAGCAAAAAAAAGCCAGTCTCACGACTGGCTTTTGCGATCTGGTGGGTCGTGTAGGATTCGAACCTACGACCAATTGGTTAAAAGCCAACTGCTCTACCAACTGAGCTAACGACCCAACGCGAGGCGCATGATACTGATTTAATTCAGGAAATCAACACTTCGCGAAAACTTTTTCACACATAGCGCGTAGCGTCAGGCACGCCGGCTGCGGTGAAACCGGCTGCACGCAGGCGACAGCTGTCGCACTTGCCACAGGCGCGGCCGTCATCATCGGCCTGGTAGCAAGAGACCGTGAGTGCGTAATCCACACCCAGGCGCATACCGGCCTGGATGATCTCGCCCTTGCTCATCTGCTGCAGCGGTGCGCGAATGACAAAGCCCTGCCCCTCCACACCCGCCTTGGTCGCCAGGTTGGCCATACGCTCGAAGGCGTCGACGAACTCGGGGCGGCAATCCGGGTAGCCCGAGTAATCCACCGCGTTGACGCCAATGAAGATATCGCGTGCCTCGAGCACCTCGGCCCAGCCCAACGCCAGCGCCAGGAACACCGTATTGCGTGCTGGCACGTAGGTGGCGGGTATACCTTCAGTGGGCGATTCGGGCACGGCGATGCTGCTATCGGTCAACGCCGAACCGCCGATGCCGTTGAGGTTCAGGCCGATCACCTTGTGCTCGACCACACCCAGCTGCCGCGCCACGCGCTCGGCGGCCTGCAACTCGGCGCGATGGCGCTGCCCGTAATCGAAGCTCATGCTGTAGCAGCTGTAGCCCTCGGCCTTGGCCATGGCGACCACGGTAGCCGAGTCCAGGCCACCGGAAAGGAGGATGACCGCTTTCTTGTCGTTCATATTCAGTGTCCCGGCTCGTCGTTCCAGAGAATCTTGTGCAGCTGCAGTTGCAGGCGTACTGGCAGGTTATCGGTCACGATCCAGTCGGCCAGCGCACGTGCATCGACCTGTTTGTGGCTGGGCGAGAACAGCACCTCGCCGGCACGCGCGGCCAGGTCATATTCGATCAGTTTGGATACTGCCCAGTCGTAGTCTTCACGCGAGCAGATGACGAACTTGACCTGATCGTTGCGCGTCAGCCACTGGATGTTCTCGTAGCGATTGCGCGGCATTTCGGCAGAGCCCGGGGTCTTCAGGTCGAGCACCTTGCTGACGCGCGGATCGACTGCCGATACATCGAGCGCGCCACTGGTTTCCAGTGACACCTCGTAACCGGCATTGCACAGATGCGTGAGCAAGGGGATGCAGTTCGGCTGGGCCAGCGGCTCGCCGCCGGTCACGCAGACGTAGCGCGGCCGATAGGCAGCCACTTGGTCGAGGATACTGTCCAGGGTGACGATCTCGCCGCCACTGAAGGCGTAGGCGGTGTCACAGTACTGACAGCGCAGGGGGCAGCCGGTCAGGCGCACGAATACTGTCGGCAAGCCGGCGGTACGCGTTTCCCCCTGCAACGAGTAGAAAATCTCGGTGATGCGCAGGGTTTCTTGCATGGGAGCCACGGGCGTGATGACGAAACAGGCCATCCGCCTCCGTTGCGTGAAAGACAGGAACGCCGGCGTCGGCCGACATTCGACAAGGCATGGCGACAAGGACATCAGCCGAGCTGAAACCCCGCCTCGCATGCGAGCGCGCATTCTAATGGATCACGCGACGCCAGATAAGAAAAACCCGCGACATGCGCGGGTTCATTCATCGAGTTCGGCTTACAGCCTTTGCAGATCGCGCTGAGCCAGCTGGGCGGCCGAGCTACCCGGGTACTGCGCGATGACTTGCTGAAGAATGCCACGAGCCTTGTCGTTGTGACCCAGGCGACGCTCGACATCGGCCAGCTTGAACAGTGAATCCGGCACCTTGGCGTGGCTCGGATAAGCCTGGCTGACCTTGGCAAAGGCTTGACCAGCTGCCTGCAAGTCACCCTTGGCCAGATTCACCTCACCCAACCAGTACTGGGCGTTACCCGCATATTGGCTGCTGGGATAACGGTTGAGAAAGGCGCCAAACGCCTGCGACGCCTTGTCGAAATCCTTGGCCTTGATCAGGTCGAAGGCGGCGTCGTAATAGAGTTTTTCCTTGGCCGGATCACCCGGCTCGGCGCTGGCCTGCTGCTGTGCGGCAGGTGGCGTCGGGGTGCCATTGGCGTTTACCACGCCATCGGCTGAATTCTGTGCAGGAGCTCCACCGGCAGCAGCACCGGAAGAAATGCGTTGATCCAGATCCTGGTAACGCTCCAGGCCTTCCTGCTTGAGGCGCTGGATTTCATTCTGCTGCTCTTCGACCATGCCCCGCAGTTGCGCAATTTCCTGCTGCATCTGCTCGAGTTGGTTGAACAGCATACCCTGCGCAGAAGCGGGTGCTTGCGCACCCGCTCCGGCGGAGGAGCCGGCCGTACCATAACCCGCCGGTGGATAGCTGCTGCCCTGTTGCATGGAGCTGCTTTCCAGTACGGGAACCTCCGCCATCGCCGCGAGCGGCAAGGCGAGTGTCAGAAGGGTCAGGATACGGCGGCAATCTCGCATGGCAGCTTACTTACGCAGCTCTACGCGACGGTTCTGAGCCCAGGACTGCTCGTCGTTGCCAGTGGCAACCGGACGCTCTTCGCCGTAGGAAACCAGTTCCAGCTGAGCCGGGGAAACGCCCTGCAGAACCAGGTAGCGTTGAACGGCCTTGGCACGACGCTCGCCCAGAGCCATGTTGTACTCACGGGTACCGCGCTCGTCAGCGTGGCCTTCCAGAACGACGCGAGCGCCATTGCCTTTCAGGTCCTTGGCGTGTACGTCCAGAGCGCGCATGGCTTCGGCTTTCAGGTCGGAGCTGTCGTACTCGAAGTAGAAGGTGGTGATAGCGCGCAGAGCAGCTTCTTCGCTCAGGCTGCCATCAACAGCGCCAGTGTTGGCACCGTAGCCAGCGTTCGGGTCAACAGCGCCTTCGCCAGCAGCGTCGCCGCCTTTGGAGGAGCAGCCTACAGCAACGGCGAGAGCCAGGGACAGTGCAGCGAACTTACCGAATTTCAGCATTTCCATCATATAACTCCTAATGAACCCCAGTTGTGTTAAGCAAAAAAGGTGTAGCGCCGCATCAGTTCAGGTAAGGGGACCAAGAAGGCTCTCGAACTTCGCCTTGAGCGGTAGGAAGAGGGAGCCTCACGCGTCCATTGGTGGACGCCAACATCAAGACTCCCCGGCCCTGCTGGCGGGTGGCGTAGATTAGCATGGTGCCATTGGGCGCAACAGTGGGCGACTCATCCAAACTTGTGTCTGAAAGTATGCGCAAACGGTTGGTTTCCAGGTCCTGTGCAGCCACTTTGAACACGGTGAAGCCGTCCTGACGATGAATCATCACCAGGGTCTTCTCATCAGCCGACAATTTCGGGTTGGCGTTGTAGTTACCCACGAAGGTCACACGCTCCACTGCCCCGCTATTGATATTGGTCTTATAGATCTGCGGACGACCCGCACGATCCGAAGTGAAGTAAAGGGTCTGACCGTCCTTACCCCAGAAGGGTTCGGTATCGATGGCGTAATGGTTGGTAATGCGGCGCATCTGCCGGCTGCCCATATCCATCACGTAGATTTCCGGGTTGCCATCGCGCGACAGCACGAAGGCCAGGCGGTTGCCGTCTGGCGACCACGCCGGCGCACCGTTGAGGCCTTCGAAGTTAGTGATTTGCTCACGACGACCGGTGTCGATGTGCTGCACGAAGATGCGCGGGCGACGCTGCTCGAACGAGACGTAAGCGATACGGCGGCCATCCGGCGCGAACGACGGCGACAGGATCGGCTCACGCGATTGCAGCAGGGTTACCGCACGGGCACCGTCGTAGTCGGAGCGCTGCAGGGTATAACGGGTATTGTTGGTGCCCATGCGCTCGGCAGTGACGTACAGCAGGCGCGTGGAAAACGCCCCTTTCACACCGGTGAGCTTCTCGAACGACTGGTCGGCGATATGGTGGGCCATGTCGCGCAGCTGGTCGGTACCACCACCGACATTGCCGGTCATGACCTGCTGCTCGGTGTTGACGTTGAACAGCGCGTACTGAATCTGTAACCGGCCACCGTTGGGCACGATGTTACCGACCAGCACGTACTGGGCGCCCAGTGCTTTCCAGTCACGATAAATGACTTCACTGGCCTGGGTCGGCAAGCTGATCATGTTCTGCCGCGGGATGGGCTCGAAGTAGCCGGAGTTGCGCAGGTCGTTGCCGATGATCTGCGACATGTCCTCGGGCAGCACCGAACCACCCTGCCAGCCGAACGGCACGACGGCAATCGGGGTGGCACGGTCAGCGCCTTGGGAAATCACCAGCGGATCGGCCGCCTGGACACTACCGACCAGCATGACCAGCCCCAGCAGGGCGATACGAATCAGGGTATTCACAGAGCTCAATCCTCCGGTTTGAAAATGACGCGACGCTGCCTGTACCGACTGTCGAAGGTAGCGCGATCCAATTGTTGCATCTCGGGAATACGCCCGACGTTACGTACAGCTGCAACGGCCGAGTTGTCGAACGGCGCATCGCCACTGGAGCGCGATACGCTGGCGTTGGTCACGGTGCCGTCGGGCAGCATCTGGATCAACAACTCGACACTCATGCCGCGGCGCGCCGACATCGGTCGCTGCCAGTTCTCGGTAATCAGCTTGATGATCAGATCATCGAGATTACCGGCCACCTGATCCCCATGGGTTTCGGCCAGCGCCTGCTGGTTCTGTACGTTGTCCGACAGCAACTCGGCCAACGCTGCCGCTTTCTGGTCTTCTGCCGCCTTGCGTCGGGCATCTTCAGCCTTGCGCTTGGCATCCTCGGCCGCTTTCTTCTTCGCGGCCTCGGCGGCTGCCGCCTTCTTTTTAGCCTCGTCTGCAGTGGCCTTTTTCTTGGCCTCTTCAGCGGCTTTCTTCTTCGCCTCTTCCTCGGCGCGCTTCTTGGCGATATCGGCCTGGCGTTTCTGCTCGGCGGCCTTCTCGGCCTCGGCTTTCTTCGCCGCTTCGGCCTTTCGAGCTTCTTCGGCCTGCTTTTGTTCCTCGGCTTTCTTGGCCGCGGCTACCTTCTGCGCTTCGGCCTGGGCCTGCTTCTGCTCTTCGGCTTTCTTCTGCTCCAGCCTTTCGGTCTCGAACTGCGGCGCCGAAGTCTTCTGCGCTTCGCCTGCAACCTTCTGCGTGGTCTGCGTAGTGGCCTGGCTCTGCGACTGCAACTGATACAGCGTAGCCTGCACCACTGGGCGTGCCGGTGGCAGTTCCGGGGTGAAGGCGAAACTGACGAACAGCATGGCGAACATCAGGACGTGCAGACCCACCGCCCAAACCACGGGCCAGAAGTAGCTTTCCGATTGCGAACGCTCGGTTTGCTGCATCAGGGAGCCTCGGTAATCAGTCCGACGTTGCCCACGTCGGCCTGCTGCAGACCGCCCATGGCCGACATCACAGTGCCGTAATCGACCGTGCGATCACCACGCACGAATACCTGCACCTGCTTACCCTGACGACGGTTCTCGGCAATGATCGCCGACACAGCCTGAGTCATCTGCTCGAGGGTCGAGGCACGTTCCTGCTCGGTATCGACGTCGACCTCGCTGCCCATGTTCCAGTAGTAGGTCTTGTCGGCCTTGATGGAAATGGTCAGCACCTGGGCGTCGTTGTCCTGCGGCAGCGTTTCACTGCTGACCTTGGGCAGATCGACCTTGACGCCCTGATTGAGCATCGGCGCGGTGACCATGAAGATGACCAGCAGTACCAACATCACGTCGATGTAGGGCACCACGTTCATCTCGGCGACCGGTTTGCGTCTGTTGCGAATTCTCGCCATGGTTAAAACCTGTCCTCTTCGCTCGCCTTAGTCTTCCGAGGTGTGCACTTTGCGGTGCAGGATGGCCTGGAACTCGTCGGCGAAGGTGTAGTAACGGCCGATCAGCATTTCGCTGCGGGCAGAGAAGCGGTTGTAGGCGATGACCGCCGGGATTGCCGCGAACAGGCCGATGGCGGTAGCGATCAGCGCTTCTGCAATGCCCGGTGCCACGGTAGCCAGAGTGGCTTGCTGCACCTGAGCCAGACCGCGGAAGGAGTTCATGATGCCCCATACGGTGCCGAACAGGCCGATATAGGGGCTGGTGGAACCGACGGTTGCCAGGAACGGCAGAGCGGTCTCCAATTTTTCCTCTTCACGGGAGATGGCCACACGCATGGCACGCGCCACACCGTCCATCACCGCATCCGGGTCGACGCCCTGCTGCTGACGCAGACGGGAAAATTCCTTGAAGCCGGCACGGAAGATCTGCTCCAGGCCGGAATCCGGATCCGGGTTGCTGCCCGCCTGGCGGTACAGTTTGGACAGGTCGATGCCGGACCAGAAGCGGTCCTCGAAGTTGTCCAGCGCGCGCTTGGCGGCGCGGATGGCATTACTGCGCTGGAAGATCATCACCCAGGAAATGACCGAGGCGGCCACCAGAGTCAGCATGACCAGCTGAACCACAAAGCTGGCGTTACTGATCAGACTCCACATCGACATATGGTCAACGGCGTTAGCTTCCACGCTTACTCTCCTGCTGCAATTAAACCCGGCGCCTGCGTCCCGGCGAACGCGTGTCGCAGGGTTTCGGGGATAGCCCGGGGTTTCAAGTTGTCGGCGCGCACACAGGCCACCAGAAACTGCCCTTCACAGAGCAGCACATCATCCGTAGCCCGCCTGACCTGTTGACGAAAGCGCAGGCTGGCACGGTTCAATTCGATCACATCGGCGCTGATCACCAGCTCGTCATCCAGTCGCGCCGGCGCGTGATAGCGCGCCTCGGCCGAATGCACGACGAACAACAGGCCCTCACCGGCAAGCGTCGACTGGGCATAACCCAGCTCACGCAGGCGCTCGGTGCGAGCCCGCTCCATGAATTTGAGATAGTTGACGTAGTAGACGATGCCGCCTGCATCGGTGTCTTCGTAATAGACCCGGCAATGGTGGCTGAACGGCTGGACTCCGTTTTGCGCGCGCATACTCTAGTCCCCGGCCTACTGCTTGCCAATCCGGGCTGGTAACAATTTTTTCGTCATTCGTCACCTGCCGCGAAAAGATCGCCAGCGACCTGCTCGCCAGCGCGCTTGGGGATGTTCAGCCCGAAGTGCAGATAGGCATGACGAGTGACCACGCGCCCGCGCGGCGTGCGCATCATGTAACCCTGTTGAATCAGATACGGTTCGAGCACGTCCTCGATGGTATGGCGCTCTTCACCTATCGCTGCCGCCAGGCTATCGAGCCCCACCGGACCGCCGTCGAATTTCTCGATCATGGCCAGCAGCAAACGGCGGTCGGAATGATCGAAACCGCGTTCGTCTACATCCAGCAGATTCAGCGCCTGATCGGCGATCAACTGTGTGATATGGCCGTTACCGCGCACTTCCGCGAAGTCGCGCACACGGCGCAACAGACGGTTGGCGATACGCGGGGTGCCACGCGCGCGACGGGCGATCTCATAGGCGCCCTTGGCTTCGATGGGCAGGCCGAGAATCCCAGCGGAGCGCGAGACGATGGTGGCCAGATCGTCGATGCCGTAGAACTCCAGGCGCTGGACGATACCGAAGCGGTCACGTAGCGGATTGGTCAGCATGCCGGCACGGGTGGTGGCGCCAACCAGGGTGAAGGGCGGTAGATCCAGCTTGATCGAGCGGGCCGCTGGGCCTTCGCCAATCATGATGTCGAGCTGGAAATCCTCCATCGCCGGATACAGCACTTCCTCGACCACCGGCGACAGGCGGTGAATCTCGTCGATGAACAGTACATCGCCGCTTTCCAGGTTGGTCAGCAGCGCAGCCAGATCGCCCGGGCGTTCTAGCACCGGGCCAGAGGTGCTTTTGATTGAGCTGCCCATTTCTTCAGCGATGATATTGGCCAGGGTGGTCTTGCCCAGCCCTGGCGGGCCAAAGATCAGCGTGTGGTCGAGCGCTTCGGCCCTACCCCGCGCAGCCTGAATGAACAGCGCCATCTGTTCACGCACGACGGGCTGACCGATGTAATCGGCCAGGCGCAGCGGGCGAATGGCCCGGTCCTGCTGCTCTTCGCGCTCACGTGGACTGGCGGTAATCAGGCGATCGGCTTCGATCATCAATAGGGTTCCACTAAACCATGCCGCGCAGGGCGCGTCGGATCAAATCTTCACTGCTCATGCCATCTTCCTTGACGGCAGCAACGGCTCGACTGGCTTCCTGCGGTTTGTAACCGAGGGAGATCAGGGCGCTGACGGCGTCATTCTCCGCGCTTGAGACTGCCTGAGCCAGTTGAGGTTCAACCACCAAGGGCGCAATGGACGGGATCGACTCCCAGGCCTTGAAGCGATCCTTGAGCTCGACCAGCAGACGCTCTGCAGTTTTCTTGCCGACTCCAGGTACCTTGACCAGCGCTGCGGTGTCCTGAGCCTGCACGCAACGCACCAGCTCATCGACCTCCAGCCCAGACATCAATGCAAGCGCCAGCTTGGGGCCGACACCATTGAGACGAATCAGCTCGCGAAACAGCTCACGCTCGCGCTTTTCGAAGAAGCCGTACAACAAATGCGCATCTTCACGCACCACAAGGTGGGCATGCAGGGTTACCGGCTCGCCCACCGCAGGCAGACGATAAAGGGTCGTCATCGGTACTTCCAGCTCATAACCGACGCCATTCACATCCAGAAGCAAATGCGGCGGCTGCTTCTCCGCCAGGGTGCCGCGCAAACGTCCGATCACCGCAGTTTCCTTTGATTCGATTACAAACGAAGGCGACCACCGCGCCGCTTGGCGCCGGCCAGCCCATGAGGAATAAGACTCTGTCGATGGTGCGCATGGCACAAGGCGATACCCAGGGCATCGGAGGCGTCGATCTGCGGCTTCTGCACCAGCTTGAGCAGGTGCATGACCATCATCTGTACCTGCTGCTTGTCCGCTGCCCCGGTACCGACCACGGCCTGCTTGACCTGAGTGGCGGTGTACTCGCTGACTTCCAGCCCGGCTTCCACTGCGGCGACGATGGCGGCGCCTCGCGCCTGCCCGAGCTTGAGCGCCGAGTCGGCATTGCGCGCCATGAACACCTGCTCGATGCCCATGGTCACCGGGCCATGGGTGCGAATTACCTCGCTGACGCCGCGAAAGACGATCTGCAGGCGCTCGGCCAGCGGCCCGTTGCCGGTACGAATGCAACCCGACGCCACGTACTCGCAACCGCGCCCGGTATCGCGCACCACGCCATAGCCGGTAATACGCGAACCCGGGTCGATGCCTAGAATCAGGGTCATATCAGCAACTGTCTATTTATCCAGTTGGCGAGTATACGGGGCTGCCAATGCGGCGTCACTCGTGACGCAATGGTGAAACCAGAGAAAACCGCAGGGTGGGCCGGGCGGCGATCCGCTTCAGCCCACCAGGGTCGCGCTGCATGGCGGGCTTGCCCGGTCCACCCCAAGCATCCGGGCGATAAGCTGCTTAGCTCAGCTGCTCCATGATCTCGTCGGCCACTTCGGCGTTGTGGTAGACGTTCTGCACATCGTCCAGATCCTCGAGCATATCGATCAGCTTGAATACCTTCTGCGCGGTTTCCAGATCGGCGATCGGCGCACTGATCGAAGGGATCATGGCGATTTCCGCTTCCTCGGCCTTGAAACCAGCTGCGCTCAGCGCTTCGTTAACGGCATGAAACTCGGTGAAGCTGGTCGACACCAGGCCTGAACCGTCTTCGCCCATTTCCACGTCGTCAGCACCAGCCTCCAACGCAGCCTCCATCAGAGCATCCTCATCGACGCCCGGCGCGAAGCTGATCTGCCCCTTGCGGTCGAACATGTAGGCGACCGAACCATCAGTGCCCAGGTTGCCACCGCACTTGGTAAAGGCATGGCGTACTTCGGCGGCAGTACGATTGCGATTATCGGTCATCACCTCGACGATGATCGCTACGCCGCTTGGCGCGTAACCTTCGTAGCTGAACTCGACGACGTTGTCGGCTTCATTGTTGCCGGCACCGCGAGCGATGGCGCGGTCGATCACGTCACGCGACATGTTATTGGTCAGCGCCTTGTCCACGGCCAGACGCAGGCGCGGGTTGTCCGCAGGAATCGGTCCACCGTGCTTGGCGGCGACCGTCAGCTCACGAATCAGTTTGGTGAAAATCTTGCCGCGCTTGGCGTCTTGACGCCCTTTGCGGTGCTTGATGTTGGCCCACTTGGAATGACCGGCCATAACTCACTCCATCTATACGGTTTTCACTATTCCCGGGGCGAGAGCGCTAGAGTCTCCACACCCCATAACGAAGAAGCCTGGGATCTCCAGGCTTCTTTTGCAGGCTTATTCGGCCTTGGGTTGCTCGCGCAGGCGGATATGCAGCTCGCGCAGAGACTTGTTGTCGACGATGCCCGGCGCCTGGGTCATGACACAGGCCGCGCTCTGGGTTTTCGGGAAGGCGATCACCTCACGAATCGACGAAGCACCGGTCATCAGCATCACCAGGCGATCCAGGCCGAAGGCCAGGCCACCATGAGGCGGCGCACCGTACTTCAGCGCATCGAGCAGGAAGCCGAACTTCTCCTGCTGCTCCTCTTCGCTGATGCCGAGCACACGGAATACGGTCTGCTGCATGGCCTTGTCATGGATACGGATCGAACCGCCACCCAGCTCAGTGCCGTTGAGCACCATGTCATAGGCGCGCGACAACGCGGCGGAAGGGTTGGCTTCCAGCTCCTCGGGGCTGCAGCTCGGCGAGGTGAACGGGTGGTGCATAGCGGTCAGGCTGCCGTCGTCGCTTTCCTCGAACATCGGGAAGTCGACGACCCACAGCGGCGCCCACTCACAGGTCAGCAGGTTCAGATCATGACCCAGCTTGATACGCAGCGCGCCCAGGGCTTCGCTGACGACCTTGGCCTTGTCGGCGCCGAAGAACACGATATCGCCATCGACAGCGCCAACGCGATCGAGGATGACATTGATGTTGTCCAGCGGGATGTTCTTGACGATCGGCGACTGCAAACCGTCAACGCCAGCAGCGCGCTCATTGACCTTGATGTAGGCCAGGCCCTTGGCACCGTAGATGCCGACGAACTTGGTGTAGTCGTCGATCTGCTTGCGCGGCATGCTCGCCCCGCCCGGAACGCGCAGCGCGGTGACGCGGCATTTCGGATCGTTGGCCGGGCCGGCGAATACCTTGAACTCGACGTCCTTGAGCTGATCCTCCACATCGACCAGCTCCAGCGGGATACGCAGGTCCGGCTTGTCCGAGCCAAAGCGGCGCATGGCTTCGGCCAGGGTCATGTGCGGCAATTCGCCGAATTCGACGTCCAGCACTTCCTTGAATAGGTTGCGCACCATGGTCTCGGTAATGTCCATGATGTCTTTTTCATCGAGGAAGCTGGTCTCGATGTCGATCTGGGTGAATTCCGGTTGACGGTCAGCACGCAGGTCTTCGTCGCGGAAGCACTTGGCGATCTGGTAGTAGCGATCGAAGCCCGCGACCATCAACAACTGTTTGAACAGCTGCGGCGACTGCGGCAGGGCGAAGAAACTACCGGCGTGGGTGCGGCTCGGTACCAGATAGTCGCGTGCACCTTCAGGGGTGGCGCGGGTCAGGATCGGCGTTTCGACGTCAAGGAAGCCGTTGTCGTCGAGGTAACGACGGATGCTCGAGGTGATGCGCGAGCGCAGCTTGAGCTTCTCGGCCATTTCCGGGCGACGCAGATCAATGAAGCGATAGCGCAGGCGGGTTTCTTCACCGACGTCGGTGTATTCGTTGAGCGGGAACGGCGGGGTTTCCGCCTCGTTGAGCACTTCCAGCTCGTAGCCCAGCACTTCGATGGCACCGCTGGCCATGTTGGCGTTGCGCGCGCCTTCCGGACGCAGGCGCACCTTGCCAGTGATCTTGACTACATATTCGCTACGTACACGGTCGGCCTTGGCGAAGGTCTCGGCACGATCAGGATCGAATACCACCTGAGCCAGGCCTTCACGATCACGAATATCGAGGAAAATCACCCCGCCATGGTCACGGCGACGGTGTACCCAGCCGCAAAGGGTGATTTCCTGGCCATCCAGGCTCTCGTTCAACTGGCCGCAATAGTGGCTGCGCATCATGATCGTGTTTCGCTTCTCTGAGGTCTTGGATAGGTCAGGCAGCCCCCAACGCCCTGGGCAGGAGCTACACCGCAGCGAACGTCCAACCGTACGCCGCGCTTCGATAAAGAGCGGGATTATATAGCGTAAATCGTCATGACGCAGCCGCCCGGCAGATGCCTTCTATAAATGAAGAGCGCCTCCCGCCTAGATAATGACCATGGACCAAGCCCCTCGCAACGAGCAGCCCCAGCGCTCTGCTGGAGGATTTCCGCCCTGCCCCAGCCAAGTAGTTTCAGCGCAGCAAGCATTTTGCCGCACACAAGATTGACGCCCAGCCAGGGGCAAGCTTTATTGGCCCCAGCTGAACCGTACGCTATCAATAGCCTCTAACCATCGCTTTCATTGATATAAGCCAAGATCACCCCGACGCCCTGCGTGTTAGGCTCTCATCAACATTGCGGGATAGACACCCTGGGCTCACCTGAAAGGAGAAAAGCCATGGAAATCAATATCGGAATCGCCGAACAGGATCGCGCCGCCATCGCCGAAGGCCTCTCGCGCCTGCTGGCTGACACCTACACCCTGTATCTGAAGACCCATAACTTCCACTGGAACGTCACCGGCCCGATGTTCAACACCCTGCACCTGATGTTCGAAGGTCAGTACACCGAGCTGGCCCTGGCGGTTGACGCAATCGCCGAACGTATCCGCGCTCTGGGCTTCCCCGCTCCAGGCACATACGCCGCGTACTCCCGTCTGTCCTCGATCAAGGAAGAGGAAGGCGTACCCAGCGCGGACGAAATGATCAAGAAACTGTTACAGGGCCAAGAGGCCGTCGTACGCACTGCCCGCGGCATTTTCCCGCTGCTGGACAAGGTCAGCGACGAGCCGACTGCCGACCTGCTGACCCAACGCATGCAGGTGCACGAGAAAACCGCGTGGATGCTGCGCAGCCTGCTCGCTGCTTGAGATGCTCAGAGGCCCGGTAAACCGGGCCTTTTCATTAGGCATGCAGCCCTGCCCTGATCTATGCTCTGGCCAATCGTCATTGAGTTTCCGACATTCATGAGTCAGCCAGCCAAACCGCCCAGCATCATCGACTTGTATCCGGAGGAAACCCGCGAGGCGGCCGAACTCCTGAAGCAAGCCGTGCCACTGATGATGCGTCACGACATCCCACCAAACCCGGTGCACTATGCACTGTGGTACACCTACAGCAGAGGCAGCGAACCCGAGCTCAACCGCCGCCTGGACAAGGTGGTCGAAGACTTCGACGTATTCCCGCCGGAAACCGCCAGCCGGCTGTTCCGCGACTACATTATCCGCGGCGAGCTGGAAGAAGCTCGCGCAGGCCAGCAGCAGGTAATCGAACTGGTCGATGACATCGAAGGCGACGTCTCACGCAGCGTGATCGGTGGCCAGCATTACCAGCAGAGCCTGAGCCATGGCCTGAGCGCACTGCAGGAGCCCATCATCGATGACCTACCCAGCGTGCTCAGCGAACTGCAGGAAAGCACCCAGCTGATGCAGGACCAGCAGGAAAAATTCCTTTATCGCCTGCGCGCCGCACAGCAAGAAATCACTCACCTGCGCGGCCAGCTGGAACGCGCCCATCTTGCGGCAACGCTCGACAGCCTGACCCGCGTATTCAACCGCCATGCTTTTACCCGCTTACTGGAACGCGCACTGGACGAATCACAACAGGGCCTGGCCCTGGTGATTCTGGATATCGATCACTTCAAACAGTTCAACGACCAGTACGGCCATCCATTGGGTGACCGCGTACTGCAACACGTCGGACAATTATTGCGCGACCTGCTGCCACCGCAGGCCTTTGCCGCACGCTACGGTGGCGAAGAGTTCTGCGTGGTGCTGCGCAACTGCGCCAACCTCAACGAAGTTCTCGATTTCGCTGAGCAACTGCGCAACAAGATTCAGTCGCTGAGAATCAAGGTCAGGCGCACAGACCAGATTCTGGACAGCATCACTGCCTCCTTCGGCTGCGCCATGGCCGAAGAAGACGACACATTCGAATCGCTGCTCACGCGCGCCGATGACGCTCTCTATCAAGCCAAACGCGCCGGGCGCAATCAGGTTCACCCGATTACCAGCGAAACGATGCTAAGCGCTTGATTTGAGAAGCCCTCGGCTTTGCTGTTAAATAGCCTCGCGCGCCGCGTTACCATCCTGCGGCGCCACCAACCTTGTTTACAGGCGCGCCATGGCCGTGCAGCTGGCCGTTAGCAACGTGCGCTCTCTCCGCAGCACCGTGAGTCATCATTCGATCAGTGAGTTCATCAAAGATGTTGAAGATTGCCCATCTCGTGACAGGGTTCGCCGCCCTACTGCTGTCTGCCGTACCAGGTTTGTCCACTTCCTTTCTTACCACGCCGGATGCCATCTATCTGGCCCTGACCGGCTTGCTCAACCTGCTTGCCGCATCGCAGCAACAGACTCTCCCCGCCGCGCGCCAACAACTACTGGGGCTGTCCTCGGCTCTGTTGATATTGGCTGCCGTGGTACAGAGCTTGATCCTGCTTGCCCCGCTGCCCAGCATCGGCAACCAACCCGCCATCTGGCTACCGCTGCTGACCTTGGTTATCGCCGTGGCGCTGAGCCTTGCAGCACAACTGAGCAGGCAGCCGCGTAGTGCAGAGCAACGCCCGCCCGCACCACAAGCTAGCGCCAGTACCAGCGCTCCCCAGGATGATCGCGAGACCGGCACGGTCAAGTGGTTCAATACCTCCAAGGGCTTCGGCTTCATTTCCCGCGACTCGGGTGACGATATCTTCGTTCACTTTCGCGCCATTCGTGGCGAGGGCCACCGAGTCCTGGTCGAAGGCCAACGCGTCGAGTTCTCGGTCATGCAGCGCGATAAAGGTCTGCAGGCTGAAGACGTGATCGCAGCAGCCCCTTCGCGGCGCTGAGCGGTACGCAAAGAAAAGCCCGGGAAACCGGGCTTTTTAATATCAATAGTGCGGTGGCGGGGCCTCATCTTCGGTAATACCCGCCTGGCCACTCAGCTCTTCCTGGCGTCGCGCCAGAACCGCCAACTGCAACTGCATCCGCTCGATGCGCTTGCTCTGCTCGACCAGCTCATCGTTCAGCGCCTGAATGGTGTCATCCTGAAAAGCCAGACGACTCTCCAGCTCCATGATTCGCGATTCGAGGCTCATGCAAAGGCTCCGGCGAACTGAAAGTTCTCAGCCAACACCGAACGCAGTTTATCGACGACCTGACCCACCTGCTGCTCACTATAAGGCTGCGCCGGATGCCGCCCCCATACTGGAGCAGGCCAGGAAGCATCCTCCCGCCGACGCACGACCACATGCATATGCAACTGGCTGACGACATTGCCAAGCGTGGCGACATTCATCTTGTCGGCCGCAAAGATGTCCTTCAGCGTTTCAGCCAGAAGCGTGGTTTCCTGCCACAGTTGTCGCTGATCATCAGCGTCGAGCTGAAACAACTCGCTGACCTCCTCACGCCGAGGAACAAGAATGAACCAAGGGTAATTGGAGTCATTCATCAGCAGCAAACGACACAAGGGAAAGTCCCCGATCACCAGGCAATCCTGCTGAAGGCGTGAATCCAGAGCGAACATGATGAGCCTCCTTATTAATAAAGCGTAACCCCAGTGGGAGGGGAGCAATGGCGCGCAGCATACGCTGGCTCAGCCGAGAGATCACCCGACGACCACGCACCAACCCAAGGCAGCTTGAACACATACGCACCGCAGGCGTGCACCATTTTGTTTCTTCCCGTAATGGACAATGCCAAGCGTTACCGGTTAATGCGCAGGCAATTAGCTAACGGCACCTGCTGACAGCTAACCGCAGGCCTCGGCAACCCCTGACGAATCAGCACCAAAAGCAGCACCGGCGCTGCCGCGAGCGCTGCTCTGGGCCTAAAAATCAAGGTTTTAGCGAGACAGGCAGGTTTTGAGCACGACTTTTGCTAACTGTGAAAGCAATGCCCGGCAAGCCGTGCAGTCGATCAATCAAGCGGTCCCAGGCACCTCAGAACCGCAAAAGCGTCGGTGCGACGAGACGCAAGTGCAGAACTATAGATTTGCGACATTTTTCTTCACGCGATGCGACACAAGCATGAACGAAGTCGTAACGAATAGACTGCAACTATCGCCAATATTGGCTGCGTGCTATAAGTTATCGCCGACACAAAAAGAAAGAGCTGTCCATATAACAAAACAGTGGACAGCGCAACTCTTCTAAACCCAAGGAGCAATCACGATGCAAGTGATGAAGTGGAGCGTAATCGCCCTGGCAGTAGCCGCGGGCACCAGCCAAATGGCCGTGGCGTCCAGCCAGTCCGAGTCGAATGGCTTTATCGAAGACAGCAGCTTCAACATCTTCAACCGCGTTCTGTACATGAACCGCGATTTCCGTAACGGCCCGAACACTGCTGGTACTGGCAACAAAGGCTACCGTGAAGAAACCGGCCTGGGCATCCGCCTGCTGTATGAATCTGGCTTTACCCAAGGCACCGTAGGTGTTGGCTTCGACGCTCACTCCCTGAGCAGCATCAAAATCGACAGCGGCCGTGGCCGTTACGGCACTGGCCAGTTCGGCAAGACCGATGACGGTCGTGGTGACGACACTCAGACTGAAGTGGGTGGTGCTGTCAAACTCCGCATCTCTGACACCGTCCTGAAATACGGCAGCCAGTTCGTGGCAAGCCCAGTATTCTCCACTGACGACAGCCGCATCCTGCCTGAAGTTGCTACCGGCACTTACCTGGTCAGTAACGAGATCGAAGGCCTGGAACTGAGTGCCGGTCGCTTTACCGCCATGAGCAGCCAGACCGGAACCAGCCGCGACGACATCAATGGTAAGGGCGAAGCTGGCCTGAAGTATGCCAATATCGTGGGCGCTTCCTACTCCTTCACCGACGACCTGAGCGCAGCTTTCCACGCATCCGATGTGGAAGATTACTGGAAAAAGTACTACGGCAACGTCAACTACAACCTGGCGCTGGCTGAAGAACAAGCTCTGAACTTCGACTTCAATATCTACAAGACCGACTACGACAAGCAGTACACCAACACTGCTAGCGACGAAGACAACACCATCTGGAGCCTTGCTGGTGCCTACTCGCTGGGCGCTCACACCTTCACCCTGGCTCACCAACGTGCGTCCGGGGACCGTGGTTACGACTACGGCGTAGACGGTGGCGGCACCATTTGGCTGGCCAACTCGGTTCAGTACTCCGACTTCAACCAGAAAGACGAGAAGTCTTGGCAAGCTCGCTACGACATCAACATGGCATCCTACGGCGTACCAGGCCTGAGCTTCATGACCCGCTACATCCGTGGTACTGCTGCTGATAGCTACACCGAGCGCGAGCTGGATATCGAAGCCAAGTACGTGATCCAGGAAGGTGCGGCCAAGGATCTGTCCTTCCGTATTCGTAACGCCTTCTACCGCGACAACGCTCAAGGCGACGTGAACGACTTCCGCCTGATCGTCGAATACCCGCTGAGCGTTCTGTAACTTCAGCGCTACTCGATAGCGGTATAAAAGAAACCCGGCCTTGGCCGGGTTTCTTTATTTATGCCTCGGTACTTTAAAGGGGCAACGCGTAAGTCCCCGTCACATGTGCCACCAATTCATTCTCATTACCAAGCGAATATAACGAGACTTCGCAAACTGCCTGGCGCCGGCTCAAGCGCAGTATTCGCGCCTCTGCCAACAAATCCACCGGTTTGGGTTTGACCAGAAAGTTGATGTTGAGATTGGACGTCACCGCCATCTCCACGCGGCCGAGACGCCCCAGCACCACCGCATACATCGCCGCATCCCCCAGCGCCATGATGGTCGGCCCGGAAAGCGTGCCACCCGGACGCACCAATTTGGCCTGAAAAGGCACGCGCGCCAGCACACCCTCCTCGTCCAGCCGGTCGATTCGCAGATCGATATCCTCGGCCATCGGCAGTCCCATACGAATCAGGTTCTGAACCTCAAGTGCAGTCAATCCCACTCTTCAATCCTCCCGGCACGCGCAGTAGCACTTTCGCGCCTGCGCCCGTCCTGTACGCCACTGTATAGGCACCGTACAATGCCGGCCTACTCCAAGCCCTCGCAACCGACAGAACGGCCAAACATGCGTACCAGTCAGTTCCTGCTCTCGACCCTGAAAGAAAACCCTTCCGATGCCGTGGTGATCAGCCACCAGCTGATGCTGCGTGCCGGCATGATCCGCAAGCTGGCCTCCGGCCTGTACACCTGGCTGCCGATGGGCCTGCGCGTGCTGCGCAAGGTCGAAACCGTGGTGCGCGAAGAAATGAATGCAGCCGGCGCACTGGAAGTGCTGATGCCAGCCATCCAGCCTGCCGAACTGTGGCAGGAGTCCGGTCGCTGGGTGCAGTACGGCCCCGAGCTGCTGCGGGTGAAGGATCGTCATGATCGCGAGTTCTGCGTCGGCCCGACCCACGAGGAAGTGATCACTGATCTGGCCCGCAACGAGCTGAACAGCTACAAGCAGCTGCCGATCAACATGTACCAGATCCAAACCAAGTTCCGTGACGAGATCCGTCCGCGCTTCGGCCTGATGCGTGGCCGCGAGTTCATCATGAAGGACGCCTACTCCTTCCATGCCGACCAGGCTTCCCTGCAGGAAACCTATGACCGCATGCATCAGGCCTACTGCAACGTATTCAGCCGCCTGGGCCTGAACTTCCGCCCGGTACAGGCCGATACCGGCTCCATCGGCGGCACCGGCTCGCACGAATTCCACGTACTGGCCGACTCCGGCGAAGACGATATCGCCTTCAGCAATGTCTCCGACTACGCTGCCAACATCGAGAAGGCCGAAGCCATCCCGCGTGAGACAGCGCGCGGCGCGGCGACCGAAGACATGCGCCTGGTGGACACGCCCGACACCAAGACCATCGACGCACTGGTTCAGGGTTTTGGCCTGGCCATCGAGAAGACCATCAAGACCCTGGTGGTGCACGCTGCCGAGGAAGGCAAGCTGATCGCCCTGATCGTGCGTGGCGACCACGAACTGAACGAGATCAAGGCCGCCAACCTGGAACAGGTGGCCAGCCCGCTACAGATGGCCAGCGAAACCGAGATTCGCGCAGCCATCGGCGCCGGCCCCGGCTCGCTGGGCCCGGTCAACCTGCCGATTCCCTGCATCATCGACCGCAGCGTAGCGCTGATGAGCGATTTCGCCGCCGGTGCCAACATCGAAGACAAGCACTATTTCGGCGTCAACTGGGAGCGTGACCTGCCGCTGCCTGAGGTTGCCGACCTGCGCAATGTCGTCGCTGGCGACCCCAGCCCGGATGGCCAGGGCACCCTGGAAATCAAGCGCGGCATCGAAGTCGGTCACATCTTCCAGCTCGGCACCAAGTACAGCGAGGCCATGAACTGCCAGGTGCTCGGCGAGAACGGCAAGCCGGTGACCCTGACCATGGGCTGCTACGGCATCGGTGTATCGCGCGTGGTGGCTGCTGCCATCGAGCAGAACTTCGACGAGCGCGGCATTCGCTGGAACGACGCACTGGCGCCCTTCCAGATCGCCCTGGTGCCGCTGCGCTATGAAACCGAGCAGGTTCGCGAAGCCACCGACAAGCTGTATGCCGAGCTGACTGCCGCCGGTTACGAAGTGCTGCTGGATGATCGCGACAAGAAAACCAGCCCCGGCATCAAGTTCGCCGACATGGAGCTGATCGGCATTCCGCACCGCGTGGTCGTCAGCGACCGTGGCCTGGCCGAGGGTAACCTCGAGTACAAGAGCCGCGCCGAAACCGAAGCGCAAGCGGTGCCGCTGGCCGACATTCTGTCCTTCCTGCAAGCCCGTATCAGCCGCTGATAACGCCTTACCGAGACATCATGCACACGAGCAACAACCTTCGCCTCATCGGCGCCGCCCTGTGCGGCGCCCTCTTTCTCAGCGGCTGCGCCAACCAGCTGCCGCAGCGTAGCGAGCATGAGGAGCGCGTCGAGCGCAAGCTGCTGGATCACCAACTGCAGATCGATGCCGGCGAACCCAAGGTTCTGGAGCTACCGCAGCGCCGCGTGCGTGTGCATGACCAGAAGAGCTACGAGGTCACAGCTTTCGAAGTGACCCGTCGCTACGACCGCTACACGCCTTACCAACCCTGGCGCGAGATCTATGAAGTGCCGATGGGGGCAGTCGCGGTGGTGGCCGGCGTGGGCGCCAACATACTCAACGTGGTGTTGCTCGGCAGCCTGCCGGAAACCGCGACCCGTGACTGGATCAGCTACGGCATGGCCGGCCTCAACCCGTTCATGAACGTCGAGTCCAACGGCCGCGCGGAACAGAACCTGGCAAGTATCGATGAGCTGCAGCGCGACCGTCGCATGGAATACACCAACCTGCCCTGGTCCGAGCGTCCTGTGCAGGTCAAGGCAGGTGATCAGCAGTTCGAGCTGCTCACCGACAGCAGCGGCGTGCTGCGCCTCAATCTGCTGGACAGCCCCTTCACCGAACAAGACATCACGCGCCTGAACACACTGCAGCTAAGCGTCGAAGACCGCCTCGGTGACGATGTCGCACGCGCCGAAACGACCCTCATGGTCAGCCACACCTTGCGCGGCAAGCTGAGTGAAGCGCATGACCTGATCTTCGACGACCTCGAGGGTGGCGATGTCGCCCAGTGGGTACACCGGGTCAAACGCCTTTCCGATCTGGGTCTGGAAGAGGAAGCCAGCGAGCTGGAGCAGAGCCTGATCGAGCTGACGCGCAACGATCCCGAATTGCAGGACGCCTTCCTCAAGGCTCTACTCAAGGACGCCGGACGCCTGGCCGCCGATCCGGCCAACTGATTCCGAACGACACGCCTCGGCCGATTGGTCAGTGACGGCCTTTCAGACCATCTCCAGCGGCTGCTTGCCACGTGGTGGCGCAAAGACCTCATCCAGCAGGTTCAAATCATCCACATTCAACGCGATGGCAGTCGCTGCAGCGTTATCGCGTAAATGCGCGCTGCTTGCGGCCTTGGGAATGGCAATCACACCGTCCTGCCTGAGTGTCCAGGCCAACGCTATCTGAG
This sequence comes from Pseudomonas sp. o96-267, assembly GCF_003935465.1. Taxonomy (NCBI): domain Bacteria; kingdom Pseudomonadati; phylum Pseudomonadota; class Gammaproteobacteria; order Pseudomonadales; family Pseudomonadaceae; genus Pseudomonas; species Pseudomonas sp. o96-267. The sequence goes on from NZ_RHQP01000003.1 coordinate 95,957, forward strand.
CAGCGGTAGCCCCATGTCGCTCAGCCACCTGCCGCATTACCGGCTCATGCAACAAGGCACCCGCCTGACTTAGCGGACAGTAGGCCATCAGCGGCATGCCGGCACGCTGTTGCCAAGGCAGCAGGTCATACTCGATGCCTCGCGCCTCCGAGTTGTACAGCACCTGATTGGCCTGGCATGCCGGCTGATCCAGTTCCAGCAGATCGTCCAGGTCGAAGTTGGAGACGCCCCAGGCGCCAATCTTGCCCTGAGCTCGCAGCCGCTCGAAACCTTCGACCGTCTCGGCAAGCGGATAGCGCCCACGCCAGTGCAGCAGGTAGAGGTCGATACGCTCACACCCCAGGCGCTTCAGGCTGCGCTCACAGGCGGCCTGAACACCCTGCAGACTGGCGTTGTGCGGGTAAACCTTGCTGACCAGGAACACCTCGTCACGACGACCGGCGATGGCCTCCCCCACCACCTGCTCCGCGCCACCCTCGCCATACATTTCGGCGGTGTCGATCAGGCTCAAGCCCAGGTCCAGTCCTTCGCGTAGCGCTGCGACCTCACGCGCGTGCTGGTGCCGATCTTCGCCCATGCGCCACGTTCCCTGGCCCATCACTGGCACCTGCACGCCGGCCAAGTCAATTTTGCGCATCGATGTCTCCTGTATGAGTGGTGACCAGTAGCTGCATGTTCAGAGCGGCTTGAGCAACAGCAGCAAGGACACCGGCTGAACACTCTCGGGGTGCAGCGGCTCCTGCAGCCATTCGAGACGCCAGCCGGTTTCAGCGATCAGCGTCAGCCAGGATTGCAGAGTGCGGAAGAACCAGGGCATGGGCGCCTGAAAGCCCTCTCCGAAGCCGACGAAGTCCTCCACCCGCCAACCGTCCTGGTAAGGCTCGCCATGACTGGCACGCCAGGGGTGCAGCGTCTGAATCAGCAGGCTGCCGCCAGGCACTAGTAACTTTTGCAGGCTGCGCAGAATAGGCTGTAGCGGCTCTTCGAGCAGGGCGAAGTTGCAGACCAGCACCTCGAAACGTCCGAGTTGCTCGGCGTGTTCTTCCAGTTCGGCATAGCCGCAGACGCGATACTGACTGCGCCCGTCGCAGGCTGCACGAGCCGCCTCGATCAACGGCGCCGAAGCATCCACACCGACCGGTTCGATACCATGTTCGGCCAGCCCACGACACAGCCAACCTTCGCCGCAACCGATATCCAGCACACGTTTGGGTTGCAATGCCAGCACAGCCTGGATGATCGCAGCATCGGTGACCAGGCGGCGACTTTCGATGCGCTGTTCACGCACTGCGGCAGCCCAGGCATCGGCATTGGCCTGCCAGCTTTGCTGGAGCTGTTCTCGATGGTCGCGCTGCATGCCGATACCCTGCGTTTGTGGGTTGCAGCGAGTCTAGCAGGCCAGCCCATCATCCAGGTACAACCCAGGCAATGAGTGGAAACGGCCAGCCAGACGGCGCGCTAGGGTCTAAGCTGATAACAAGACAGACGAGACAACCGCAGCCCAGCCGGCCCAAGGTCAGCATCCGGCAAGAGGCAATCTCGCGGCTTTGAATGATGCTGACAGGCCAGGCCGGTGATTTATGGGCGCATCATGGCAACGTAATCCGCAGCAACCTGACCTGACCTCCTCGGCGAGCACGCCGGGCAGGACGAAGTCGGCCACTGCTGCAAGGCATCACTGGCGCCTGACACTCTATCTGTTATTGGTCCTGCTGGTGCTGGCGGTTACCGCCCTGCTGGTGTTCGAGTCACGCAGCGCCCACTTTCAGTCACGCGAGCTCAGTCGCTATGCCGCGAACCTGACGTACAAGGTCGAACCAGGCCCCAGCGAGCGCATCATCTACCCGACCGATGGCCCTTTTGACAAACGCCAGGGCTATGCCTACCTGCCACTGATGCTGGAGCGCCTGCAACAGCGCGATTATCAGGTCACCGAGCAGTCGCGCTTCTCCGAACAATTGATGGCCTACAGTCGCCGCGGCCTGTTCCCGCCCTTTACCGAGAAGAGCCAGAGTGGCCTGAGCATCAGCGATTGTCGCGGTACGCCGTTCTACGAATTTCGCTATCCGCAACAGGGGTACGCCGACTTCGCCAGCATCCCGCCGCTGGTGGTCAGCAGCCTGCTGTTCATCGAGAACCGTCAGTTGCTCGACCCCGCGCAACCGCTGGCCAACCCGGCGGTGGACTGGCCGCGCTTCGCCATGGCGGCACTGTCTCAGCTTGGCAAGATGCTCGACGTGCAGGATCAGTCTGCCGGAGGCAGCACTCTGGCCACGCAACTGGAGAAATACCGCCACTCCCCGGATGGGCTGACGCTGTCAGCCGGGGAAAAGTTGCGGCAGATGATTTCCGCCAGCGTGCGCGCTTATCAGCACGGCCCGGAAACGCTCGAAGCGCGTCAACGCATCGTCCGCGACTACCTCAATAGTGTGCCGCTGTCTGCAGCACCCGGTCATGGTGAGGTGAACGGCCTGGCTGACGGCCTGCGCATCTGGTACGGCGCCGACTTCGAGCGCAGTAACGCCCTGCTCGATCCGCGTCGCTCGCCCGACGCCAGCCTTGCCGAGCGCGGCCTGGCCCTGCGGCAGATGCTGTCATTGATGATCGCCCAACGCCGGCCCTCCTACTACCTCGCACAAGGGCGCCGTGACATGGAGGCGCTGACCGAAAGCCACATACGCCTGCTCGCCAGCGGCGGTCTGGTCGATGCCGACCTGCGCGACGCCGCCCTCACACAGAAACTGCAGTACCGCGACTGGCAGCAGGAGCCCAACCTTCGCGCCGTGGAAAGCGACAAAGGCATCAGCGTGGCGCGCTCGCGTCTGTCCAACCTGCTGGGCATGCCACTCTACGATCTTGATCGCCTCGACCTGTCCGCACGCAGCACCCTGCAACGCGACCTGCAACAGCAGACCAGCACCTACCTGCAGAACCTGGCCGATCCGGAGTTCGCCGGCAAGATCGGCCTGTTCGGCGAGCGCCTGCTGTCACCGGAGAAAACCGCGGAAGTGCGCTACAGCTTCACCCTGTTCGAACGCACCCCAACCGGCAGCCGGGTACGGGTGCAGACCGACAGCACCGACCAACCCTTCGACATCAACGAGGGCAGCAAGCTGGAGCTTGGCTCCACCGCCAAACTGCGCGTATTGGCCACCTATCTGGAGATCATCGCCGAGCTGCATCAGCGCCACGCGAACAAGAGCCCGACCGAGTTGCGCCAAGTGGACATCGCCGAGCAGGACTACCTGAGCCGCTGGGCCGTGGGCTACCTGCAAGCCAACCCGGGGGCGGATCTGGCCAGCACGCTCGACGCCGCGCTGGAGCGGCGCTACTCGGCCAACCCGAACGAGCGCTTCTTCACTGGCGGCGGTCTGCACACCTTCGGCAACTTCCGCCGCGAGGACAACGGCCGTAACCCGACCCTGCGTGAATCCCTGCGCGAGTCGATCAACCTGCCCTTTGTGCGCCTGATGCGTGACCTGGTGCGCTACAGCACCTACCAGAACAGCGCCGAACTGCTCAAGGACGACAAGGACCCACGCCGCCAGGAATACCTGCAGCGCTTTGCCGATCAGGAGGGACGCACCTTCCTTCTGCGCTTCTGGCGCAAGTATCAGGGCCAGCCGGAACCGCAGCGCCTGGAGACGTTCATCAGCGGCCTACGGCAGACCTCGGTACGCCTGAGCGCCGTGCACCGTTACCTGCTGCCGCAGGCTGACGAAGCCACCTTTGCTGCTTTTCTGCGGGCGCAACTGCCCCAGGAGAAACTCACCGACCAACGCATCACGCGCCTGTATCAGGATTACGGCCCGGGCGCTTACAGCCTGCCGGATCAGGGCTATATCGCCCGCGTCCACCCGCTGGAACTCTGGCTGCTGGGCTACCTGATCAGCAACCCGCAGGCGACCTTCAGCGACGCTGTAGCCGCTAGCATCGATGAGCGCCAGGAAGTCTATGGTTGGCTGTTCCGTAGTCGGCACAAGAGTGCGCGCGACAGCCGCATCCGTATCATGCTGGAGGTCGAAGCCTTCTCCGATATTCATCGGCGCTGGCAGAACCTGGGTTATCCCTTCCAATATCTGGTGCCCTCGCTGGCCACCGCACTGGGCAGCTCCGGTGACCGGCCAGCAGCCTTGGCCGAGCTGATGGGCATCATCCAGAACGACGGCATTCGCCAGCCGGTGCTGCGCATCGACGAACTGCATTTCGCCGCCGATACGCCTTATGAGACGCGAGTCGAACGGGATATACACGGCGGCAAGCGGGTGATGCAGTCCGAAGTGGCTGCGGCATTGCGCAATGCCCTCTCGCAAGTGGTGGAAGGCGGGACCGCACGGCGCTTGCAAGGCACGTTCCAGTTACAGGACGGCCATAGCCTGACGCTGGGCGGCAAGACCGGCACCGGCGACAACCGCATCGAGAGCGTCGGCCCTGGCGGCCGGGTAATCAGTTCGCGCGCGATGAACCGCACGGCGACCTTCGTGTTCTTTCTCGGTCCGCGGCACTACGGCACCCTGACCGCGTTCGTGCCAGGACGTGAGGCCGAACGCTTCACCTTCACCTCGGCGTTGCCGGTACAGGTGCTCAAGGGCATGGCGCCGATCCTTGCGCCCTACCTCGAACCCGGCAGCGCCACCCTGTGTGATACGCCGATGAGCCCACCACAGATCAGCCGGCGGTAATACCTGGTAACCACAGCGGCCGGCCCCTGGCGAAACCCGGCATCGGATATGCAGTCCATGGCTGCATTATCCGTTGCCGTTCATGAGTACGCCGATGCCCTCACCCTGGTTAGCCCTGCTGCGCCGTCGTCGCCTGAGCCTGATGTTTCTGGGCTGCCTACTGGTATTGCTGCCGATAGGCTGCGCCAAACTGGAGCAGACCGAACGCGAGCTGGTGTTTCGCATTGAGCCCGGCACCGCCCGCTGGTTCAGCGGCCTGCCTGCAGGCGTCGAGGACGTGCAACTGCAATCCCCCGACCTCACTGCCGATGAGAGCCTGCATGCCTGGTGGTGGCCGGCCCCCCGCAAGGATGCCCCGACGCTGCTCTATCTGCATGGCTCACGCTGGAACCTGACCGGCCAGCTGTTTCGCATCGAACAGTTGCATGCCATGGGCTTCTCGGTCTTGGCGGTGGACTACCGCGGCTTCGGCGAAAGCCGTGGCGCCTTGCCCTCCGAGCGTAGCGTCTACCAGGACGCCCTGATCGCCTGGCAGCATCTGGTGCGCCTACAGCCCGAGGCGAACAAACGCTTCATCTATGGTCATTCACTGGGTGGCGCCGTAGCCGTCAACCTGGCGCACGAACTGGCCAGTGAAGAGGAAGCCGAGCAGGCCGCCGGCCTGATCGTCGAATCCAGTTTCACCAATCTGGGCGACGTGGCGGCCGCGGTTACCAACACCTCGCTGCCGGTGCGCTGGCTGCTGTCGCAGGAGTTCGATTCACTGAGCAAGATCGGCGATGTCGGCATCCCGGTGCTGATCGCTCATGGTCGCGACGACCGCTACGTACCGTCACGCTTCAGCCAGGCGCTGTTCGACGCGGCCAGCGAGCCGAAGCAGTTACTGCTGATCGACGGCGCCAACCACAACAACAGCCTGCGCATGGCCGGTAACAGCTACCGCCAGGCCCTACAGGCTTTGGAGCTCGAACTTAACTGAACGTTCAGGGCTTGAAGTGCTGCAGATAGAGCTGCTCCACCTTGGCCCGTGCCCAAGGCGTCTTGCGCAGGAAGGTCAGACTCGACTTGATGCTCGGCTCATGTTTGAAACAGCGCACGTCGACCTGATGGGCAAGGCCATCCCAACCGATGCGGTCCACCAGGGCGGTGAGAATCGCCTGCAAGGTCAGGCCATGGAGCGGGTCATTGCTGGTCATGAGAGCATCCGTTAACAAAAGTGCGCCTATCTTAGAGCCAGAAACGAAAAAGGCGATGACTGCCTAACAATCATCGCCTTCGCTTCAAGCCAGCAAGCTTACGCCGACTTGTACTCGCTCTCGGCCTTGTCGAAGCGGCTCAGCATCGACTGGCTCGGCGCCTGACCGATACGGCTGAAGATGACGATGGCCAGGGTGGCGAGGATGAAGCCCGGAATGATCTCGTACAGACCCAGACCGATCCAGTTCTTCCATACGATCACGGTGGCGGCACCGACCAGCATACCGGCCAGGGCGCCGTTGCGGGTTATGCCCTTCCACAGCAGGGAGAGGATCACCACCGGACCGAACGCAGCGCCGAAGCCGGCCCAGGCGTAGGACACCAGGCCCAGTACGCGGTTTTCCGGGTTGGCCGCCAGAGCGATGGCGATCAGTGCGACCAGCAGCACCATGGCGCGGCCGACCCAAACCAGTTCGGTCTGCGAAGCGTCTTTACGCAGGAAGGCTTTGTAAAAGTCTTCGGTCAGCGCACTGGAGCACACCAGCAACTGGCAGCTCAGGGTGCTCATCACCGCCGCCAGGATGGCGGACAGCAGGATACCGGCGATCCACGGGTTGAACAGCAGCTTGGCCAGCTCGATGAACACGCGCTCCGGGTTCTCAGCGACCGGGCCGGCGACTTCAGGGTGCGCCGCGAAGTAGGCGATACCGAAGAAACCGACAGCAACAGCGCCAGCCAGGGTCAGGATCATCCAGGTCATGGAGATGCGGCGGGCAGCCGGGATCGACTTCACCGAATCAGCGGCCATGAAGCGCGCCAGGATGTGCGGTTGGCCGAAATAGCCCAGGCCCCAAGCCATCAGCGAGATCACGCCGACGAAGGTCGCGCCCTTGAGCATGTCGAAGTTGGTCGCGTCGACCGCCTCGATGGCGACCATGGCCGGATCGAAGCCGCCGGTGGCGATCATCACCACGACCGGGGTCAGGATCAGCGCGAAGATCATCAGGGTGGCCTGCACGGTATCGGTCCAGCTCACTGCCAGGAAGCCGCCGATGAAGGTATAGGCGATGGTCGCAGCAGCGCCGGCCCACAGCGCGGTCTCGTAGGACATGCCGAAGGTGCTCTCGAACAGGCGAGCACCGGCCACCACGCCGGAGGCGCAGTAGATGGTGAAGAACACCAGGATCACCAGCGCCGAGAAGATGCGCAGGATGCGGCTGTTGTCTTCGAAACGGTTGGTGAAGTAGTCCGGCAGGGTCAGGGCATTGCCGTTGTGCTCGGTCTGCACGCGCAGACGACCGGCAACGAACAACCAGTTGAGGTAGGCGCCGATGACCAGACCGATGGCGATCCAGCTTTCGGAGATGCCAGCGACGAAGATCGCGCCAGGCAGGCCCATCAGCAACCAGCCACTCATGTCGGAAGCGCCGGCGGACAGTGCGGTGACGAAGCTACCGAGACTGCGGCCACCGAGGATGTAGTCGGAAAGGTTCTTGGTACGCAGATAGGCGATCAAGCCGATCAGCACCATGGCTGCGATGTACACCACGAAGGTGACGAGCATTGGAGTACTAGCTGTCATTTGGGGGGCTCCCCTCTCGTTTGTTGTTCTTGGGCACCGTGCCCAGCTTGGCAAAGCGCACCCGTTTTTGCGGATGCGGGCTCCGGTCTCTCTTCCTCGTCACACCGATGTCTGGTGAGCACGTTCAGGGGCAGATACCGGCGCAGTGAAATCTCCACCACTTCGTCACAGCATCGGCACGTGCCTGAGCACTTTCCCTGACCTCCCTGGCTTGCGCCTGCGGCCACCGAATCGCGTTACCACCCTACTTCGGCTGCATGCACCTCTATTATCGGTCTAGCCCAGCAAAGCTGGTCTGACCAATCGGTGCAGACAAAAACGGTCGTAACGAAAGTGAAGGGCGGAATTTAGTGGCAGACGTGAGCGGGCTTCTTGCTGAAAGCTCTGGAGTTTTTACAGAAATCTCCGACACGGGGAACTTCCGGCAAACAGCTGTTTCGGCCTTGTGCCGAGAACCTGATCGCTCGATCAGTCCCCGCTGGCCTGGCGAAAAGGCAGATAACTGCGCGCCTCCTCAGCGTAAACCCGCACGCCAGAGCGCTCCTGCTCGAGAAACTCGGCAACCGCAGCATGCAGCCCAGGATGGCAGAGATAATGCCAGGAGCGAGTGATGACCGGCTCGAAACCGCGAATCAGTTTGTGCTCACCCTGCGCGCCAGCATCGAAGCGTTGCAGACCTTCGGCGATGGCCAACTCCATGCCCTGATAAAAGCAGGTTTCGAAATGCAGCCGGTCGAATTCGGCCAGGCAGCCCCAATAGCGGCCATAAAAGGTATCGCCATCGACCAGGCTGAAGGCCATCGCCAGCGCACGACCATGCTGCGTGGCGAACACCACACGAATCATCTCGGGCATGCGTTCGGCCAGCAGGCTGAAAAAGTCCCGTGTCAGATAGGGCGCCTGACCACGCACGTGGTAAGTATTGGAGTAGCAGTGATAGACGAAATCCCAGTCCGCCTCGCCCAGCTCATGACCCAGGCGCCTGTCGAATTCGATGCCCTGCCCCGCCACCTGCTCCCGTTCCTTGCGCATCTGCTTGCGTTTGCGCGAACTGAGCGTATCGAGAAAGTCCTGAAAATCACGATAACCACGGTTGTGCCAGTGAAACTGACAACCGATGCGCTCCAACCAGCCTTGCCGCTGCATCAGCACAGTGTCGCAAGCCGGGCTGGTGAAATTGATATGCAGACTCGACAAGCCTTCCTCGCTCAACTCGGCTGCCAACGCATCGAGCAGCTCGGCAGCCGCACTGGCGTCGCCGAGCAAACGCGCTCCGGTCACCGGAGAGAACGGTACGGCGCCCAGCAGTTTGGGGTAGTAGGCGATGCCAGCACGTCGGCAGGCGTCAGCCCAGCCGTGATCGAAGACGTATTCGCCGTAAGAGTGCTGCTTCAGATAAGCCGGCAACGCTGCACGCACCTTGCCGTGCTCATCGCACCAGAGCCGGTGCGAGGGCTGCCAACCACTGCGACCGCCAACGCTACCGCTATCCTCCAACGCACTGAGAAAGGAATGACGCAGAAAGGGTTGTGGATTCGGCAGCAGAGAATCCCAAACGTCTGCCGGCAATGCATGAAGCGAGTCGATGATGGTGACGGACATGAGCTGAGTTCCAGAAGCCAGACTGCAATATATCTCTAACAAGCCCCCAGCAAGATGACTGCCGGTTTATCCACCCACAACCCTAACGGGAGTCATCATGCGTAAATCCCTGCTCGCCCTGGGCATCGCCATCGGCCTCACGGCCCCCTGCTCGTTCGCTGCACCCAGCATCGTCCATCCCTTTCATGCGGCACAGGCCGAAAACGCGCCGAATGACGTGCACATGGCGGTGGAAATTCCCGCCGGCAGCATCACCAAATACGAGATCAACGAGGAGGGCCTGGTCTTCGTCGACCGCTTCCAGTCGATGCCGGTTGCCTACCCCGCCAATTATGGCTCGCTGCCGCGTACCCTCGGTGGCGACAATGACCCACTCGATGCGCTGGTACTCACCCGCGAAGCGCTGCATCCAGGCGTGCTGATCAAATTCCGCCCTGTCGCGGTGCTGCGAATGATCGACGGTGGCGAGGCGGATGAAAAGATCATCGGCGTACCCAGCAGTGATGTCGACCCGACTTACGACAAGATTCGCGATGTCGACGACCTGCCGCTGATCGAACGCCAGCGCATCGAAGCTTTCTTTAGCGTCTACAAGCAGTTGCCGGAAGGTCGCAAGAAAGTCGAACTCAATGGCTACGGCAATGCAGCCGAGGCGCGACAGCTTATCGAAGAAGCACTGGAGCGTTTCCAGAAGAAAAACTGATCGCAGCGAGCAGAGAGCCCCAGCAGGTCTGGGGCTTTTTTGTTCAGTTGAAATGTATGGCGAATGAAATGGCGATGTTTTCGGTTACATGGCGCCAAGCTGGAAACAATAAAAAACCCCGCACAAGGCGGGGTTCAAAGGAGCAATCAGGTATTACTTAGAACGCGTACTGAGCGCGGAATACCATGCCGTCACCGTCATCGTCGCCATTGGCGTTGGTGGCGTTGTCGACCTTGGCCTTGACGTAGACACCGCTGATCTTGACAGCTTCGTTCACGTACCAGTTGACACCGAGGTTGTGGACCTTGGCTTCGATGTCACCGATAGCGGCACGAGCACCGTTGTCGTCGTCCACCGACAGGTTGTCATAGCGGTAGAACACCTCCCAGGCACCGATCTGCTTGTTGTTCGGCTTGATGCTGTCGAACTTGCCGAGCTTGTAGCCACGGGGCTCGCCGGTAAGGGTATAGGCAACCTGAGCGTAGTAGCCCTTGCCTTCGATATCGTCGAAGGCAGCGCTGTCAGCTTCCATCTCGCGCTTGATGTATTCGCCCTGAATAGAGAACGGGCCCATGGCGAACGCGGCTTCAAGACCGAGGGCGCTGTCGTTGTCGTAGGAACCTGCCGGCGAAACGTTGATACCGCCCAGAACCAGACGGTTGCCGTTGGTACCAGCGTCGTTACCACCATTGGTGCTCACGCCACGCATACCCATGCGGCTGCGGATACGAGCGTCGAATGCGGTGTCGGAAAGATCACGCTGGGCGTAGTTGATCCCGAAGTGCAGAACCTTGCCAGCCTCGTGCATCGGAGCGAAAACACCGCGGACGTTGAATTGCTTGGTGCTCTCACCGTCAACGTCGTTCTGGTCCTTGGCGCTCAGGCCAAAGGAACCGTACAAAGAGTCACCGGCGTTACCGGAAACCTGGATACCGAGACCGTTCTGATGGGCGTTGGCCCAGTCAACCAGATCGTAAGCAGCGGTACGCTCCTGGGCGGTGACCCACTTGGAGCTCGTGGCTTTTTCAAGACCGAACTCAGGGTCAAAGCGACCTACCTTGATGGATACCGGCGCGAAACCGTTATAGGCAATGGACGCTTCGTCGAAGTAACCGTCGTCGGCGCTGCCAGCGTTGTGGGAGAAGTCGTAGCTGAAGGTGTAAGCCCAGTCCTTGTAGACATAGCCCGACAACTCGAGGAAGGCGCGGCGGAAGTAGGCGGCATCGGCATTGTCACCGTTCACGGTATAGATGCCGTCGAAGGTGCTGTAGTCGGCCTGCAGACGACCACCAATCTTGAAACCGAACTGCTTGTCGGTGGTACCGACTTCCAGACCACCTTTGGTCTTGATCACGATATCGGCGCCGTCAGTGGTGACGGTACCGGCGAAAGCCTGGGCGGAAACGGCCAGGGCCAGGGCGCTGGCTACGAAACCGGCGAAGTGCTTACGGATCATCGAGAAATTCCCCTGTTGGACTTTTAGTGTTGAAAACACCCGAGCTGTAGGCTCGTTCGTGCTGGGGGAATCTTGGCGAGGGGTTATTTCAGCGCAGTTGCCGATATATAAAGATTTGATGACAACGGAACTTTTTACTTCCGATGCTTATAAGCAGATCAGGATGAGTGCAGCCGCGGTCCCAGCAGGATGATCAAAGCACCCGCCAGACACAGCGCAGCGCCCAACCAGTCGCTGAGCATTGGCCGGGTCTTTTCGATCAGCGCCAGCCACAACAGCGAAGCGACGATATACACACCGCCATAGGCGGCATAAGCGCGACCGGCGAAGGAGGCTTCGACGCGGGTCAGAATCAGCGCGAACAGCGCCAGGCTTAGCAGCCCGGGAGCGACCCACCAGGCGCTGCGATCGAGCCGCAGCCACATCCAGAAGGCATAGCAACCGGCGATCTCGAACAGGGCCGCCAACAGAAACCATAGATAGTTGATCATTCTCGCCCCCTAACCGCGCAAGGCGCCTTCGCGCTCCCAAGCGCAACGCACGCGTAGCCCACCTTCCTGCGGACTATGAAAGCCGCTATCGGACTCCCAGCGAAAGGTATGCATACCGTTGAGTTCGGTTTCCAGATGCACCACTGCGCTGGCCCAGTACAGACGCTTGAGCAGCGCCTCGAAGGCTTCGATCCACAGGTTCCATTCGTATTCGATCGCGCCATAGCTGGCGCCGAAGTGGATCACCTGGGTCTGGTAAAGGCCGGCACCGGGTTGGTCGCAGAAGGAGAACATTTCACGACCAAGAAACGGCCAGAGCTCGCCGGCCGGCAATTCGGCCAGCACGCCATGATTGGTTTCACGGCGCAGGCGACGTTGCTCGGGGTCATCCGAGGGCCAGTCGCGGATGCAGCCATAGACGATGGATTCGGACTCCACACCGGCACTCCTGAAAAAGCAGAACGCCTTCTAACACAGCACGCCTGGGCAAGAAAGGAACTGCTGCCAATTCTTCAGCGAGGCTGACGCCTGCTACGCCCCAGCAACCACGCCACCAGCGTCATCACCAGCGCCAGCGCAGTGAGCACTGCAAACGGCAGACGGTAGCTGCCGGACAGGTCGCGCGCCAAGCCGGTGAGAATGGGCGTCAGGCAACCCAGGCTGTAACCGGTGAACAGCATCATCGCCGTCCAGCGGCTGACGGCCATTGGCGAACCGGCCTCGTACAGCGGCAGCACCAGCGACAGGGCGAAGGAGCCACCCAGCGAAAAACCCAAGATCACCGCCCACAGTTCCGGAACGAAACGCGGCATGAAGGTGACCATCGCCAGACAACCGCAGGTGACCGCACCGCAAGCCAACAGTAGCGGATAACGCGCGTTGTAGCGCTGCGCCAGCCAGGGCAGCAGGAACGAGCTGGGCAGCCCCATGAGCATGGCCAGACTGAGCAGCGAGTTGCTGCGCAGCATGCTCAGCCCCGCTTCGTGATAACGCGCCACAGCCCAGGTCGCGATGGCATAGAACAAGCCCGCTTGAATGGCGAAGAAGCAACTGATCAGCCACGCGCGCGGCTGCCGCCAGGGCAGGCCACCGCTTTCCTGCTCATTGGCAGCACCCGCCTGGTTGGGCAGCCACAGCCAGAGCATGACCCCGAACAGCGCAGGCGCCGCCCATACCGCCAGGCCCAGGTGCCAGGCGTCACCGAACAACGCGGTGGCCGGCGCGGTGAGCACTGCGCCACCGGCCCCGCCAATGGCCATGCCCAGTGAATACCAGCCCACCACGCGCCCCATCTGGCTGGCGAAGTGACGCTTGATGAATCCCGACAACAACGGCCCGGCGACCGCGATGGCAGCGCCGAGGGCAATGGCGCTGCCGATCAACACCGCACTCTGGTGCGCGGCCAGACGTGCCAGCAGCGCCAGGCCGATCAGCCCGAGGCAGAGCACGATGGTGCGCTCGAGCCCCCAGCGCATCGCCAGGCGCGGCGCCAGCGGCGCGAGCAGGCCCATGCACAACACCGGCAAGGCCGTGGTCAGACTGATGAAGCTGCGACTCAGCGACAGCTCTGCAGCGATGCGTTCGATCAGCGGTGCAAGGGAAGTGATGCCGGGGCGCAAATTGATCGCCGCCAGCACCAGGGCCACTAGCAGTAGGGCCCGAGGGACTGGTTTCACGAGGTATCCGAAGTCATTACGGCAGGCAGGCCGGGGCGGCCACCCTACCCCCGGAGGCCACACCAGGCAAGCCTGCCGGTGAAAATAGCTGACCCTGTGGTCAGCTGATCGATTTGACCTTGCCGCGCATTTTTTCGGCCATGCTGGCCATCTCGTCGTACAGCGCCTGCGGATTCTTCTGCTTCAGTGCCCAGGCCATGCGGCCCATCTCATGCGGCAGAATCAGGAAGCTGCCCTTGGCCACTTCGTCATGAATGTAAGTGGCGATATCTGCCGCGCTGATCGGCGAGCTTTCCAGCAGCTTGCCGACCTGGGCCTTCATCGCCGGAGTCGGGCCACGGAAGGAGTCCAGCAGGTTGGTCTGGAAGAAGGATGGGCAGACCACGTGCACGCCGATCTCCATTTGACGCAGCTCTACCAGCAGACTTTCCGACAGCGCCACTACACCGGCCTTGGCGACGTTGTAGTTGCTCATGCCCGGCCCCTGCATCAGCGCCGCCATCGAGGCGATGTTGACGATCTTGCCCTTGCTCTTTTCCAGCAGCGGCAGGAATGCCTTGCAGCCCTTGACCACGCCCATCAGGTTGATCGAGATCTGCCAGTCCCAGTCCTCCAGCGACAGTTCGCTGAAAAAGCCGCCAGAGGCGACACCGGCGTTATTGACGATGATGTCGATACCACCGAACTGCTCCTCGCAGGCCTGCGCCAGAGCGGTCAGCTGGCTATAGTCACGCACGTCGCAGCGTCGGGTGAAGCCATCACCGCCAGCCTCACGGACCAGTTTCAATGTTTCCGCCAGGCCGGCCTCGTTGACGTCGGCCAGCGCCATTCGCCAGCCCTCGCGTGCCCAACGCAGGGCAATTTCGCGTCCCAGGCCGGAGCCCGCGCCAGTGATCATCATGCGGTTTTGCATAGCGGCCCTGCCTTCAATGTTTGGTTGCAATGATTGGCAGTGTAGCGAAGGCAATAAAGCACCCGCGCCTTCATCAGACTTATGAATAGGCAGGGCAAATCGCGATCAAGCCTTGTTGCGCCAGCGCCAGATCAGCCAGGCGTATATGCTCAGGTTGACCAACACCACGATCGCACCCAGCCAGAGCTGGATCTGTGGCGTGAGCCCGGCCGGATAGATCAGCGGTATCAGGTAATGCTCGATAAAGCCGCCGTCATAGCCGGCCTGCCCGGCCGCGCGGCGTAACTGGTTTTCCCAGGGAGTCAGCGGACACCCCAGATGCAAACACTCCACCACGATGCCCCAGGCAACTGCAGGCATATGCAGCCAGATCAGACGCGGCCAGCGCAGCAGCAACAAGCCACCTAGTAGCACGAACAGGATGAAACCCAGGTGCACCAGCACCAGGGCATCGGCAGCTATGCGCCAAAGCATTGCGACTCAGTCCACCACGAACAGGCGTGCGCCAGACATCGTCGATGAACGATGAGCCTCGGCCCCATCAGCCACCTGATAACTCATACCAGGCTTGAGCACGAATACCCGACCATCCTCAAGCTCGGTGGCCAGCTCTCCCTCCAGGCACAACAGCACATGCCCTTTCCGGCACCAGTGGTCGGCCAGGTAGCCCGGCGAATACTCGACCATGCGCACACGCAGCGCACCGAACTGGCAAGTACGCCAACGTGCAACGCCACGCTCACCCGGATGCTCGGTCGCTGGTATCGCAGCCCAGTCCGTTACGCCAAAGGGAATATCACTGATCTGCATCGCCCAACTCCACCGAAAGAGAGCGCCACCTTAACGCAGACACCCCAAGGCAAAATAAATAGAAAGAGACTTTATAAGAATAGAAATCAATTGACCAACACTATCAAGACCATGCAAAGGCCACATTTCCCGACACTGACGAACAGGACTAGCCTCTCTTACATGACGAAATGATTCCCAACGAGGTGCATCATGCTCAAGACCCTGACCTTCACCATCATGCACTTCTGCATCGCCTTCGCCGTTACCTATGCCCTGACTGGCAGTGTCGCAGCCAGCGGCATGGTGGCGGCCATCGAGCCCCTGTGCAACTCGGTGGGCTTCTACTTTCATGAGAAGGTCTGGCAGCGTTTCGAACGCCGTCGTCAGCCTGCGGCAGAGCGCCCAAAGCATGCCTGGCTGCACCACCATGCCTGATTGAAAAAGCCTGAAGTCAGTCGTCGCGCGCCTCTGGTGGCGGCCACACATGTTTCCTTGAGATAAGGCAGGATAGTCTGGCACTTTGCCCCGCTTGCTGCTGTCATAAGCCAGCTGCTCAACCCAGACGTTCTCTTATTCAAAGGGACTTAATACATGCCCAGCCTTGTCCGACTCGCCGCCTTGCTCGGTGGCCTGGTCTTCTGTGCCTCCGCGATGGCCGCCGACGTGGATGCCGAAAGCTACGGCTATCCACTGGCCAACCCGTTCGAGGCGACCATCGCCACCACGCCGCCGGAGCTGCGCCCGACGCTGCCGGCCGATGGCGACATCCGGCAACGCGACTACTCGGTACGCCTGCGGCCGGATCGTGAGTTTGAGTTGCTGGACAACTTCTGGCCGGTGACCAAGCTGCGTTACCGCCTGGCCCAGCAGAACGGTCGTGCGCCGCTGATTTTCATCATCTCCGGCACCGGCGCGCACTATGCCAGCGGCACCACCGAATACCTGAAGAAGCTGTTCTACGGCGCTGGCTTCCATGTCGTGCAGCTGTCGTCGCCGACCAGCTACGACTTCATGGCCGCTGCCTCGCGCTCGGCCACGCCAGGCTACAGCCCGGATGATGCCGACGATCTGTACCGCGCCATGCAGGCCGTGCGTGCCCAGCATCCAAAGCTGGAGATCAGCGAGTTCCTGCTCACCGGCTACAGCCGGGGGGCGCTGCATGCCGCCTTCGTCAGCCAGTTGGACGAAACCCGCCGAGCCTTCGATTTCAAACGCGTGCTGCTGCTCAACCCGCCGGTCAACCTCTACACCTCTGTCAGCAACCTGGACAAGCTGGTGCAGACCAAGGTGCAAGGCATCGACAACAGCACCAATTTCTATGACCTGGTGCTGGGCAAGCTGACTCGCTACTTCAACGACAAGGGCTACCTCGATATCAACGAGGCCATGCTCTACGACTTCCAGCAATCCAAGGAAAAACTCTCCGACGAGCAGATGGCGATGCTGATCGGCACCTCGTTCCGCTTCTCGTCGGCCGATATCGTCTTCACTTCGGACCTGCTCAACCGCCGCGGCCTGATTACCCCGCGCGACTACCGCATCACCGAGAGCACCAGCCTCACGCCGTTCTTCCAGATGGCTCTGCGCTGCGACTTCGACTGCTACATCGCCGAACAACTGATGCCCATGTGGCGTGCGCGCTATGACGGCGGCAGCCTCAACCAGTTGATCGACAAGAGCAGCCTCTACGCCCTGGAGGACTACCTCAAAGGCAGCGACAAGGTCTCGGTGATGCACAATGCCGACGATCTGATCCTCGGCCCAGGCGATATCGGCTTCCTGCGCCGCACCTTCGGCGACCGCCTGACCCTTTACCCGCGTGGCGGGCACTGCGGCAACCTCAACTATCGCGTCAACAGCGACGCCATGCTGGAGTTCTTCCGTGGTTAAGCACAGTACCCTTATCCTCGCCCTGCTGCTGGCCAGCGGGCAGACACTGGCCGAAGGCCAAGTCGACGCAGACGGTTTCACCAATCCGCTGCAGAACCTGCAATTCAACCCTGGGTTGGATCAACAAGAGTTCGAACGCGCCTCCAGTGACGCCCTGCAGGTCTATGACCCACTGGAGTCGTGGAACCGACGCGTCTACCACTTCAACTACCGTTTCGATCAGTGGGTGTTCCTGCCCGTGGTCGACGGCTACCGCTACGTCACGCCGAACTTGGTGCAGACCGGCGTGCACAACTTCTTCAACAACCTCGGCGAGATTCCCACGCTGGCCAACAGCGTGCTGCAGCTCAAGGGCAAGCGGGCGATGAACAGCACCGCTCGCTTGCTGTTCAACACCATCCTCGGGGTGGGCGGCGTCTGGGACCCAGCCACGAAGAT
This sequence comes from Pseudomonas sp. o96-267, assembly GCF_003935465.1. Classification (NCBI taxonomy): domain Bacteria; kingdom Pseudomonadati; phylum Pseudomonadota; class Gammaproteobacteria; order Pseudomonadales; family Pseudomonadaceae; genus Pseudomonas; species Pseudomonas sp. o96-267. The sequence goes on from NZ_RHQP01000003.1 coordinate 113,379, forward strand.
GGGCCTGCCGCGCCTGAGCGAAGACTTCGGCCAGACGCTGGGTCACTACGGCGTGCCCGCCGGCCCGTACCTGATGCTGCCGCTGCTCGGTCCGTCGAACCTGCGCGATACCGGTGGCCTGGTCGCGGACTACAGCCTGGAGAATGCGGGCAACTACCTCGATGTGGCCGACGCCAGCCGCAGCAACCCAGGCATTACCGTGCTGCGCGTGGTCGATACCCGCGCCAACACCGGTTTCCGCTACGGCCAGCTGAACTCGCCATTCGAGTACGAAAAGCTGCGCTTCTTCTATCACGAGTCGCGCAAGTTGAAGATCGCCGACTGAGCCAGGGTTATGCATCGACTTTCTCGATGCATAACCCGTAAATTTTCCACCCAAATATCGATTCAATGCGACTAGCATGGCGTCATTCCTACCTTTCAAGGAGCTCGCCATGACCTCGCAACGCCGCGTCATCAGCATCCAGCCCGGCCAACCTGCCTCCGACGGCGCCGGTGTGCGCCTCAACCGTGTGATCGGCGGCCCCGGCCTGGAGCGCTTCGATCCGTTTCTGATGCTCGACGAGTTTTCCACCGACAATCCCGACGACTACATCGCCGGCTTCCCGCCGCACCCGCATCGTGGCTTCGAGACCATCACCTACATGCTCGAGGGGCGCATGCGCCATGAGGATCACCTGGGCAACGTCGGCCTGCTCGGCAGCGGCGGTGTGCAGTGGATGACCGCTGCGCGCGGCATCATCCACAGCGAGATGCCCGAGCAGGAATCCGGTGCCATGCGCGGCTTCCAGCTGTGGCTCAACCTGCCAGCCAAGGACAAGCTGGGCGAAGCGGGCTATCGCGACATTCCAGCCAGCGAGATCCCGCGCATCGACACAGCGTCCGGTGCCGAGGTGGTGGTGATCGCCGGTGAATTCGATGACGGCGATATCCGCCAGGCCGGCGCCGTGCAACGTCCGCACACCCAGCCTCAGCTGTTCGATCTGAATCTGCCAGCCGGCAGCCAGATCTCACCGCGCCTGGCCGATGGTCAGCGGGTGATGCTCTACGTCTACCAGGGTTTGCTGGAGCTGCCTGGGGCCAGCGCTCAACCGGTCAGCGCCGGGCACCTGGTGCGCCTGTCCGACGAGGGTGAGCTGCACCTGGCCAGCGCCCAGGGCGCGCGAGTGCTGCTGATCGCCGGCACACCGCTGAAAGAGCCCATTGTCCAGTACGGGCCGTTCGTGATGAACAGCCGCGAGGAAATCGAGCAGGCCCTGCGCGATTTTCGTGATGGCGTGCTGGCCTGAGCTGAATCAGGCGGACTGGACGACCTCGGTCAAGCCAAGGAAACGGCAGAGGTCGGCCTTGCGCGTCATCGCGTCCTGGTAGCCTAGTTCGATCAGTTCACTGCAATAGCCAGGCTCGAACAGCAGGTAACTGAGCACGCCCGCCCCACCCGCCTTGGTCGCACCCGGCCCGCGCAGGAACAGTCGCAGCGCCTTGGGCAGCTCACGTTGATGGCGTGCGGCGATCTGATCCAGCGGCTGGCTCGGAGCGATCACCAGCACATCCACCGGATTCAAACCCAGGTTGCGCGGACGCCGCTCCGGCGGCACCAGCGCGCTCATCTGGTTGAGTCGTTCGAGCAGCTCGATATCGGTTTCCAGGTTGTCGATGAAGGTGCTGTTGAGCATATGCCCACCGATCTGCGCCAGGCTCGGCGGGCGGTTGGCAGGGTTGACCGGAACAGGCACTTGCGGATCACCTTGCGCGTTGCCGCTGACGCCAATCACCAACACGCGGCTGGCGCCAAGGTGCAGCGCGGGGCTGATCGGGGCTGCCTGGCGCACCGCACCGTCACCGAAATATTCGCGGTTGATCTTTACCGGCGGAAAGATCAGCGGGATCGACGCGCTAGCCAGCAGGTGGTCGAGTTGCAACCGCGTCGGCACACCCACGCGGCGGTGGCGGAACCAGGGGTCGATGGTGGCGCGGCCTTGGTAGAAGGTCATTGCCTGACCGCTTTCGTAGCCGAAGGCTGTCACCGCCACGGCACGCAGCTGGCGATGACGCACCGCCGCCGCGATACCAGAGAAATCCAGCTCGCGCTCCAGCAACTCGCGCAATGGCGAACTGTCGAGCAAGGCCACCGGCACATCGCGCCCCAGACCGAGCAAGCTGTGGCCGACGAAGCGTGCCGCCTGGCGCAGCACGCCCGGCCAGTCGCTGCGATAAACCATATGGGTATGAAAGCCCTGCCACACCGTGGTCAGGCGCCGTACCGCCTCGCCGAACTGCAGTGCGCCACAGGCCAGACTGACAGCATTGATCGCCCCGGCCGAGGTGCCAACTATCACCGGAAAGGGGTTGTGCGAGGCGTCCGGCAACAGGTCGGCAATGGCCGACAGCACGCCCACCTGATAGGCCGCCCGTGCCCCACCACCAGAAAGGATCAACCCGGTAACGGGCGCATCGGGACGGGCAATCACGGTCATCAGGCGATCCTGTTTTTCGTTGCAGTATAGATGGGCTAGCAGGCCGTTGAAAAACGTAGGCGAGGCAGGCAAGGCTAGGCAAAAACGGCCGAAAAAGCGCAGTTTACGCGTTGTAAATGAGCATTTTGAGGCCGTTTTTAACGCAGCATTGCCAACGCAGGTAGTTTTTCAACAGCCTGCTACTTGCGCTTACCGTAGAGCTTCTGCTCGCCCTCGGGACGCGTCTTGAAGCGACGGTGCGCCCACAGGTACTGCTCCGGACAGGTGCTGATCGCCTGTTCGACCCACTGGTTGATCCGCAGGCAATCGGCCTCTTCGCTTTCTCCCGGGAAGCCTTCGAGCGGCGGATGGATCACCAGGCGATAACCGCTGCCATCGGCCAAACGCTGCTGAGTGAACGGCACCACACGCGCCTTGCCCAGGCGAGCGAACTTGGTGGTGGCGGTAACCGTCGCCGCCTGGATGCCGAACAACGGTACGAAGATGCTCTGCTTGCGACCGTAATCCTGATCCGGCGCATACCAGATGGCGCGACCGGCACGCAGCACCTTGAGCATCGCTCGAATATCCTCGCGCTCGATGGCGGTGGCATCGAGGTTGTGGCGCTCGCGGCCACGACGCTGTATGAAGTCGAACAACGGGTTGTCGTGCTCGCGGTACATGCCGTCGATGGTGTGCAACTGGCCGAGCAGCGCGGCACCGATCTCCAGGGTGGTGAAGTGCACCGCCATGAGGATCACGCCCTGCCCTTCGGCTTGCGCCTGCTGCAGATGCTCGAGGCCTTCGACGTGCGCCAGGCGAGCCAAGCGCGCCTTGGGCCACCACCAGCTCATGGCCATCTCGAAGAAGGCGATGCCGGTGGAAGCGAAGTTTTCCTTGAGCAAACGCTCGCGCTCAGCGGTGCTCTTGCCAGGAAAGCACAGCTCCAGATTGCGCGCAGCGATCTGCCGACGCGAGCTAGCCGTGCGGTACATCAGCCAGCCCAGTGCCCGCCCCAGTTTCAACTGCAAGCCATAAGGCAACTGCACCACCAGCCACAGCAGCCCAAAGCCAAGCCACAGCGGCCAGAAGCGCGGATGAAGAAAATAGGCGCGAAAGCGGGGGCGATCCATGAAAGGTTTCCGATCACTTACAAAGCCGCGCATTCTAACGCAGTTTGCCCGACCGGCTCGCTGGCATCACAGCCGTCAGAGCAGGTCACGACAGCGAATCGACAGCCAAGCTTTCACCTCGCCCCTGCCTGGCTGACGCACGTGGCTTGCGGCATGCGGGCTATCTCGTTATAAGTCCGGGCATCTTTCGACTCGCCAGAAGGCCCATCGCACCACCATGAGCCAAGCCGACCTCCTCGCCCAAGACCCCGTATTCCAGCTCAAGGGCAGCATGCTCGCCATCACTGTGATGGAACTGGCGCACAACGATCTCGAACGCCTCGACGCGCAACTGACGGAAAAAGTCGCCCAAGCCCCGGCCTTCTTCAGCAACACGCCGCTGGTGCTGGCGCTGGACAAACTGCCGGAGGGCGAAGGCGAGCTGGACCTGGCCGAGCTGATGGCCGTCTGCCGCCGCCACGGCCTGCGTACCCTGGCCATCCGCGCCTCACGTGAAAGCGACGTTGCCGCGGCCGAAGCCATGGATCTGCCAGTCCTGCCGCCATCCGGCGCACGCGAACGCCCTCTCGATCCAGCACCGAAAAAAATCGAAGAAAAGCCCGCCGAACCCGAGCACAAACCCAGCCGCATCATCACCAGCCCGGTGCGCGGCGGGCAGCAGGTCTATGCCCAGGGTGGCGATCTGATCGTGCTGGCGCCGGTCAGCGCCGGGGCGGAACTTCTCGCCGATGGCAACATCCATGTTTACGCGCCCATGCGCGGCCGCGCCCTGGCGGGCATCAAGGGCAACACCAAGGCACGGATTTTCTGTCAGCAAATGGGCGCCGAAATGCTGTCGATCGCCGGCCATTACAAGGTCGCCGAAGACCTGCGCCGCGACCCGCTGTGGGGCGATGCGATACAGGTCAGTCTGTCGGGTGACGTGTTGAACATCACCCGCCTTTAACGGATACTTCCGCCACTTTTTACGGACATAAAAAGGGCATCTGGAAGCCTCGAATGGCCTCAGATTCCCGCGTTTTTTAATTTTTTGGGGTGAATCACCTTGGCCAAGATCCTCGTAGTCACTTCCGGCAAAGGTGGCGTCGGTAAAACCACCACCAGCGCTGCCATCGGTACCGGTCTCGCCCTGCGCGGCCACAAGACCGTCATCGTCGACTTCGACGTCGGCCTGCGTAACCTCGATCTGATCATGGGCTGCGAACGCCGCGTAGTGTACGACTTCGTCAACGTCGTCAACGGCGAAGCCACCCTGACCCAGGCCCTGATCAAGGACAAGCGCCTCGAGAACCTCTACGTGCTGGCCGCCAGCCAGACCCGTGACAAGGACGCCCTGACCCTGGAAGGCGTCGAGAAGGTCATCTCCGAGCTGTCGCAGAATTTCGAATACGTGGTCTGCGACTCGCCTGCTGGTATCGAGAAGGGTGCACACCTGGCGATGTATTTCGCCGACGAAGCCATCGTCGTGACCAACCCGGAAGTGTCCTCGGTACGTGACTCCGACCGCATGCTCGGCCTGCTGGCGAGCAAGTCGCGCCGCGCCGAGAAAGGCGAAGAGCCGATCAAGGAACATCTGCTGCTGACCCGCTACAACCCCGAGCGTGTCACCAAGGGCGAAATGCTCGGCGTCGAAGACGTCGAGGAAATCCTCGCCATCCGTCTGCTCGGCGTGATCCCCGAATCCCAGGCCGTGCTCAAGGCATCCAACCAGGGCATCCCGGTCATCCTTGATGACCAGAGCGATGCCGGCCAGGCCTACAGCGACGCTGTTGATCGCCTGCTTGGCAAGGAAGTCGCGCACCGCTTCCTGGATGTGAAGAAGCAGGGCTTCCTGCAGCGCCTGTTTGGAGGTCGAGAATGAATATTTTTGACTTCTTGCGTTCGCGCAAGAAGGAAACCACCGCATCCATCGCCAAAGAGCGCCTGCAGATCATCGTTGCCCACGAACGCGGCCAGCGTACTCAGCCGGACTACCTGCCTGCCCTGCAGCAGGAGTTGGTGGAAGTGATCCGCAAGTACGTCAACATCGACTCTGATCAGGTACAGGTTGCACTGGAAAACCAGGGCAGCTGCTCGATTCTGGAGCTCAATATCACTCTGCCGGATCGTTAATCGAGTCCAGTTGCGCTCACGGCGGCTTCGGCCGCCGTGTTTATTTGTAGCAACACGCACCTGTAGGAGCGGATTCATCCGCGAAGCTTCTTCAGGCCAACAGCATCGCGGATAAATCCGCTCCTACACCAGCCCACACACCATGCCGCTAAGCCAGATCGAAATTCTCCACCAGGACGCCGCCTTGCTGGTGATCAACAAGCCCACCCTGCTGCTGTCGGTGCCCGGCCGCGCCGATGACAACAAGGATTGCCTGGTCACCCGCCTGCAGGAGAACGGCTACCCCGAGGCGCGCATCGTCCATCGGCTGGACTGGGAAACCTCCGGCATCATCGTCCTGGCCCGCGATGCCGACAGCCACCGCGAGCTGTCGCGCCAGTTCCACGACCGCGAAACCGAGAAGGCCTACACCGCCCTGTGCTGGGGCCAGCCGCAGGCCGATAGCGGCACCATCGATCTGCCGCTGCGCTATGACCCACCGACCAAGCCGCGTCACGTCGTCGATCACGAACTGGGCAAGCACGCCCTGACCCACTGGCGCATCGTCAAACGCTGCGGCGACTGGTGCCGGGTCGAGCTCACACCCATCACCGGCCGCTCGCACCAGTTGCGCGTGCATATGCTGTCCATCGGTCATCCACTGCTAGGCGACCGTCTCTACGCCCATGAGCAGGCCCTGGCAGCCCATGAACGGCTGTGCCTGCACGCCAGCATGCTCGCCCTCACCCATCCGCAAACGCGCGAACGTCTGCGCTTCGAATGCCCAGCGCCGTTCTGATAACTCCCGCCCCCACGCCCCGTAGGGTACGCAATGCGCACCAGCAAAGGCGACGGGGCGATCTCAGACCGCAAACGCGCAGCGCACCCTACCCGCGGATAGTCTGAAACTATCGCCCCAAACAAGTGCGCAGCCGGCACAGCGCGATGCAAATTGGTTACACTCGCGCCATCGTTGCCCGGAGTCCCTATGCGCGAAGAACTGATCCAAGGCTTGCTCGATTTTCTCAACGCCTCGCCGACGCCTTTCCATGCCACCACCAGCCTGGCCATGCGCCTGGAAGCCGCGGGTTACCGCCATCTAGACGAACGCGCGCCCTGGCAGACCGAAGCCGGCGGCCGTTACTACGTGACCCGCAACGACTCCTCGATCATCGCTTTCAAGCTGGGCAAGCGCCCGGCCGTCGATGGCGGCATTCGCCTGGTCGGTGCCCATACCGACAGCCCCTGCCTGCGCGTCAAGCCAAATCCAGAACTACAGCGCCAGGGCTTCTTCCAACTCGGCGTGGAAGTCTACGGCGGCGCCCTGCTCGCCCCCTGGTTCGACCGCGACCTGTCGCTGGCTGGCCGCGTGACCTACCGCCGCGACGGCAAGGTCGAAAGCCAACTGATCGACTTCTACCAGCCCATCGCCGTGATCCCCAGCCTGGCCATCCACCTCAACCGCGAGGCCAACCAGGGCTGGGCGATCAACCCGCAGAACGAGCTGCCGCCGATTCTGGCCCAACTGGCCAGCAGCGAAACCGCCGACTTCCGCGCCCTGCTCGCCGAACAACTGGCCATGGAGCACGACTTCAACCCGGACGCAGTGCTGGACTATGAACTGAGCTTCTACGACACCCAGAGCGCCGCCATCGTCGGTCTCAACCAGGATTTCATCGCCAGCGCCCGCCTGGACAACCTGCTGTCCTGCTATGCCGGCCTGCAAGCACTGATCGAATCCGATGACGAGGAAACCTGCGTACTGGTCTGCACCGACCACGAAGAAGTCGGCTCCTGCTCCGCCTGTGGCGCCGACGGCCCCTTCCTCGAACAGGTGCTGCGCCGCGTGCTGCCTAGCGGCGATGCTTTCGTTCGCACTATCCAGCGCTCGTTGTTGGTGTCGGCCGACAACGCCCATGGCGTACATCCGAACTACGCCGACAAGCACGACGGCAACCACGGACCCAAACTCAACGCCGGCCCGGTGATCAAGATCAACAGCAACCAGCGCTATGCCACCAACAGCGAGACCGCCGGTTTCTTCCGCCACCTGTGCCTGGAAAACGAAGTGCCGGTACAGAGTTTCGTGGTGCGCAGCGACATGGGCTGCGGCTCGACCATCGGCCCGATCACCGCCAGCCAGCTCGGCGTGCGCACGGTCGACATCGGCCTGCCCACCTTCGCCATGCACTCGATCCGCGAACTGGCTGGCAGCCATGATCTGGATCACCTGGTGAAAGTGCTGACCGCCTTCTATTCCAGCCCTGAACTCCCTTGAGGTTCTGAGACGCGATGATCGAACATATCCGCAACAGCCTGCAGGAAGCCCAGCGCGCGCTGGAGGCCTTCCTCGCCAACGAGCAGCCCCTGGGCAACATCCAGAAGGCAGCCGAACTGCTGGTCGAGAGCTTCGAGAACAAGGGCAAGGCCTTCTCCTGTGGTAATGGCGGCTCGATGTGCGACGCCATGCACTTCGCCGAGGAACTGACCGGGCGCTACCGCAAGAACCGCCCCGGCATCGCCGCAGTGTCGATCAGCGACCCCAGCCATATCAGCTGCGTGGCCAACGATTTCGGTTACGACTTCATCTTCTCGCGCTACATCGAGTCCCACGGCCGCGCTGGTGACGTGTTGATCGCCATCAGCACCAGCGGCAAGAGCCCCAACGTGGTGAAAGCCGCCGAAGCGGCCAAGACGCTGGGCGTGAAGGTGATCGCCCTGACCGGCAAGCCCGGCTCGCTGCTGGAAAGCCTGGCCGACGTGTGCATCTGTGCCCCCGGTGGCGACTTCGCCGACCGCGTGCAGGAACTGCACATCAAGACCCTGCACATCCTCATCGAGCTGATCGAGCGCAAGCTGAGCCCGCAGAACTACGCCTGAGAATGGGTAGGGTGGGCCGGGCGGCGATCCGCTTCAGCCCATCGTCGGCTTTAATGACATGTGGGCTGACTGGCGGGCTGAAGCCCACCCTACTCGATTGAGCGATCTTCGGCGTTGCGCCAATGCTGGGTTACGCCGCTGCTGATGTGGTGGCGTGTTCAACAAGGTGACAGGCGCCACTCTCCTGAACTGCCAGCCCTGTAGGAGCGAGCTCTGCTCGCGAACAGCAGCAGCAAAAGCTTCGCGAGCAGAGCTCGCTCCCACAAAAGCGCGAGTCAGGCGGCGCGCAGGCGTTTCGGGGTCAGGCCCATATAGCGGCGCATGGCCGTGGTCAGCGCACTCTGGCTGGAGAAACCGCATTCCTCGGCGATACGCACCAATGGCAGGTTGCTCTCGCGCAGCATGCGCGCGGCTCGGTCCAGGCGGGTCTGGAGCAGATACTGGTGCGGCGTGAGGCCGACGCTGTCCTTGAACTGGGCATGGAAGTGGCTGGGGCTCAGGCACATTTCGTGCGCCAGCTCGGCGACACTGATGCGCCGCGCCAGGTGCTCGCCGATATAGTCATCCAGACGCTGCATATCCATCGCTCCCTGCGGCGGTCGGCGCTGCTCGCCGAACAGGCGCAGGTGCAGGGCTCGGAGCAACACGCCACCGAGAGAGCGGGCGAGAATCGAGTCGCTGCCATAGCGCTCCAGCTCCGCGCCGGCATAGGTCAGCAGGTGCTGGAAATCGACATCGAGGGCGGGATAGCGAGGCGTTTCGAACAGACGGTGGAGTAGCTCCAGGTCTTCGCTGGGGGTGTCATGCTCGTCCAGATCGAGGATCAGCATGCGGTTGTCCCCCATGCCGGCGAACTGGTGAGCAGCATCGCCCGGTACCAGGCAGGCACGCATGCGGCAGACTTCTCCACCACGACCGCCGACTTCGAATTCGGCGCGGCCGACCAGAGACATCACCAGTTGATGATGGTCATGGGCATGTTCATGGGCCTGTTCATCCAGGCGGATCACACGGGCTTGCAACATCGCAAAAGACTGGCGGCACGAAACAAGGGTTGCACTTTACTCCTTTCCAACAGAAAACGCCGCAACCACCCATCAGCGAAATGGTTGCACCTATAGCAACCTACGCACCAAATCGCATCTCCGAATACCCGCTGGCTCCATTACCGTGCACCCTATCAACCCCGTTGAACCGCATTACGTAGCCTCGGGAAAATGGCAGGAGAGTTGCTTCGCTCCTCTCTAACGATCATGACAAGCGAACCTCAATGAGTAATGCCGCCCTCATTTTTCTGACCCTGCTGGTCGCGTTGCTCACACTTAGCTACTGGCTCACCCACCGCGCGGAAAATCGCCAGTTGAGAGCCAGCAAGCAGGCGGATACCAGGATCGTGCAGCGCTGCCTCGACCTGCTTCAGGCCTTGCAGCAACATCGCGGATTGGGCGCACAGCTGGATGCCGCGAGCCTTGCGCAGCGCAATGCGCAGGCGCAGCAGCTGGACCAGCTTTGGCTCGACTGGCCCGGCGCCGACATGCAACTACCAGCCTTGCAGCAACAGTGGCCGCAGTTGCGCCGCAAACCTGCCGACTTCGCTGCCCACTGCCGACTGATCGAGGCACTGCTGACGGTGATCGAACAACTCGAAGATCGCCTCTACCGTCAGCATCACCCCAGAATTCGCGGGCTCGGTGAGGCCTGCCGCGCGCTGGAAGACCTTGCCAGGCTGCGCGGCCTGGCGGTACGCGCGGCCAATTACGAACGCTGCCCGCCCGGCCTGCAGATGCAATTGCGCTTTCTCTGCAAGCGCATGCTCGATCAGGAACAGGACTCGCATCTGCTCGCACTGATCGAGCGCCTGCAGAGTGATCTGATCGAACCCGCGCAGATTCGCCTGGCGCCCGGTGAGTGCTTCGCCCTGCTCACCCCACTGATCGAACAGCGCCTGCAGGGCATTCGTCTGAGCCTCGATTGAAACGTTGAAAAAATCCCGCAGTCGCCCCATGTAGCAACCAACGTGCAAGCAAAGGTGCTCCATGAACGATCAGGACATCCACTCCGAAGCTGTCGACGACAACGTGCAATCCACCACCGGCCTGGTGCTGCCCGCACAAAGGCTGCCGGACAAGCTCTATATCATCCCTATCAACAATCGCCCGTTCTTCCCCGCGCAGGTATTGCCGGTGATCGTCAACGAGCACCCTTGGGGGCGCACGCTCAAGCGCGTGGACAACACCGAACACAAATGCCTGGCGGTGTTCTACGTCGACAACCCACCGGACGAGCACGGCGAGTTCGATCTCGATAGCCTGCCCGAGCACGGCACCCTGGTGCGCGTGCACCACGTCAGCGAGGAAGGCGGCAAGCTGCAGTTCGTCGCCCAGGGCCTGACCCGCGTGCGCATTCGTGGCTGGCTCAGCCGGCGCGGCCCCTACCTGGCCGAAGTCGAATACCCGCAGCCGCCGGCCTACCCGCGCGACGAGGTCAAGGCCTACGGCATGGCGCTGATCAACGCGATCAAGGAGCTGCTGCCGCTCAACCCGCTGTACAGCGAAGAGTTGAAGAATTACCTCAATCGTTTCAGTCCCAACGAGCCTTCACCGCTCACTGACTTCGCCGCCGCTCTGACCACTGCTTCCGGCCATGAACTGCAGGAAGTGCTCGACACCGTGCCCATGCTCAAGCGCATGGAGAAGGTGCTGCCGCTACTGCGCAAGGAGGTCGAGGTCGGTCGACTGCAGAAAGAACTGTCGGCCGAAGTGAACAAACAGATCGGCGAGCGCCAGCGCGAGTTCTTCCTCAAGGAGCAGCTCAAGCTGATCCAGCAGGAGCTGGGTCTCAGCAAGGACGACAAGAGCGCGGATCGCGAGGAATTCCTCGCCCGCCTCGAAGGCAAGACCCTGCCTGCGCAGGCGCAGAAGCGCATCGACGAGGAGCTGAACAAGCTGTCGATCCTCGAAGCCGGCTCGCCGGAGTACGCCGTCACGCGCAATTATCTGGACTGGTCCACCGCTCTGCCCTGGGGCATTCATGGCCAGGACAAGCTCGACCTGGGCCGCGCGCGCAAGGTGCTGGACAAGCACCACGCCGGCATGGACGACATCAAAGAGCGCATCACCGAGTTCCTGGCCGTCGGCGCCTTCAAGGGTGAGATTGCCGGCTCCATCGTACTGCTGGTCGGCCCGCCCGGCGTGGGCAAGACCAGTATCGGCAAATCCATCGCCGAGTCGCTCGGCCGGCCGTTCTACCGTTTCTCGGTGGGCGGCATGCGTGACGAGGCGGAGATCAAGGGCCATCGCCGTACCTACATCGGCGCCATGCCCGGCAAGCTGGTGCAGGCGCTGAAGGAAGCCGAGGTGATGAACCCGGTGATCATGCTCGACGAGATCGACAAGATGGGCACCAGCTACCAGGGCGACCCGGCCTCGGCGCTGCTGGAGACCCTCGATCCAGAGCAGAACGTCGAGTTCCTCGACCACTACCTGGATCTGCGCCTGGACCTGTCCAAGGTGCTGTTCGTCTGCACCGCCAACACTCTCGACTCCATCCCCGGCCCGCTGCTCGACCGCATGGAAGTGATCCGCCTGTCCGGCTATATCACCGAGGAAAAACTGGCCATCGCCAAGCGCCACCTGTGGCCCAAGCAGTTGGAAAAAGCCGGCGTGCCGAAGACGCGCCTGTCCATCAGCGATGCGGCGCTGCGCGCGGTGATCGAAGGCTATGCCCGCGAAGCCGGCGTGCGCCAGTTGGAGAAGCAACTGGGCAAGCTGGTGCGTAAATCAGTGGTGAAGCTACTGGACGATCCCGAGGCGAAGATCCGCATTGGTGCCAAGGATCTCGAGGAAGCCCTCGGCATGCCGGTATTCCGCAACGAGCGAGTGCTGGCCGGCACTGGGGTGATCACCGGCCTGGCCTGGACCAGCATGGGCGGTGCGACCCTGCCGATCGAAGCGACGCGTATCCATACGCTCAATCGCGGCTTCAAGCTCACCGGCCAGCTCGGCGAAGTGATGAAGGAGTCGGCGGAGATCGCCTACAGCTACGTCAGCTCGCATCTGAAGCAGTTCGGCGGCGACCCGACCTTCTTCGACCAGGCCTTCGTCCACCTGCACGTACCGGAAGGCGCCACGCCCAAGGATGGCCCCAGTGCTGGCATCACCATGGCCAGCGCCCTGCTGTCGCTCGCGCGCAACCAGGCGCCGAAGAAAGGCGTAGCCATGACCGGCGAGCTGACCCTCACTGGCCAGGTGCTGCCCAGCGGTGGCGTACGCGAGAAAGTGATCGCGGCGCGGCGGCAGAAGATCCATGAACTGATCCTGCCGGAGGCCAATCGCGGCAGCTACGAGGAACTGCCGGACTATCTCAAAGAAGGCATTACCGTGCACCTCGCCAAGCGCTACAGCGACGTGGCCAAGGTGTTGTTCGACTAGACAGACAGATGTGGGAGCGGGCGTTGCTCGCGAAGCTTTTCAGCCTCGCCAATATTCGCGAGCAGAGCTCGCTCCCACAGCAAGCCGCGCATCTCCAAGGTCGCCACCGACAGGTCTATGCCGCTATGCTGGGCCAGGTTTCGTCGACTGGAGTTCTTCATGCACGCCACCTTGCGCCTGCTTACCCTGCCCGCCCTGGCCCTGCTTACGGCCTGCGCCCATCAATCCGGCACGCTGGAGCTGAAGAAGGATCGGCAGTGCCCGCTGACGCTGAACAAGGGTCAGCAGCTGATTCTCAGCCTGCCCAGCAACCCCACCACCGGGTTTCGCTGGGACGTGCGTGATGCTGCGCCGGGCGTGCTGCAGAGCCTCGGCCCCGAGGTCTACAGCAACCCGGAAGACGCTGGGCTGGTGGGTGCTGGCGGCATCTCCACCTGGCGCTTCACCGCACGTGAGCCAGGCGAAGGTCGCCTGCTGCTGACCTACCAGCAACCCTGGGAGCCGAACGTGCCGCCAGCGGAAACCTTTGAGTGTGAAGTGCGGGTTAAGTGAGCAAGCCGAACACGGTAGAGCTTCTGTGGGAAGGGCTTTAGCCGCGACGACTTGACATCAATCGCCGCTAAAGCGCCTCCCACGGTTCCGTGCCACCATCTATTCATTGGCGGGTTTCACCCGCCCTACAGGCTGCGAACGAACAAGGGGCGCATGATGCGCCCCCTCATTTCAATCGTTTCGCGGCTGAAGCCGCTCCTAAAATCAGAGGCGTACGCGACCTATGTAGGAGCGGCTTCAGCCGCGAATGGCCTCAGCTCTTTAGCCGGTAACCGGTCTTGAAGATCCAGCCGACCAGCAGAATGCATAGCGTCAGGAAGCCCAGCACCATCGCCAGGCTGACGCCGACGTTGACGTCAGACACGCCGTAGAAGCTCCAACGGAAGGCGCTGATCAGGTACACCACGGGGTTGAACAGGGTCACCGTCTGCCAGGCTGGCGGCAGCATGCTGATCGAATAGAAAGCGCCGCCGAGAAAGGTCAGTGGCGTGACGATCAGCGCCGGGACGATCTGCAATTTCTCCCAGCCATCGGCCCACACACCGATGATGAAGCCGAACAGGCTGAAGGTCAGCGCGGTGAGCACTAGGAAAGACGCCATCCACAGCGGATGCTGAATCTCGAAATCGACGAACAGCCTGGCGGTGAGCAGGATGATGATGCCGAGGATCACCGACTTGGTCGCCGCCGCGCCGACATAGCCGATCAGAATTTCCAGGTACGAGACCGGCGCCGACAGAATCTCGTAGATGCTCCCCGAATACTTGGGCATGTAGATGCCGAACGAGGCGTTGGAAATGCTCTCGGTCAGCAGTGCCAGCATGATCAGACCCGGAATGATGAAGGCGCCGTAGCTCACGCCCTGCACCTGGGTCATGCTCGAACCGATGGCCGAGCCGAACACCACGAAATACAGCGAGGTGCTGATCACCGGCGTGGCGATGCTCTGCAGCAGGGTGCGCCAGGTGCGCGCCAGCTCGAACAGGTAGATGGCCTTGATGGCGTACAGGTTCATGCGCGCGACTCCTCCAACAGTGACACGAAAATCTCCTCCAGCGAACTCTGGCTCGACTGCAGATCCTTGAAGTCGATGCCGTGCTGAGCCAGGTCGCGCAGCAGTTCGGCGATGCCGGTGTTCTCGTGCTGGGCATCGAAGGTGAACACCAGAGCATGGCCCTGATCGGCCAGCTCCAGGCCATAGCGCGACAGCTCGGCCGGCACGCAGGACAGCGGCTGCTGCAGGTGCAGGGTCAGCTGCTTCTTGCCCAGCTTGTGCATCAGCACCTGCTTGTCTTCCACCAGGATGATGCGGCCCTTACTGATCACCCCGATGCGGTCGGCCATTTCCTCGGCCTCCTCGATGTAGTGGGTGGTCAGGATGATGGTCACGCTGCGCTCACGCAGACGCCGCACCATGTTCCACATGTCGCGGCGCAGCTCGACGTCGACGCCAGCGGTGGGCTCGTCGAGAAAGAGAATCTGCGGTTCGTGGGAGAGCGCCTTGGCGATCATCACTCGGCGCTTCATGCCGCCGGACAGCTCCATGATCTTGGCGTTGCGTTTGTCCCATAGCGACAGATCCTTGAGCAACTGCTCCAGGTAGGCCGGGTCGGGCTTCTTGCCGAACAGACCGCGGCTGAACTTTACCGTCGCCCAGACGGTTTCGAACACGTCGCTGACCAGTTCCTGTGGCACCAGACCGATCTGCGAGCGGGCCGCGCGGTAGTCACGGACGATGTCCTTGCCGCCGACCAGCACCTTGCCATCGCCCGGATTGACGATGCCGCAGATGATGCTGATCAGGGTGGTCTTGCCCGCGCCGTTGGGGCCGAGCAAGGCGAAAATCTCGCCCTGGCGAATGTCCAGGTCGATGCCTTGCAGCGCCGGATGCCCGGACGCATAGATCTTGTTCAGTTGCTGGATGGAGATGACCGACTGCACGGTGGATGGCCCCTTGCCTGCGGAAAACGAAACAGTTTACAGGGCATGAGCCGCCGACATCAGCGCGCGGAAGAAAAAACGGCGCACTTGTGGTGCGCCGGGGATGCTGCAGGTGAGGTAGAGACGATTACAGCGCTTGTGGCGATGTAACGATAGGCCAAGCGGCAGCGCCGCCCGGCGTATTCGGTGGCGAGCGGGATCAGAGCGGCGTCAGCAGCTTGCCGGTGGCGATGAAGGCGCGCAGGTTGTCCAGCACCAGATCAGCCATCTGCTGACGCGTCTCGACACTGGCGCTGCCGACGTGCGGCAACAGCACCACGTTGTCCAGTTCGCGCAGCGCCTCCGGTACCTGAGGCTCACGCTCGAAAACGTCCAGCCCGGCACCGCCGATCACTTTGCCCTGCAACGCCGTGATCAGCGCGGCCTCATCGACCACCGAGCCACGCGCGACGTTGACCAGAAAGCCATCCGGGCCGAGTGCTTCGAGCACCTCGGCGTTGATCAGGTGATGGGTGGCCTTGCCGCCCGGGCAGGTCAGCACCAGGAAGTCCGCCCAGCGCGCCAGCGCCAGCAGATCCGGCTCGTGCTGGTAAGGGCTGCCCTCGACCGCACGGCGATTGTGGTAACGCACCGGCATGGAGAAACCGGAGGCGCGCAAGGCCACTGCCTCGCCGATGCGGCCAAGGCCGACGATCCCCAGGCGCTTGCCGCTGACCCGACGCGCCAGCGGGAAGCCCGTGGTGCTGCTCCAGGCGCCGCTGCGCACGAAGCGATCAGCCTCGGACAGGCGCCGCGCGCTATCGATCATCAGGCCCATGGCCAGGTCGGCGACGCAGTCGTTGAGCACGTCCGGCGTGGTGCTGAGCACGATGCCGCGATCACGCAGCAGATCCAGCGGATAGGGATCGTAGCCCACGCCGAAGCTGCAGATGGCGCGCAGATTCGGCAGCAGCGCCAGTTGGTCAGCCGTACAGCCGAAGCGTGCTGAGGACACCATATAGATGAACTGCTCGCCGTGCTCGCGCAGGAACGCTAGCGGCTCGGCCTGTTGCCACAGCGCGCTGACCTCGTACTCTTCGGCCAGCTCGCGGTTGAAACGCTCGCTCAGCGGGCCGATCTGCAGCACCTTGGGTTTGCTCATGGAACCTCCTGTTTGGATCGTGCGATTTACCAGGCTGTTGAAAAACTACCTGCGTTGCCAATGCTGCGTTAAATACAGGCTCAAAATGCTCATTTACAGCTCGTAAACTCCGCTTTTTCGCCTGTATTTGCGGGGCCGCCATCGGTATTGCACTGGCTACCTCGCCTACGTTTTTCAACGGCCTGCTACAGCAATTTGCCCGGGTTCATCAGCCCAGCCGGATCCAGCGCCTGCTTGACGCGGGCCATCAACTCCAGCTCAAGCGGCGCCTTGTAGTGCTGCGCAGCCAGGCGCTTGGACTGGCCCAGGCCATGTTCGGCGCTGATGCTACCGGCATAGCGCAGGGTCTGGTCGTAGATCACGCGCATGATCGCCTCGGCCTGCGCCTTGAACGCGACATCCTCGGCGCCGATTGGCTTGCTGATGTTGTAATGCAGGTTGCCGTCGCCGACGTGCCCGTAGGCCACGATGCGCACACCGGGGAAGGCCTGCTGCAGTGCGGCATCGGTACGTTCGATGAAGTCGGGAATACGGCTGACCGGCACGCTGATGTCGTGCTTGAGGCTCGGCCCCTCGTGGTTCTGCGCCTCCGAGATGCCTTCACGCAACGCCCACAAGGCGCGCACCTGCGCGTCGCTGGCGGCGACCACGGCATCCAGCGCCACACCCTGTTCGAAGGCAGCACCGAGGCCCTCTTCCAGCAACTCGTTCAAGGGCGCGTTGGGCTGGGAGTCACTCAGCTCGATCAACACGTACCAGGGATGCGTGTCGGCGAAGGGATCGCTGACACCGGCTACGTGACGCAGGACGAACTCGACGCTTTGCCGCGACATCAGTTCGAAGCCGGTCAGGCGGTCGCCGCACAGGCTGCGCATCTGCCCGATCAGCTCGACGGCCGCTTGCGGGCTGGGCAAGGCGACCCAAGCGGTGGTCAGGCTGCGCACGGCGGGGAACAACTTGAGCACGGCGGCGGTAATGATGCCCAGGGTGCCCTCGCTGCCGATGAACAGGTGCTTGAGGTCGTAGCCGGTATTGTCCTTGCGCAACCCGCGCAGGCCGTCCCAGATACGCCCATCGGGCAACACCACTTCCAGCCCCAGGGTCAGGTCGCGCATGTTGCCGTAACGCAGCACCGCGGTGCCGCCGGCATTGGTCGCCAGGTTGCCACCGACCGTGCAACTGCCCTCGGCGCCCAGCGACAGCGGGAACAGCCGGCCGACTTCGACGGCCGCCTCCTGCAACTGCTGCAGGATCACCCCCGCTTCGACGGTGATGGTTTCATTACCCACGTCCACTGCGCGGATACGCTTCATGCGCGTCAGCGACAGCACGACCTGCGCGCCAGAGTCATCCGGGATCGAGCCGCCGCACAGGCCGGTATTGCCGCCTTGTGGCACCAGGGCAACGCTGGCCTGCGCGCACAGGCGTACCACGGCAGCAACTTCCTCAGTCGACGCCGGACGCAGCACGGCAGCCGCCTGGCCACGGTAGGCACCGCGCCAGTCGCTGAGGTAGCTCTGCATGCGCTCGGCGTCAGTGATCAGGCCAGCCTCGCCGACCGCCTTGCGCAACGCCTGAAGCAGATCATCGGACAGGCCACTCATCTCAGGTCACCGGCGCCGGGTTGAACAGCACCAGGTCGTTGTGCAGGCGCAGGTGCTCGGCGCAGGTCTGCTTGCGACCGCTGGCCACGTCCAAGTAGAGCTGGAAGATGTGCCAGCCCATTTGCTCCAGCGTCATGCGCCCGGAGACGATCTGCCCGGCGTCGACGTCGATCAGATCCGGCCAGCGCTCGGCCAGTTGGGTGCGTGTGGCCACCTTGATTACCGGCACCATGGACAGGCCATAGGGCGTGCCACGACCGGTGGTGAAGATGTGCAGGTTCATGCCCGCCGCCAATTGCAGCGTGCCGCAGATGAAGTCGCTGGCCGGCGTGGCGCAGAACCACAGGCCCTTGCCACGAATGCGCTCGCCCGGCGCGACCACACCGGCGATGGTGCCGTTGCCGGACTTGGCAATGGAGCCCATGGCCTTCTCGACGATATTGTTCAGCCCGCCCTTCTTGTTGCCCGGCGTGGTGTTGGCACTGCGGTCGGCCATGCCGCGTGCAAGGTAGCGGTCGTACCAGTCCATCTCGCGAATCAGCGCATCGGCCACCTCGACGCTAGCGGCACGCGGCGTCAGTAGGTGGATGCCGTCACGCACTTCGGTGTTCTCGGAGAACATCACGGTAGCGCCGGCGCGCACCAGCAGGTCGGCAGCTACGCCAAGGGCCGGGTTGGCGGTGATACCGGAGAAGGCATCGCTGCCGCCGCATTGCATGCCGACTACCAGTTCGGCAGCCGGTACGGTCTCGCGACGACGCAGATCGAGCACCTTCAGGCGATCTTCGATCATGCCCATGATCTGCTCGACCATGCCGGTGAAGCCGGTGCCGGAATCCTGCAGGCGGAACAGCCAATCTTCCTCGTCCATGCCGTTGGTGAGCTGGTCGCCATCCATCAACTGGTTGGCCTGCAGCTTCTCGCAGCCGAGGCTGATCACCAGCGCCTGGCCACCCAGGTTGGGGTTGCGGCTGATGTTGTACAGCGTGCGGATCGGCACCACCGCGTCCGGCGCGTTGATCGCCACGCCGCAACCGTAGCTGTGCGACAGCGCCACCACGTCGTCGACGTTGGGGTATTTGGGCAGGATTTCCTTGCGCACGCGCTCGACCACGTGATCGAGCACGCCGACCACGCACTGCACGGTGGTGGTCACGCCGAGGATGTTACGGGTGCCGAAGCTGCCGTCCGGGTTGCGGAAGCCTTCGAAGGTGTAGCCCTCCAGCGGCTCGCCGGGTGCGGTCTTGATGGTCGCCTTGGGCAGGTTGTCCAGCACCGGCGGCTCGGGCATGCGCAGCACCTGCTCGGTGACCCAGCTGCCGGCGGCGATGGGTTTCAACGCATAGCCGATGACCTCGCCATAACGCACCACCTCGCCGCCTTCGGCGATATCCACCAGCGCCACCTTGTGGCTCTGCGGGATGCCTTCGATAGCCGTCAGGCCATCGTCGAACTGGCCGCCAGCGGCAACGCCCTGGTCATTGACCACCACACCAACGTTGTCGCTCGGGTGCAGGCGGATGTAACGGGGCGAATCCTGATGGGGAATCAACTGCATGACGCTTGCTCCTGTTGTGCGTTCAGGATGCCGAGCCAGACGCAGCGTCCAACTCGACCCTGTGAATACGGCCGACGATCAAGCCGAAGCTCACGACCGCCAGCAGGGAATTGAGACCAACATAGGCCAATGCCCAATCGAATGATCCGGTACGGCTGACCAGGTAGCCGATAACGATAGGTGTGGTGATCGCTGCCAGGTTACCGAAGGTGTTGAACAGCCCGCCGGACAAACCAAGGATCTGCCGAGGCGAAGTGTCGGCCACCAGCGTCCAGCCCAGCGAGCCGAGGCCCTTGCCGAAGAAGGCCAGGGCCATCAGCACCATCACAGCCGTGTCGCTGTCGACGAAAATGCACAGCACCACGGCGCTCGACAGCAGCAGACCGAACACCATCGGCAGCTTGCGCGCCAGGGTCAGCGAGTGACCGCGACGCAACATGCCATCGGACAGCAGCCCACCGAGCACGCCACCGGCGCAACCGCTGATAGCCGGCAAGGCGGCAGCGAAACCGGCGCCGAGAATGCTCATGCCGCGCGCCTGCACCAGGTAGACCGGAAACCAGGTGAGAAAGAAATAGGTAATGGCGTTGTTGCAATACTGGCCGAGGTAGATGCCGATCATCGTGCGCTGGCGCAGCAGCAGGCCCAGGTAGCGCCACTGCGAACCGCCATCACCGCTACGCTGCCCTTCCAGATCGATCAGCGCCCCGCCCTGCTCCAGATGTTCCAGCTCGGCCGCTTCGATACGCGGGTGCTGACGCGGGCCATGCAGCTGCTTCAACCACAGCAGCGACAGCGCCAGCCCCAGACAACCGAGCACGATGAACACCGACTGCCAGCCCATCACCTGCACTACCCAGCCCATCAAGGGTGCGAACAGGGCGGTGGCAGCATACTGCGCCGAACTGGAGATGGCCGTGGCCGTAGCCCGCTCGGCGGTAGGAAACCACGAGGCGATGATGCGCGCATTGCCGGGAAAGCACGGCGCACTGGCAAAGCCCACCAGCAGCCGCAGCAGAAACATCGAGGTCCCGGCCCAGGTCCCCGGCAGCCAGCCGACGAAGCCCTGCAGCAGGGTCAGCGCCGACCAGACGAACAACGCCAGGGTGTACACCGGCTTGGTGCCGAAGCGATCAAACAGCCAGCCACCGGGAATCTGCCCGATCACATAGGCCCAGCCGAACGCCGAGAAGATGTAGCCGAGCGTCACCGCGTCGATGCCCAGGCCGGCCTGCATCGCCGAACCGGCGACGGACAGGCTGGAGCGATCGGCGAAGGTGATGGTGGTGACCAGAAACAGCATCAACAAGATGCTGTAGCGCACACGACCCGGTTTGGCATCTGGCATCGGCAAGGCTCGCGAGACAGCAGGAAAGGCTCAGCCGGTAAGGCCGTAGGGTGGGCTAAAACGGAACGCCGCCCGGCCCACCCTACAAAGCCACGGCACGGCGTCGGGCTCGGCTCAACGAACCAGGCAGGGCTTCTTGTTATTGAAGGTCCAGTTGGGGATCAGGTACTGCATGGCAATGGCGTCGTCACGCGCGCCCAGGCCCTTGGTCTGGTACAGCTCGTGCGCCTTGGCCAGCGCGTCCCAATCCAGCTCGACGCCGAGACCCGGCGTCTTCGGCACCTGCACCAGACCACCCTCGATGCGCAGCGGGTTGCGCGTCAGGTACTGGCCGTCCTGCCAGATCCAGTGGGTATCGATGGCAGTGACGCGACCCGGCGCCGCCGCGGCGACGTGGGTGAACATGGCCAGGGAGATGTCGAAGTGGTTGTTGGAGTGCGAACCCCAGGTCAGGCCCCAGTCGTTGCACATCTGCGCCACGCGTACCGAACCGGCCATGGTCCAGAAGTGCGGGTCGGCCAGCGGGATATCCACCGATTGCAGGGAGATGGTGTGGCCCATCTGCCGCCAGTCGGTAGCGATCATGTTGGTCGCAGGCGGCAGGCCGGTGGCACGGCGGAACTCGGCCATCACTTCACGACCAGAGTAGCCGTTCTCGGCGCCGCACGGGTCTTCGGCATAGGCCAGCACGCCATGCAGGTCGCGGCACAGGGCAATGGCTTCATCCAGCGACCAGCCGCCATTGGGGTCCAGCGTCACACGAGCCTCAGGGAAGCGCGCGGCCAGGGCGCGGATCGCCTCGACTTCGGCTTCGCCATGCAGCACACCGCCCTTGAGTTTGAAATCGTTGAAGCCATAACGCGCATGCGCGGCCTCGGCCTGGCGGACGATGGTTTCCGGCGTCAATGCGGTCTGGTTGCGCACGCGCTCCCAGGTGTCATCGGCATCGCGCTCGTCGCGGTAGCCGAGATCGGTCTTGTCCTTGTCACCGACGAAGAACAGATAACCGAGCATTTCCACCGCATCGCGCTGCTGGCCTTCGCCGAGCAGTGCAGCCACCGGCACACCGAGGTGCTGGCCGAGCAGGTCGAGCAACGCGGACTCCAGCGCGGTGACGGCGTGAATGGTGATGCGCAGATCGAAAGTCTGCAGGCCGCGACCGCCGGAATCACGATCGGCGAAAGCGCGGCGTACTTGGTTGAGCAAGGCGTTGTAGTTGCCGACCGGCTGGCCGACGAGGATCGAGCGGGCGTCTTCGAGGGTCTTGCGAATGCCCTCGCCGCCGGGGACTTCGCCGACACCGACGTGGCCGGCGCTGTCCTTGAGAATGAGGATGTTGCGGGTGAAATACGGGCCGTGGGCACCGCTCAGATTGAGCAGCATGCTGTCTTGACCGGCGACCGGTACGACTTGCAGCTCGGTGATCAGCGGAGTGCCGACAGCGGCAGGAATCTGTGAAGTCATGAGCGTTACCCTGTTGTTCTTATGCGGGTTCGACAATGGTTCAACGCCGTCGCGCCGGGACTTCCGGGGCGCGGCCAGGGGGGGGGGCGGGCGGGGGGGGGGGGGGGGGGGGGGTTGGGGGGGGGGGGGGGGGGGGGTGTGGGGGGGGGGGGGGGGGGAAAAAATAAGGGGGGCGCCGAGGAGAAGGGGGTGGTGAGTGGGGGG
>NZ_RHQP01000003.1:136190-222231 GCF_003935465.1 Pseudomonas sp. o96-267
CTCGCGGGGCCTGCTTTTTTGTTTATTACCCCCACTCTGTGCCCCCCTTGGGTGTCGCCTCGGCGCGGTTAAAACACACCTTTACCCCCCCAACCCCGCCCCGCCCCCCGGGGGGGGCGCCCCTTTTCGGTATTACTGCGCGCCTTGGGCTTCGATCAGCTTGGCCAGGGCTTCGTACTCGTCCGGCAGCAGATCGGTCAGCGGTGCGCGTACCGGACCGGCATCGTAACCGACGATCTTGGCACCTGCCTTGACGATGCTCACGGCATAGCCGGCCTTGCGGTTGCGGATGTCCAGGTACGGCAGGAAGAAATCATCGATCAGTTTGCCAACGGTGGCGTGATCTTCCGCGGCGATGGCGCGGTAGAAGTCCATGGCGGTTTTCGGGATGAAGTTGAACACGGCCGAGGAATACACCGGTACGCCCAGTGCCTTGTAGGCCGCTGCGTAGACTTCAGCGGTCGGCAGGCCGCCGAGGTAGGTCAGGCGCTCGCCCAGGCGGCGGCGGATCGACACCATTAGCTCGATGTCGCCCAGGCCGTCCTTGTAACCGATCAGGTTCGGGCAGCGCTCGGCCAGTTGCTCCAGCAGGTTGGCGTTGAGGCGGCAGACGTTACGGTTGTAGATCACCACGCCGATCTTCACCGACTTGCACACCTGCTCTACGTGAGCGGCAACGCCGTCCTGCGAGGCTTCGGTCAGGTAGTGCGGCAGCAGCAGCAGGCCCTTGGCGCCCAGGCGCTCGGCTTCCTGCGCCATCTGGATGGCAACGCGGGTCGGGCCGCCAACACCAGCCAGGATAGGCACGGAATTCTCGCAGGTATCCACGGCGGTCTTGATCACGGCGCTGTATTCGTCCGGCGCCAGGGAGAAGAACTCGCCAGTACCGCCGGCTGCGAACAGAGCGGAAGCACCGTAAGGTGCCAGCCACTCGAGACGGCGCACATAACCAGCCTGATTGAAATCACCGGCAGCATCGAAGTCTGTCACCGGGAAAGACAGCAGACCGGAGGAGAGGATGGACTTAAGTTCTTGTGGATTCATTATGCGAACACCCTGTTAAAGCGAGTTGTGGAAATGACGTCAGCCGTAGCTGTAGAGATACGTTATCGTACAACAACAAAAAAAACACCAGTTTTTGTATTACCCGTTCGTCGAAGTTTTTATCGCCTTCGCCCAGCCTGCCCGCAAAACTGCTGCGTAAGCGTGAAAGCTCAGCGTAGAGCAGGCTCCATCATGGCGCCTGAAGAGATGGCAGCGCAATCATCATTAACCCTGAGCAGCGTTGACAGGCCAGGAACAGGCTGGTACTAATTTCACCAAGTCATACGACAACCTATGACATTCCAATAAAAACAAACGAGGCCCTGGTCATGTCACAGACCTTCACTGCCGCCCCACCCTGCCATCGTGCCGACCATCGCACCGATGTCAGCAGCCGCCTGAACAGCGCAGTCCGCGCAGGCCTCGTTGCCGTCTTTGCCCATGCTCTCACTTGCTACCGCGCGGATCGCACGATGACCCCGGTGCACGACTGAACCGTACCTTTGCCATTGCGGCCGAGGGCCGCACCAGTTTCGGAGCCCCAGCCAAGATGTACGAAGCCTCCCGTAGCAGCACACCCCAGATCGTCGAGATGCAGGTCATTCCGGTCGCCGGCCATGACAGCATGCTGCTCAACCTGTGCGGCGCCCATGCCCCCTACTTCACCCGCAACCTGGTGCTGCTCAAGGACAATGCCGGGCGCATCGGCTGTGGCGAAGTCCCGGGTGGCGAAGGCATCCGCCAGGCGCTGGAGCGCTGCCGCGAACTGGTGATCGGCCAATCGGTCGGCCGTTACAACCACGTGCTCAATCGCCTGCGCCAGGCCATCGCCGGCACGGCCAAAGGGCCGCAGACCACCCAGCATCAGGTCACGTCCGAATCCGAAGCGCGTGTACTCAAGCAACCGCACGAGATCAACCTGCGCCTGGACAACGTGATCACCGCGGTCGAAGCCGCCCTGCTCGATCTGCTCGGCCAGCATCTCGACGTGCCGGTGGCCGAACTGCTCGGCAGCGGCCAGCAACGCGACAGCGTGCCGATGCTCGCCTACCTCTTCTATATAGGTGAACGCCAGCGCACCGACCTGCCCTACCTCGCAGGTAAAGGCTCGGCAGATGACTGGTATCACCTGCGCCATCAGGCCGCGCTGACGCCGGAGGCCATCGCCCGCCTGGCCGAAGCGGCGCATGCGCGCTACGGCTTCAACGATTTCAAACTGAAGGGCGGCGTGATGCGTGGCGCCGAGGAAATGGAAGCAATCCGTGCGATCAAGGCGCGCTTCCCCGATGCCCGCGTCACCCTCGATCCCAATGGCGCCTGGTCGCTGGATGAAGCCATCGCCCTGTGCCAAGGACAAGGCCACGTGCTGACCTATGCCGAAGACCCTTGCGGCCCGGAGAATGGCTACTCGGGTCGCGAGATCATGGCCGAGTTCAAGCGCGCCACCGGCATCCCCACCGCCACCAACATGGTCGCCACCGACTGGCGGCAGATGGGGCACTCGTTGCGCCTGGAGGCCGTGGACATTCCCCTGGCCGACCCACACTTCTGGACCATGCAAGGCGCCGTGCGCCTCGGTCAGGTCTGTGAAGAGTTCGGCCTGACCTGGGGTTCGCATTCGAACAACCACTTCGATATTTCCCTGGCCATGTTCACCCATGCTGCGGCGGCCGTGCCCGGCCGCGTCACGGCTATCGACACCCACTGGATCTGGCAGGAAGGCGAGGAACGTCTGACCCGCGAGCCGCTGCAGATCATCGGTGGCCAAGTGCAGGTATCGGACAAGCCCGGCCTGGGTATCGAGCCGGACATGGAGCGGATCATGGCCGCTCACGAACTTTACAAGAAGGTGGCCAACGGCGCGCGTGACGACGCAATGGCCATGCAGTACCTGGTTCCGGGTTGGCAATACGACCCGAAACGTCCCAGCCTCGGCCGCGAGTGACTCGCGCGGCTTTTATCCCAACCCGGAGTATTCCAATGAAAAAAACATTCCGCGCCTCCCTCCTTTCTGCCCTGGTCGGCATGGGTGTCCTGGCCACTCATTCCGCTACCTTCGCCGATGACGTGAAATGGCCGACCCGCCCCGTCCAGGTGGTGGTAATCGCCAACCCAGGCGGCGACACCGACTTCAACGCCCGCATGATGGCCAAGTACTTTAACGAGATCACCGGCAAGACCATGGTAGTGACCAACGTCGCTGGCGGCGGCGGTACCCTGGCGGCCGAACAGGTCAAAGGCGCAGCGCCGGATGGCAACACCATCCTCTTCACCCACCCGGGCCAGTTGATCGTCAACGAAGTCGCCGGCCTGACCGAAGACAGCTACGAGACCTTCGACGTTTCCTGCATCGCCGGCGTCGACAAGAGCACCGTGTTCGTCGCCTCCAAGCAATCCGGCGTGACCAGCATGCAGGACCTGGTGGACAAGTCGAAAGCCAACCCCGGCAGCATCACCTATGGCACCGAGATGGGCAGCTTCTCGCACATCCAGGGCCTGATGCTGGAGAAACTCACCGGCGCCAAACTGAAGATGGTTGACGGTGGCACCGTATCCGATCGCGTGGTCGGCATGCTCGGTGGTCGTCTGGACATGGGCGCCATCACCTATGGCTCCGTACAGGACTATGTGCAGGGCGGGCAAATGGTCGCCCTGGGCCAGCCCAACGACGAACGCAACACCATGCTCGGCGAGGTCCCGACCCTCAAGGAGCAAGGCCTCGACATCACCATGGACAAGCCCTACGTAGTGGCCTTCCCGAAAGGCACCGACCCGGCGATCGTGAAGAAGATGTCTGACATCATGCAGCAGATCACTGAGAAACCTGCTTACGCCGAAGACCTGAAGAAATTCAAGCAACCGGTCGCGTTCTTCGCCACCGAAGACGCCAAGCAGATTCTGGCCAAGACCCGCGAAGACTTCATGCAGTTCAAGGATGAACTGCGCAAGGCCAAGTAAGCCATAACGCAGCGCCGGCACGATCGATTCTTACCGGCGCTGCACCTCAGAACACCGAGGTACACGATGAACACCCTGAACAAGAAAGAGCTGATCATCGGCATTGCCATGCTCGGCGCCAGCCTTACCTACCTGGTACTGGCACAACAGCTCCCCGGGCATGATGGTGTCGATGCCGCCACGGTGCCGAAACTGCTGGCCGGATTCCTGTCTCTGCTTGGCCTGATGCAACTGGTCAGCGCCTTTGCCAAACCCAAGGCTGCTGCCGAACCCGCCGCCAGTCCGGCTCCTGCAGAGGCCGAAGAGCCAACTGTTGAAATTGTCGAGCCGAAGACCGTCATCAAGACACTCGGTCTGATCCTTGGCTACATGGCCCTGCTCGGCCCTGTGGGCTTCCCGATCATGACCGTGGTTTACCTGTATCTGCAGTTCCTAGTGCTGACCCCGGTAAACCAGAAAGCCAGGCACCTGACCTATCTGCTGGTCGCCGTCACCTGCTCTGCGCTCATCTTCCTGCTGTTCCGCGAGGCCTTCGATCTGTTGCTGCCCGCTGGCCTGCTGAACAACTACATCTGAGGATCGACCATGCTCGAATTACTGCAGCAAGGCTTCGGTGCCGTCTTTTCACTGAACATCATGATGCTGATGGCCGTCGGCGTGGCCATGGGCATCGTCTTCGGCGCCGTGCCCGGCCTGTCGGCAACCATGGCCGTGGCGCTATGCCTGCCGCTGACCTTCACCATGGGCCCGCAAGCGGGTCTGTCGCTGCTGGTCGCATTGTTCATTGGCGCCACATCCGGAGGCCTGATCTCGGCGATCCTGCTGAAGATTCCGGGAACACCTTCATCGATCGCCACGGTGTTCGACGGCGGCCCGCTGATGGAACAGGGGCACGGCGTCAAGGCGCTGGGCGTCGGTATCGTGTTCTCCTTCCTGGGCACCATCTTCAGCATCGTCGCGCTGATGTTCATCGCACCGCAGCTGGCCAAGGTCGCCCTGAGCTTCGGCCCGCACGAATACTTCGCCATCGCCGTGTTCTCCCTGACCCTGATCGCCACCCTCTCGGCCGGTTCCATGGTCAAGGGCCTGTTCGCGGGTGCGCTGGGTATCGCGGTATCCACCGTCGGCATCGCCCCGGTCGAGGCAGTGCGCCGCTTCACCTTCGGCATCAGTGAGCTCAATGGCGGCTTCTCGATGCTCACGGTAATGATCGGCATGTTTGCCGTAGCCGAGATCATCAAGCTCGCCGAAACCGGCCGCCATGCCGTGCAGGGCAAGGCCAAGTCGGTGAGCATGAAGAACATCAAGGGCTTCGGCTTCTCGCTCAAGGAGTTCCGCGAGCAACTGCCCAACGCCGGTCGCTCCGGCCTGATCGGTCTGGGCATCGGTATCCTGCCAGGCATCGGCGCAGGAACCTCGAACCTGGTGTCCTACATCATCGCCAAGAAACGCGCGAAAGACGGGCACACCTACGGCAAGGGCAACATCGGCGGCGTGGTCGCCAGCGAGACGGCCAACAACGCCGGTATCGGCGGCGCCATGATGCCGCTGATGACCCTGGGCATCCCCGGCGACACCGTCACCGCGATCATGCTCGGTGGCTTCCTGATCCACGGCATTCAACCCGGTCCGCTGCTGTTCATCAGCCAGGGTCCGCTGGTGTACACCATCTTCGCCGCGCTGATCGTCGCCACGGTGATGATGTTGTTCATGGAGTTCTACGGCCTGCGCCTGTTCATCAAGCTGCTCGACGTGCCCAAGCACATCCTGCTGCCGATCATTCTGGTGCTGTGCGTGGTCGGCGCCTTTGGTCTGTCCAGCCGCCTGTTCGACGTCTGGTCGATCCTGCTGTTCGGTCTGCTCGGTTACGCCTTCGTCAAGGCCGGTATGCCGGCGGCGCCGTTCATCATCGGCTTCATCCTCGGGCCTATGGCGGAAACCAACCTGCGTCGCGGTCTGATGCTGTCGGACGGCAGCTTCGCCGAGTTCTTCACCAATCCGATTGCCGGCACCTTCCTCGGCCTGGCATTGGTGTTCGTGCTCTGGCAGGTGTTCAGTGCATTGCGCCCGAAACCCAGCGCGATCAACGAAATACTTCGCACCTGACCCACCCCACCGTTCCCCTCGCCAACACGGCGAGGGGAATACCTGCATCTCCCCTCTCACGCCCGCACTCCAAAGGCGTCCTGCGCCACTGTCCAGCCCGCCACCTGCTCGCTCAGACTCAGGCCCAGCCCGGCCCGCATCGGCACCTGCATGCAACCGTCGCGAATCTCCAGGCGCTCGTTGAACAAAGGCTCCAGCCACTCGAAATGCTCCACCCAGGTGGCATGCTCGTAGGCAGCCGCCAGGTGGATATGCAGTTCCATGACGAAGTGCGGCGCCATGACCAGGCCGTGCCGTCTGGCCACCTCGGCAACCTGCAGGAAAGGCGTGATACCACCGACTCGAGGTGCATCGTGCATGATCACGTCGACCGCGCCGCGCTCCACGTAAGCACACGCCTCGGCTGCGCTACTGAGCATCTCGCCGCTGCCGACCGGCGTAACCAACTGCGCGGACAACGCCGCATGCCCCTCCAGATCGTGTGCATCGAGCGGCTCCTCGATCCAGGTCAGGTTCAGCTCTTCCAGAGCGCGCCCCATGCGCAGCGCCGTGGTGCGATCCCATTGCTGGTTGACGTCCACCATCACCGCCACTTCATCACCGAGGGCATGACGCAAGGCCCGCACGCGTCGTAAATCCTCAGTTTGATTCGGCTGCCCGACCTTGAGCTTGATACCACCGATGCCGCCCGCCAGCGCCTGCCCGGCGCGGTCGATGACCTCCTCGATGGGCGCCTGCAGATAGCCGCCAGAGGTGTTGTAGCAAGGCACCGCGTCACGCTGGGCGCCGAGCAGCTTGGCCAGCGGCAAACCGGCCCGCCGCGCCTTGAGATCCCACAGCGCCGTGTCGAACGCCGCGATGCTTTGCACTGCCAGACCACTGCGGCCGATGGAGGCACTGGCCCAACTGAGCCGCCCCCACAGGCGGGCGATATCGTTACCATCTTCGTTGAGCAGCAGCGGTGCCAGCTCGCGGGCATGGGCGTATTGCGCCGGGCCACCGGTGCGTAGGGTGTAGCTGAAGCCGAGCCCGGTATGCCCCTGGCGGGTTTGCAGCTCGACGAACAACAGACTGACGGCCGACAGCGGCAATTGTCGACCAGTGGACACCTTGGCATCGCTCACGGCCCGAGCCAGTGGCAGATCCACCGAGCGCAGGCCGATCCATGTGATCGGATCAGGGGTGTAAAGGTCGAGACTCATCGTCACTCCGGGCGCGAAAGCGTGGAGCGATGATGGACGCCGCCATTGATCCAGGTCTAATCTAGTTTTCTACTCAATTGATACCTGGATTGAATCAGTGTTTGAGCTATCGCAACTGCGCTGCTTCACTACCCTGGCCGCCGAGCTGAATTTCCGCCGCGCTGCCGAGCGCCTGAACATGACTCAGCCGCCACTGAGCCGGCAGATCCAGCTGCTCGAACACCAGCTGGGCGTGGCGTTGTTCACCCGCAGCACCCGCTCGGTGGCGTTGACGGCAGCTGGCCGCGCCTTCTTCGTCGAAGCCCAGGCGCTGCTCGACCAGGCCCACCGCGCAGCGCAAAGCGCCAGGCTGGCTGCCATCGGCGAAAGCGGCGCACTCAACATCAGCTTCGTCGCCAGCGCGGTGTATGACGTGCTGCCGCGCGCGATCACCACCGCCAAGCGCGAACGCCCCGGGGTGGATATCGCCTTGCTGGAAATGAGCACCTTCGAACAGGTGCAAGCGCTGCGCGCCCGGCGTGTGGACCTGGCCATCGTTCGAGCGCCCTTGCAACAACCTGGGCTGATCAGCGAATGCCTGCTGCGCGAACCCTTCGTGCTGGCTGCGCCCGCCGAACATCCACTGGCGCAGCACGAAAGGCCGACCCTGGAAATGCTCCATGGCCAACCCTTCATCCTTTATGCACATACCGCCTGGCAGCCCTTCAACGAACTGCACACCGGCCTGTTTCGCGCCAGCGGCATCCAGCCGGAGTTTGTTCAGGCGCTGGGCTCGACCCTGACCATCCTGTCGCTGGTCAATGCCGGCATGGGGCTGGCACTGGTGCCGCGCAGCGCCAGTGCCATCCGCTTCGAGCAAGTACGTTTCCGCGAGCTGCCGCTACCCGAAGGCATAAGTGGGGAGCTGCATCTGGTCTGGCGCGACGACAACGACAACCCGGCCTTACCGTCGATGATCGCAGCTGTGCGCCAGGCCGCGCACGACATCTATCCGCAGAGCTGACGCTTCAAGCGCGGTTGCCGACCTCTGCCTGCTGCACCGTCCAGCCGGCAACCTGCTCGCTCAGACTCAGACCCAGGCCCGGACGAGTCGGCACCAACATGCGTCCGTCGCGAATCTCCAGGCGCTCGTTGAACAACGGCTCCAGCCATTCGAAATGCTCGACCCATGGCTCGCGCGTGTGGCTGGCGGCAAGGTGCACGTGCAGCTCCATGGCGAAGTGTGGCGCCAGGGTCATGCCGGCCTGCTCGGCGAGGGTCTGCACGCGCAGGTACGGGGTGATACCGCCGACACGCGGCGCATCGGGCATGAGGAAGTCGGCGCCGCGCTGGCGAATAAACTCCCAGTGCTCGGCGGGGCTGGTGAGCATCTCGCCGGTGGCGATCGGTGTATCGAACAGGCGCACCAGCTCGGCATGACCTTCGGCGTCGTAGCAGTCCAACGGCTCCTCGATCCAGATCAGGTCGAAGGGCTCCAGACGACGGCACATGCGCCGCGCAGTCGGGCGGTCCCATTGCTGGTTGGCATCGACCATCAGCGGGAAGCTCTCACCCAGATGTTCACGCACCGTGCTGACGCGGTGGATATCCAGCGCCCAGTCAGGTTGACCGACCTTGAGTTTGATGCCGCCAATGCCCTTCTCGCGGGAGATATCGGTGTTCTTCAGCAACTGATCGAGCGGTGTATGCAAGAAGCCGCCGGAGGTGTTGTAGCAGCGCACCGAATCACGATGGCTACCGAGCAAACGTGCCAGCGACAGGCCGCTGCGGCGCGCCTTGAGATCCCACAGAGCGACGTCGAAGGCGCCGATGGCCTGGCTCGCCAGGCCGCTGCGACCGACCGACGCGCCGGCCCAGCACAGCTTGTCCCACAGCTTGGCGATATCACTGGGGTTCTCGCCGATCAGGTTCGGCGCCACTTCCAGGGCATGGGCGAACTGGCCCGGGCCTCCAGCACGCTTGGAGTAACTGAACCCGAGGCCACGATGACCATCGCGGGTTTCGATCTCGGCGATCAGGATGGCAATCTCGGTCATCGGCTTCTGCCGGCCGGTGAGCACCTTGGCATCGCTGATCGGGTTGGCCAGCGGCAGCGCTACCGAGCGCAGACTGAGCCAGGTGATGCGGTCATCATCGGCGCGTGGGCTGGAGTTATCGGTCATGACTCTTCCTCGTGATGAAAGTCGGCGCCCCGATGGGTCGCCAAAAATGGACAACCCGAGTCAGATTAAGATGATTGCGCAATCATTCAAGCATCGAAATCATCTGCTGTTCCCTGGCTGATCCGGCATTGCGACGACCCATCTAGACATTTCACAAATCTGCAACATTCACCAACTACGCTGAACATGTCCCGCTGCGCCTGACCTCCGAGGCATCCCATCATGTTCCTGCAAAAATCCCTGCGCGCGCAGATTCTCGCCCTGCTCGGCGGCAGTCTGGAACTGATCCTGATCACCGCCCTGGCCTGCTTCAGCTTTCTCTCCAGCGGCATTCAGTCCTACCGTGGCCTGCTCGATGGGCCGCTGGAATCTTCGCGCCTGATCGACGCGGCCAACGTCGAATTCAAGATTCAGGTGCAGGAATGGAAGAACGTCCTACTGCGCGGCCAGGACAGCGCCAACCTGCAACGCTACTGGAGCCAGTTCGAAGCGCAGGAGCGCAAGGTGCAGGATATTCTCGGCCAGTTGACCCTGGTCGCCGCTGCCGACCCGGCGTTGAAGACGCAGGTCGAGCGCCTGCGTAGCGAACATCAGGCGCTTGGTGGCAATTACCGCAAGGGCCGCGACGCCTTCGTGGCCGCCGGAGCCGATGCCAGAGCCGGCGATGAAGCCGTCAAAGGCATCGACCGCGCCGCCAGTGAGCAGATGACTGCACTGGTCGAGCAGTTACGCCAGAACAGCCTGAGCCAGGCCGAGCAGATCAACGCCAGCGCCGCGCGCACCATTCTCAGCGGCACAGTCGTGATGCTGGCCGCAGCTTTGGTCATCGCCGTATTCAGCCTGTGGCTGGTCAATCGCAATCTGATCATCCCCATCCGCCAACTGATCGGCCATGTCGACCAACTCAGCCAAGGCCGTTTCGGCCAACGCGTGGAAAGCACCCGGCAAGATGAACTGGGCCTGCTGGCGCGCGCCGCGAACACCCTGCGCGACTTTCTTGCCAGCACCAGCGAGCGCCTGCACCACAGTACGCAGAACCTCGACAGCGCCAGCAGCGAGCTGAACGCCATCGCCTCACGCATGACCGAGGGCGTCAGCGAGCAGTTCGAGCGCACCGATCAGGTCGCCACGGCCATGCATGAGATGTCCGCCACGGCCATGCATGAGATGTCCGCCACGGCGCAGGAAGTCGCGCGCCACGCCGCCGACGCCGCGCATGCGGCCAACGATGCCGACGACTCGGCACGCCAGGGCAGCACGGTGATGCAATCGACCATCGCCACCATCACCGACATCCGCGGCGAGATCGCCAATACCGCCGAAGTGATTCGCCGCCTGGAAAGCGACAGCGGGCGCATCGGCAAGGTGCTGGAAGTGATCCGTGGCATCGCCGAACAGACCAACCTGCTGGCCCTTAATGCCGCCATCGAAGCCGCCTGCGCCGGCGAACAAGGCCGCGGTTTCGCCGTGGTCGCCGACGAGGTGCGCCACCTCGCCCAGCGCACCGCCGAGTCCACCGCAGAGATCAACCAGATCATCGACACCGTGCAGAGCGGTGCGCTGAATGCCGTGCGCGCCATCGAGAGCGGTCAACAGCGCAGCGAACAGGGCGTGACCCAGGTCACCGAGGCCGGTGCCATGCTGCAGCGCATCACCGAGGCCGTGGAAGCCATCCGCGACATGAACCAGCAGATCGCCACCGCCGCCGAAGAGCAAACCTCGGTGGCCGAGGATATCTCGCGCAACCTTACCGAGCTGACCGCCATCGCCAGCGCCAACCAGGACAACGTCGAACGTACGCAGAAAGCCAGCCGCAACCTGCATGACATGTCCGGGCAACTGGGCGAAGTGACTCGCCGCCTGGGCTCCTGACCCGATCTGCGAACCGGCATGGCACGCGTCTCCGCCTCCAGCATCTACCGCCTGCGCGCAGAGTGAGTAGCGAGGCGCGGGATCAACAGCATGCTGCGCCCCTCCAACTCGCCTGCGCGGAAGGCAGGCAAGGCTTCGCCCTGTCCGCTCCACCTGCTGAAAACAGGCAAACGACAAAAGGCAGCAATTAACCCTTGCTATTTATGTAATAGGAATTATTCTCAGTTACGTAATGACGGCCAAGGAGACTGCCATGACCTACCTGATCGATGCCTGGCTGGACCGCCCGCATCCCTATCTGCGCATCCTCAACCGTGAAACCGGTGAAGTCTGCGCCATGCTCGAAGAAGAAGCCCTGGACGAACTGCGTGATCAGGGCGACCTGGATTTACACGAGCTCAGCTCCAGCGAACCCATCGTCCTCAAGGAACTGGTGCGCAGCCTGTTTCTGTACTGCTACGCCCGGGCATTGCGCCCATCCTGAAAGACAAAACGGCCCTTGTGCGATGCAGAAGGGCCGTTCGTACGTAGCCTAGGGTGGACGACGCTTCACCCGTCCACCGTGGTCGCGATGGTGGACAAAAGAGCCTTGTCCACCCGACACGCGCCTGCCGATTTCACTTACAGGATGTCGAGCAGCTCGACATCGAATACCAGCACACTGTGCGGCGGAATGCTGCCAACGCCCTGAGCTCCGTAGGCCAGCTCGCTCGGTACGTGCAGGCGCCATTTGCTGCCGGTGCCCATCAGTTGCAGCGCCTCGACCCAACCCGGAATCACACCACCGACCGGGAATTCAGCCGGCTGGCCGCGCTCGTAGGAGCTGTCGAACACGGTGCCGTCGATCAGGGTGCCATGGTAGTGAGTACGTACCTGGTCTTCGGCAGACGGCTTGGCGCCCTCGCCGGCTACCAGCACTTCGTACTGCAGGCCGGAAGCCAGTACGGTCACGCCCTCACGCTTGGCGTTCTCGGCCAGGTAGGCACGGCCTTCACCGGCAGCGGCTTCCGCCTTGGCGGCCGCTTCGGCCTGCATGATTTCGCGGATGACCTTGAAGCTGGCGCCCAGCTCGGCCTCGGACACGCGGCTGGCCTGGCCGGTGAAGGCGTCGGTCAGACCGGCGAGAATGGCGTTCAGATCGACCCCGGGCGGCGGGTTGTCACGCAGCTGACCACCGAGTTGACGACCGATGCCGTAACTGACGCGGCCTTCATCGGAGGACAGGTCGGGGCTGAAGTTGAATTCGGACATGAAGGGCTCCGCTTGGGGTATCAAAAAAAGGTCGGCCAGCCTAGCATAGAACCGCACGCCCCCCCCCCCCGCCATTGATCTGCCGGCTCAAGGCAGCCACGGCTCCCTTGACCTGCAGCAATTACTACTACCTTTAGCTAAGCCACCCTTAAGGAAAGCAGGATATCATATTGACATCACACTGTTCGCCCTTACATCACGCAGGAGCGTGCGTCATGCAAAACTGCTCTCGAGTCAGTCTTCGGACATGGATATGGCGCGCCTTCGTACAAACTGCATTGATTCCGCTGATCCTGGTCGAGACTGTCCTGATCAGCGTCTACCTGTTCACCAATGTGTCCATCCGTGACGCGCAGATATCACACCTGCGTGAGGCCGCCCTCAATGACCTGCAGGCCGCAGCGAGCCAGGAGGCGCATCTGATCGAGAGCGAACTCGGTCATATCGCTCGCCTTACCAGCACCTACGCAGCCCTTACCCAGCAGACCCTCAACGACCGTCAGCCCATCGCCCCGGCAACCCTGGCGACGACTGCCAGCGGCGTGCGCTACAGCCCGAGCGATGAGGGTGGCGCGGCGTCCTTCTACTCCAATGCCACGCCACTGGACAAACAGGATCTGTACAAGGTGGCGCGCCTGACCCGTCTCGATCCGCTGATGCGCGAAACCGTGCGGCAAAACCCACTGGTAGCCAGCACCTATTTCAACAGCTGGGACAGCTACAACCACATCTTTCCCTGGTTCGACACACCTTCGCAGTATCCCCACGACATGGTGATACCGGACTACAACTTCTATTACCTGGCAGACGCCAAGCACAACCCCGAACGCAAGGTCGCCTGGACCGACGTCTACCTCGACCCGGCTGGCCAGGGCTGGATGCTTTCTGCCGTTGCCCCCGTGCTGCGTGGGGACTTTCTCGAAGGTGTGGCGGGCCTGGACATCACCGTCGGCAAGCTGCTCGAACACATTCAGAGCCTCAATGTGCCCTGGGACGGCTACGCCATGATCATCAGCGATGAGATGAACATCATGGCGCTGCCACCGGCAGGAGAAGACGACTTCGGCCTGGATGAACTGACCACTCACTCCTACGACGAAGCGATCAGTTCGGAGCTGTTCAAGCCCGAGGATTTCAATCTCCGCAAACGCACCGACACCGTCGATCTCGCCAAAGCCATCGCGCAGCGTGACAGTGGCGTGTTGTCCATGCCTCTGAATGGCCGTCCGTACCTGATCGCCTGGGCCACGATTCCGGCTACCGACTGGCATCTGCTCACCGTGGTCGATGAGTCCGAGGTATTCAGCCAGACCAACGAACTGGCCAGCCACTACCGCAACATCGGCTACCTGCTGATCGCCGGCCTGGTGTTGTTCTACCTGGTGTTCTTCGCCTTCATGTGGGGCCGTGCCCGTGAACTGACCGAGCGCCTGCGCAAACCCATCGGCGGCATCGTTGCCATGCTTCGCGAAATCGGCCAGGGCAACTGGAAGCCCAAGCGCCCGGCGACCACCATCGCCGAACTCGAGGCGATCATCGATGATGTCGAATCCATGGGGCAGCGCCTGGAGCGCAGCGCCACCCAGCTTCAGCGCGCCAGCCACGAAGCCCAGGAAGCCAGTCGTGTCAAGAGCCAGTTCATCTCCAGCATGAGCCATGAGCTGCGCACCCCGCTCAACGCCATCCAGGGCTTCGCGCAATTGATGCGCATGCAACAGGCTCAACCGGACAAGCAGGACACCGACTACCTGGAAGAAATCCTGCTCGCCAGCCGCCACCTCAACCAGTTGGTGGGCGATATCCTCGACTGGTCGAGCCTGCAGAGCGACCAGCCACGCCTGGACATGACCAAGGTCGACGCCGTCGCCCTGATGAACGAGTGCGCCGACCTGGTCGCACCGGAAGTCGAAGCCCATGGCCTGGAACTCAAGCTGACGCTGCCGGAAACAGCCGTGCCGGTACTGGCGGACCAGCGGCGCTTGCGCCAGGTGCTGCTCAACCTGCTGTCCAACGCCATCAAGTACACCCCGTCCGGCAGTATCAGCCTGAGCTGCACCGAACATGATGACCGTGTACGGCTGATGGTCAGCGACACCGGCATGGGTATCGCCAGTGAGTTGCAACCGCTGCTGTTCGAACCCTTTCAGCGCCTGGGCCAGGAGAACGGCGCCATCCAGGGCACCGGAATTGGCCTATCGTTGTGCAAGGAATATGCAGCGCTGATGAATGGCGAGATGGGCCTGCACAGCGAGCCGAACAAGGGCAGCCAGTTCTGGATCGACCTGCCGCGCCACGTCACCCCGGTACAAGCTGAAGCAGTTGAATCGACGTCGCACCAGGCATGTGTCTATCACGGCGACCTCGACCGCACGAACCGTGAAATCGTCAGCCAGGCGCTGGCCGATATCGATCTGCAGCAGTTCGAGGATGGCCAGCAGCTGCTGGCGGCGCTGCACAGCAGACGTCCTGATCTGCTGCTGCTCAGCGTCGAGCTGAATGGCCTGGACGGCCGCGACCTGCTCCGCGCCCTGCACCAGAGCGCCGAGCTGGCGGACCTGCCGGTGATTCTGCTGAGCCGTGAAGATCAGCTGCAGGAACTGGTCGGCCTGGGTGCCAGCGCCTTGCTCGGCGTGCCCATCGATCCTGATGAACTACACCAACTGGTCTGCGACCTGACCGGTAAGGAGGCTAACGATGCTGTCTAAGGACTTTCGACAATCACGCGTGGTCATCGTCGATGATGTGATCGCCAACAGTCGCCTGCTGGAGTCCAGCCTCCGGGCCTTTGGCCTGCGCGACACCATCAGTTTCTCCGATTCGGCCGCCGCGCTGGACTGGTTGCAGCACAACCCCTGGAGCCTGCTGCTGCTCGATCTGGACATGCCGGCGCCGAACGGCTTCGACATTCTCCGCGCGCTGGCCGACCGTGATCGCAGCAGCAACCCGATCATCATCATTACCGCGCTGAACGACGCGGCCAGCCGCCGCACCGGCCTGGAACTGGGCGCCAACGATTATCTGAGCAAACCCGTCGACCTGCCCGAGGTGATCCTGCGAGTGCGCAGCAACCTGCAACTGAGCCAGGCCAGCCTGGCCCTGTACGAAGCCAACACGACCCTGGAACAACGCGTGCGCGAGCGCACTGCACAATTGAGCCAGAGCTACTCGGCGTTGGTACGCACGCTGTGCCGAGCATCGGCCTACAGAGACAGTGAGACTGGCAACCATATCGTGCGTATCGGTGAGTCAGCCGCGTTGATTGCCAAGGCCTATGGCATGAGCGCCGACTGGGTCGAGCTGATTCGTCAGGCGGCGCCGATGCACGATGTCGGCAAGATCGGCATCGCCGACCATATCCTGCTCAAACCCGGCGCTCTGACCGATGATGAACGCCGGCAGATGCAGGAGCACCCCGCCATCGGCCACGCCATTCTGACCGACCAGCACGCCTCTGAGCTGACCACGCTGGCGGCAGAAATCGCCCTGACCCACCACGAGAAATGGGATGGCAGCGGCTACCCGAGTGGGCTGCGTGGCGAACAGATTCCTCTGTCCGGACGCATCGTCGCCATCTGCGACGTCTACGACGCTTTGCGCATGCCACGCCCATACAAGGCGCCCTGGCCCATCGAAAAAGCCCAGGCGTTTATTCGTGAACAGTCCGGCAAGCATTTCGACCCAGAGTTGGTCTCGCTGGTGGAGAGCCTCTATGAGCAGATCGAGACCCTCCAGCACGACCTCAGCGATTGCCCGCAAGGAGACTGATGGACCTTGATAACGACATGTAACGCCTCAGCCCGCTAGTCATCTCTTAAATCTTTGAGTACTGCCACCATGAACTTCAGATCCATCTCCATAGCCCCTCGTGCTGCAATAGGATTTGGCTTGATCGCATTGCTGGTTCTCGTCCTCGGCGGCTTCTCGCTGCTGCAGATGAGCAGCATGCATGACCGCTCTAATGAGGTAGACGACAACTGGATACCCAGCATCAATACCCTTGGCGACGTATCTCAAGACATTTTGCGCCTACGCTCAGCCACGTTGCGCATGCTACTCAGTGAAGACGCCACGCAACTTCGGGAGAGCACGACCCAGGCACAGACACTGCTCGATGACCTTGCACAGATGCAACAACGCTACGAGGGTCTGATCAGCTCCACGGAAGAGCGCGCGCACTACGACGACTTCAAACGTTACGAAAGTACGTACCTGGCCACTCGCGCGCAGCTCACCGAGCATCTGCGCAGCAATGATCGCACAGCGGCCATGGCACTCCTTTACACGAGCCTTAACCCACAAGCCGATGCGATGACCAAAGCGCTCAACGAGCTGATCACGCATAACCGCGAAGGCGCCTCGGAAGCAGCCAAAGCTGCCAATGCCGTTTACACCCAGGCCACACGCGGCACGTTGCTGGTCATGGCCTTGTCGGCCATTGCCACGGTGATACTCGCCGCGCTGCTGACTCGCAGCATCGTCAAGCCATTGGCTGACGCGGTACAGGTGGCGGACTCGGTGGCCAGCGGCAATCTGACCCTGAACATCGACACCCAGGGCAATGACGAGCCGGCCAAGTTGTTGCAGGCGCTCAAGAGCATGCAGGGCAATCTGCGCGGCACCATCGAACAGATCGCCGACGCCTCCAATCAACTGGCATCGGCCGCTGAACAACTGAGTGCCGTCACTGATGGCACCGCGCGTAACCTGCATCAGCAAAGCCTGGAGATCGACCAGGCCGCCACCGCCGTCACCGAAATGAGCAGCGCCGTGGATGAGGTGGCGCGTAACGCCGCCAGTGCCTCGGAAAGCTCCAGCGAATCCGGGCGCATTGCCCGCCAGGGCAGCGAGCGCATCACCCAGACGTTGTCATCGATCAACCAGCTGGCCGCCGATGTCGATTCGACCTCGAGCAACTTCGGCCAACTGGCCGGCAAGATCCGTGGCATCAGCCAGGTACTCGACGTGATTCGCAGCATCGCCGAACAGACCAACCTGCTTGCCCTCAACGCCGCCATCGAGGCTGCACGTGCAGGCGAAGCAGGTCGCGGTTTTGCCGTGGTTGCCGATGAAGTGCGCGCCCTGGCGCACAAGACCGGGCAATCCACCCGCGAGATCGAGACCATGATCAGCACCGTTCAAGGTGACACCGAACAGGCGGTGCGCGCCATGGAGTCGAGCAACGGGCTAGCCAAGCAGACGCTGGACATCGCCGAGGGCGCGGGAGTCGCACTGGATCAGATCATTCAATCGATTGCCGAGATCGGCGACCGCAACCTGGTGATCGCCAGCGCCACCGAACAGCAGGCCCACGTCGCCCGTGAAGTGGATCGCAACCTGATCAACATTCGCGACCTGTCGCTGCAGAACTCGGCTGGTTCGGAACAAACCAGCACCGCCAGCCGCGCGCTGTCGAGCCTGGCCGCCAACATGCAGGGCATGGTCGCGCGCTTTCAGGTCTGAGCCTTCGCAGCGGGTGCCCGGAGCCGACTCCGGGCACCCGCTCAGCGCGAACGCCGACAGCGCTCTGAGCAGTAGCGCACTTCGTCCCAGCAGCGCGCCCACTTCTTGCGCCAGCTGAACGGCAGGCCGCAGACCGCGCAGGTCTTCACCGGCAACTCGCTTTTCTTCACAGCATCTCCCCGGCATCGAGCTTGGCCAGCAGGCGCTCGCCCCAATCCCACAGCGCCTGTTGCTTGGCCTCGGTCATGCGCGCCAGGTTGCGGTAAACCATGCCAATGCGCGGGTTACGCTCCAGGGGCTCGCGGTGGCGCATCAGAAAATGCCAGTACAGCGCGTTGAACGGGCAGGCCGATTCGCCGGTGCTCTCGCTCACCTTGTAGCTGCAGCCTTGGCAATGGTTGGACATGCGCTTGATGTACTGACCACTGGCGCAATAAGGCTTGGAGCCGAGGTAGCCACCGTCGGCATGCATCACCATGCCCAGGGTGTTGGGCAGTTCCACCCAGTCGAAGGCGTCTATGTACACGGCCAGGTACCAGTCGCAGATGGCTTTGGGCGCGATGCCGGCGAGCAAGGCGAAGTTGCCGGTAACCATCAGCCGCTGGATATGGTGCGCGTAGGCATGCTCCAAGGTCTGGCCGATGGCCTGACGCATGCAGTTCATCCGCGTCTTGCCGGTCCAGTAGAACTCGGGCAGCGCTCGTGAGTTGCCAAAGCGATTGCCCTCGGCGTACTCCGGCATACGTAGCCAGTAGATGCCGCGCACGTATTCGCGCCAGCCGATCAACTGGCGGATGAAACCTTCGGCGGCATTCAGCGGCACGTCGCCGGCACGATAGGCGGCCTCGACCTCGGCGCAGATCCGCCGCAGATCGAGCAAGCCGATGTTCAGCGCAGCGCTAATGCGCGAGTGGAAGAGAAATGGCTCACCATCGGCCATGGCGTCCTGGTAGTCACCGAAGTCGGCCAGGCCCTGGGCCAGAAAATACCGCCAGAGGCGTTCGGCCTGCTCCGCGGTGACCGGATAATCGAAACCCTCCAGGCTGCCGTAATGACTGGTGAAACGCCGCTCGACCAGCGCCAGCACATCACGGGTGATGGCATCCGGCTCGATACTCAGCGGCGCGGGTGGATGTATGTCTTTGGGCAATGCCTTGCGATTGTCCGCATCGAAGTTCCAGGCACCGCCCTCCGGTGTGCCGTCAGGGTTGAGCAGCAGCCCGCTGTCACGGCGCATCTCACGGTAGAAGAACTCCATGCGCAACTGCTTGCGCCCCTTGGCCCAGGCAGCGAACGCATCGCGGCTGCAGAGAAAGCGGCTGTCCTGATGCCAGTGGATCGGCACGCCACAATGACGCAGCGCCTGCTCCAGGCGCCAGTCGCCGCACTCGGTCAGATGCACTTCGGCAGGGTCGAGCCGTTGCGTCCAGCGCAGCAGCTCGCCCGGCAACGAGCCCGTGTTGTCCGGATCGTCCAGGGCTACGTAATGCACCTGCTGGCCCTGCTCACGCAAGGCTTCGGCGAAATGGCGCATGGCGCTGAAGATCAGGGCGATCTTCTTCGGGTGATGCGGCACATGACTGGCCTCTTCCATCACTTCGGCCAGCAGCACGTGGTCGTGCTCGCGGTCGATGTCCTTCAATGCACCGAGGCCGTGGGTAAGCTGGTCACCCAGGATCAGAATCAGACGACGCGCACTCACAGCGGCACGATCTCCATGTTCGGATGGCGGCGCAGATGGCCGATCAGGATGTGATAGGTATCGAGATTGAAACCGCCACGACGCGCGGCCAGCAGCGGCTGGGCATGATCGAGCTGGTCGACCGTACCGAGATGACGCCATTGATCGAGCACGTGCCACTGAGTGAGGCCGTGCTGCTCGTCGCGCTCGACCAGCGCGACCGGCCCGCTCCAGGGCCAGGCCTGGGTCTGCAGGCGCTCGGCACCGGCAAGCAGCCGCCTGTCATGGGCCGAGCGCGGTTCCTCACCACAGCAGGCGCCCGCGCAGCGCCCCAGTTGATAGGCGAAGCAGGCACCCTCGCCGTCCTCCAACCCCAGCACGCGCAGACACAGACGCCGCTCGCGCACCTGCTCCAGTAGCCACTGACGCGCCTGATGACGCGAGCGGAACAGCCCAACATGCCTGAGCCCGGACCTCAATGCATGGTGCTGCAGCAGTTCGATGTGCAGCTCACCAGGCTCGCCCGCCAGCGCCCAGGTCAGCAGCTCGCGCTGCTTGCGCAGACGACGGTTGTACAAGGGTTGCAGGCGCTTGATCTCGGCAGACTCGAGCAGCAGCGCGCCCAGTTCACCGGCAGTGACTGCCAGCTGCACGTCGCGAATCTGCTGCACCATCTGCAGGCTACGACGGTCGCGGTGATCGTTCTGAAAATGCGACATCACCCGGCGGCGCAAATTACGGCTCTTGCCCACGTAAAGCTGCGCCCCGCCATCACCCAGGAAGTAATACACGCCAGGCCGCTCCGGCAACCGGGCGAAACGCTCTACCGCCAGCAGGGGCGGACGTGCAGCGCTACGCAGTTGACTGCCCAGCGCCGACGGCGCCACCCGCGTCAACAGCTGCCGGGCCAAGGCCAGGGCGGCCTCGGCATCCGGCACTGCACGATCGCGGAAAAAACGCGCGATGCCGAAATGCGTACAGAGTGCATCGAAACCGCCGCTCGCCAGCTCTGGCAGTGCCGCTCTGGCCAGGCGCAGTGTGCACAGCTGGGGTGGGCGCAGGCGCTTCCACTCGGGCAGCACGCGGCGCAGGAACGCCAGGCTGAAGCGCAGGTTGTGGCCCACCAACACGCGGCCACGAATGGCCTCGGCAATGGCTTGCGCCTCGCATTCGATACGCGGCTGGCCACGCAACTCCAACGGATGCAGGCCTGCCAGGCTGAGCAACGGCGGGGGTACGGCCACGGCAGGCTCGAACAGCCAGTGCAGGCGCGCTTCGACAGTACCGTCGACATCGACCTGAATGATCGCCAGCTCCCAGATGGCATCACGTGCCGGATGCACGCCTGTGGTCTTCACCTCCACGACGGCCAGAGCCCTGCCCTGCAACGTCGCGGCCGGTGCAAAGGCTGCAGTCACCAGTTGGAGCGGAA
This sequence comes from Pseudomonas sp. o96-267, assembly GCF_003935465.1. NCBI lineage: Bacteria > Pseudomonadati > Pseudomonadota > Gammaproteobacteria > Pseudomonadales > Pseudomonadaceae > Pseudomonas > Pseudomonas sp. o96-267. Next base: position 157,359 of record NZ_RHQP01000003.1, read on the forward strand.
AGCGAGAGGCACACGCAGGCTGTTGTCAGCCGACGGCATACCGCACATTTCATCATGGACCGAGCTGTGCACCAGGAAAAACGGCAGCGCCGGTATTTCCTGCAGCACATCGCGCGCGTGCTCCACCGAGCGCAGGTTGAGCGTGTTGCCCTGTTCATTGATGATCGGGTGCGCCCGCCCGTCCATCCGCGCTTCAAGCAGATAAATGCCGCCTTCGAGCGAGATCAGGTTCAGTTCATCGATGCGCCCGGCGTGGGCGTGGGTGGACAGATCATTCAGGTTCATCAGGCTTGCCTCCGACCTTAACTATACAAGAACTTATACAAAAACAATTCTTGTACAACAAAGAAAAAGCTCAAGCCCATAAAGCAAAACGCCCGTCACGTTCGGACGGGCGGTTGCGAGGCGGCTTCGGATCAGTCGTGCTTGGTGACCTTGTCCAGATAGCCCATGGCGAAGGCAGAACCAACGAACGTCAGGTGAATGATCACGTACCATTTCAGGTACTCCAGATCGTAATTCTTCGCGTCCATGAACACTTTCAGCAGGTGGATGGAGGAAATCGCCACGATGGACGCCGCCACTTTCATCTTCAGCGAGCTGGAGTCCATCTTGCCGAGCCAGCTCAGCTTCTCGGTGCCTTCGTGAATATCCAGGCGTGAAACGAAGTTCTCGTAGCCGGACAGCATTACCATCACCAACAGCCCACCGACCAGCGCCATGTCGATCAGCGACAGGAGCTTGAGGATCACGTCGGCTTCGGCCAGGGAAAAGATCTGCGGCAGGATGTGATAAAGCTCTTGGAAGAACTTGACCGACAAGGCGAGCACGGCGAGAGAAAGACCGAAATAGATCGGCGCCAGCAACCAGCGCGATGCGTACATGGTGTTTTCGATGAAGCGTTCCATGGAGGGCTCACTGAAGGAGGGGAAAATCGCGGCGAGTATACCCATCGCATTGCACCAAAAGAAGGTGCCTGAGCACTGTGGATAACCCCAGCCCGGCGGCAACGCCCGGATTGCCCGAACGCGCCATGATTCGGGCGCTTCAGCTCTGTCCGTCGGTTTCAGGATGGCGCTGGAAGGGCCCGGCAGCGCTGTGCCGCTCACCATTGACCCGGCGTAACTCGGCCTGCAGGTGCAGACGCCAGATCGGCGCTTCAGAGCATTCGACGTAGCCCTGCAGAGCCAGGCTCTCGGCAATCGCCGCCAGGGCATCCTCGGCGACGGAAGGCCCATAGAACGGGCCTTGCGCCTTGATCGCGGAAGGCTGCGCCCCCGACATACCGGCGGCGCAAAGCAGTGTCCAACGTCCGTTGTCTCCTGCCAGTGGCCTGATCACGCATTCGATGCGAGTGACCAGGCCCAGGCATTGACGGGTGAGGCAGAGGCTGCGCGACATGGCGGCGACCCTCGCAGAATCCAGGCTTCAGCCTACACCCCGAGCAGCCGCACTGTGAAGGCCAAAGTTATCCACGCAATCTGTGGATAACTCTGTGCATGAGTAGTGAGCAACAATCAAGATGCACCTGCCCCGGGCGATCCGTGACAATCGTGCAATATTTGCTCAGCCCACAGTGCCTTCACCCTCTCCCTTCTTGCGCCGCGGCGCCTTGGCCGGTTTCACCGCAGCCGCCTCGGCTTCGGCCTTCGCCTTGTCCGCGTCAGCCGGCTTGATCTCTTCCTCCAGCCCGATCTCGGCGATATCGCGCAAACGTTCGACCACCCGAGCGTTGACGCTGCCTTTGGGAAAGCGCCCCTTTTCATCCGGGTGACCAGCCGCCTCGCCGACCAGCAGGCTCAGGGCCTCGTCGACATGACGCACGGCGTAGACGTTGAACTGGCCTTCTCGCACGGCCTGCAGCACGCGCTCGTCAAGCATCAGGTTGGCGACGTTGGAGTGCGGGATGATCACCCCCTGCTCGCCGGTCAGGCCACGCGCCTCGCACAGACGGAAGAAGCCTTCGATCTTCTCGTTGACGCCGCCGACCGCCTGCACTTCACCAAACTGGTTGATCGAGCCAGTGATGGCGAAGCACTGCTTGAGCGGCGTGCGCGACAACGCCGAGATCAACGTGCAGACCTCACCGAGTGACGCGCTGTCGCCGTCGACGTAACCGTAGGACTGCTCCAGGGCGATGCTTGCGGAAATCTCCAGCGGGAATTCCTGTGCGTAGCGGCTGCCGAGGAAGCCGGTGAGGATCATCACGCCCTTGGAGTGGATGGACTGACCCAGACTGACCTCACGCTCGATATCGACGATGCCACTGCCGCCGGGATAGACCGTGGCGGAAATCCGCGCTGGCACGCCAAAAGCCGAGTCGCCGACTTCCAGCACGGTCAGACCGTTGCACTTGCCCACCGCCGCGCCCGTGGTGTCGATCAGAATGATGCCGGCCAGCATGTCGTCGATGATTCGCGCCGACACGCGCCCGGTGCGGGTGGCCTTGGCCTTGAGTGCGCGCTCTATGTGACCGACATCGGTGAGGCCTTCTCCGGCGAGTTGGCGAATGAAGTCAGCCTCGCTGACCAACTGGAACAAATCGCCAATACGCGCCGACAGACGCCCCTGATGTTCAGCCAGGCGTGCGCTGTAGGTAGCCAGACGCGCCACGGCAGCACCAGTCAGCGGCGCCATACCTTCTTCCGAGGTGCGCGTCTTCATCAATTGCGCGAACTGCTCCAGGCTTTCCTCGGCGAGCGGGATGTCCTCGTCGAAGTCGACCAGGACGCGAAACATCTCCTGAAAGTCGGGATCGGCATCCTGCAGCGCGTAATAGAGCTGACGCGAGCCGATGATGATGACCTTCAGTTGCAGCGGGATGACCTGCGGGTTGAGCGTGACGGTGGCGATGCGGCCGAGATCACCCAGCGGCGACTCCATCTTCAACTGGCGCGAATGCAGGGCACGCTTCAGCGCTTCCCAGACGAAGGGCTCACCCAGCATTTTTTCTGCCTCGACCACCAGATAGCCGCCGTTGGCGCGGTGCAGCGCGCCGGGGCGCAGTTGCCGGTAGCTGGTGTACAGCGCGCCCTGATCGGAGCTGTATTCGATACGGCCAAACAGATTGTCGTAGGTCGGGTGCGACTCGAACACGACCGGCGCACCGCCGTTGGCATGGTGACCAACCACCAGGCTCGGGCAGTACATTTCCTCCAGCAGCTTGCGCAGTTGCGGGTCGGCCTTGTCGACATCCACCAGTTGCTCGACGGCGGTTTTCAGCAGGTTGACCTGCATGGCCTGGAGATAGGCGCAGACATCGGCGTTTTCCGCGTATTTCTCCGACAACGGTGCCAGCAGCGGCTGCAGGGCAACGGTAATGGTTTCTTCATTGAGCTGACGCAGCAGGTTGCTCGACTCACGCTTCCACTGCGGCAGGCTGGCCAGCTCCTCGTTGAGGCGCTCTTCCAGCGCGGCGATATCGGCGTGAAAGCGCTCGCGCTCGGCTTCGGGCAGTTGCGCGAACTCGGCTTCGTCCAGCGCCTTGCCTTCGGCCATTGGGGTGAAGGCGATATTGGTGCTGTCGCGGTACAGGGCCACGCCCTTCTCCAGCGACAGCCGCTCGATCACGTCCAGCGCCTGGTCGTAGCGCTTGTTGAAGCCACGATCGATGGCGCTTTTCTTCTGCTGGTAAGTCGGGGTTTCGAACACCGCCGGGAAGGTGGCCAGCAGGTTGTCAATCAGCAGGTTGATGTCGGCGATGAAATCGCTTGCGGTACCGGCTGGCAACTCCAGCGCACGCGGCTCGCGCGGTTCGTCGAAGTGGTTGACGTAAACCCGGTCGGCCGGCGTCTCCATGCGCTTGGCTTCTGCCTTGAGGTAACGCTGGACGAAGGAGAAGCGTCCGGTACCGGGCTCACCCATGACGAACACGTTGTAGCCAGGGCGCGGCATGGCCACGCCGAACTGCAGGGCTTCGACCGCGCGAGCCTGGCCCAGTACGCCGCGGAAGGGTTCGAGGTCATCGGTACTGCTGAAGTTGAATTGCTCGGGGGCGAAGGGGCGGGTCAGTGAGTCGGGGGCAAGGCGCAAAGCATCGAGGCTACGCTTGGACATTGGCAATCCTTATAGCGGGCGGAAGTTTCCGCAAAACATGGGGTGATTCTGGGCCTGTGGCGCGAAAGGGATCAAGGCTTGATTCAAAAAATGAAGAGCGGCTCAACCGTGATGCGCCGCGCAACGCCCACAATGGACACCGGCCAGCACTTGCGCAAAATGCCGACGTCGACTGCCTTGACACCAGTCTGCCGCGTGGCCAAAGCTCGGCCATCGCCATGACCAGAAGAACAGCGATCTTGAAACGGATATTCGCGGTCCTTGCCCTGAGCTTCAGCCTTCCCCTGCATGCTGCCACGCTCGAACAACTGGCCAACGATCCTTACTGGATCGCCCTCGGCCACTATGAAACCGGCAAGCTCGGCGGCTGGCGCAGCTATGTCGACGACGACGATTTCTTTCTCGCCGAAGATGGCGACAGCGACCCGGCAGCCGAACTGCATGCGACCCTGAAGGCGCTGTACCAACCTGCCGAGCTGGGCGACCGCCACCCGCAGTGCGTCTACCCGGCGCGCACTCGTTGGCTCAAGGCGCAATTGCAACTCGATGACCTGCCCAGCCCCGACTGCGCCGAATATCGAAACTGGTTCGCCGACGTCAATCCACACAGCACGGTGCTGGTGTTCCCAGCGGCCTACCTGAATAGCCCGTCATCAATGTTCGGCCACACACTGCTGCGCATCGACCAGGCCGATATCGACAGCCACAACACCGCACTGCTCAGCTACGCGCTGAATTTCGGCGCGTTCATCGAAGGTAACGACAACAGCATCCTCTACGCCTGGCGCGGCCTGATGGGCGGCTATCCAGGCCTGTTCGCCCTGGTGCCGTACCGTGAGAAACTCAGCGAATACAATCGCCTGGAAAATCGCGACCTGTGGGAATACCGGCTGAACCTGACGTCGGAAGAAACCGCGCGCATGGTCGAGCACGTCTGGGAACTCAAGCAGGTTCGCTTCGACTACTTTTTCTTCGACGAGAACTGCTCCTACCGCCTGCTGGAACTGCTGGAAATCGCCCGCCCTGGCATCGAGCTGACCGAACATTTCCCGCTGACCGCCATCCCCACCGACACCGTGCGCGCGGCCAAGGATGCCGGGCTGATCGAACGCATCGACTACCGCCCTTCGCGCGAGCGCGAACTGCTGGCCCGCGCTGAACCGCTGGAGCGCGACGAACAGGCCTGGGTGCTGCGCCTGAGCCAAGACCCAACGCAACTCGACGACAGCGCCTTCCTCGCCATGCCGGCGGAACGCCGTGCCCTGATCCAGGACGCCGCCTTCCGTCTGGTGCGCTACCACGCCAACGATGAAGAGCGCAGCAGCAACGCCCAGCGCAGCTTCCAGCTACTCGGCGCGATCAATCGCAACCCGCCACCGCCACTGGCAGTCGAGCGCCCGCCGCTGCCTGAGGAAGGCCACGAATCACGCACCTGGCAACTGGCTGGCGGCAGCCGCGATGATCGCGCCTTTGCCGAGTACGGCCTGCGCATGGCCTACCACGACCTCACCGACAACCTCGACGGCTTCCCACTCGGCGCGCAGATCGAGATCTTCCAGCTCAAGCTGCGCCAGTACGAAAACAACCACTGGCAGTTGCAACGCCTGGATCTGGCCAATATCCGCTCGCTGACACCACGCAACGCCCTGCTGCAGCCGCTGTCCTGGCAGATCGGCGGCGGTTTGGAGCGGGTGCTAGGCGAAGATGGCGATAGCCGGCTGGTCGGCCATATCAGCGGCGGCGCCGGCGCCACCTGGCAGTTGCACGACGACCTACTGGGCTTTGCCCTCGGCACCGCACGCCTGGAATACAACGAGGACTTTGCCGCCGTCATCTCTCCGGCACTCGGATTCAACAGTGGACTGCTCTGGCGCAACCCGCTGGGCAACATGACCCTGGAAGCTGCAGGCGATTACTTCCACAACGGCGAAGTGCGCCGACGTCTATCGCTCAACCAGCAATGGGAAGTTTCGCGCAACCTCGGCCTGCGCCTGAGCGCCCAGCGCGAATTCAGCCAGCTGGCCAGCCCGGTCAATGAAGTGAAACTGGAGCTGCGCTGGTATCACTACTAAAGGGCAACACGCAGAAGGCGGGCTTCTATACTGAAATCTCCTTCACCCGTTTCAGGAGAGTCATCATGCGTCGCACGCTCATGTTTCTCGCCGCTGCCCTGGTCAGCCTGCCGTTGTGGGCCATGCACTGCCCGCAGGACATGGCCAAGATCGATGCACTGCTGCAAAGCGATCCACCGTCCGACCCAGAGGTGCTGGCCAAGGTCAAGGAGCTGCGCGCCGAGGGCGAAGCCCTGCACAAGGCTGGCGATCACACCGAGTCGGTCAAGGTACTCGGCGAAGCCCTGGACCTGCTGTCGGCCAGCGAGTGAAGGGTCAGAAGCCGCTGTAAAGCAGACCCAGCGCCACCTGCCTGACCTCTTGCAGATCCACCGGTTTGCTCAGGCAGGCTGACGCTCCGCGTGCCCGAGCATCCTCGAACAAGCGGGCGTCAGCCACTGCGCTGATCACCATCACCGGCACATCACGCAGGCGAGGCTCGGCGCGCATGGCGTCGAGCACCTCGAGTCCGCTGCCGTCGGGCAAATCGATATCCAGCAGCACCAGCGCTGGTTCACTGTCCTGCAATTCGGCTAGTGCCCGCTGGCAGGACCCCACTCCCCTGACCTCGGCAAACTCACGCAAGGATGCCTGGAGAATCTTCATACAGGCCGGGTGATCCTCCACGCACAGCACCTGTACCAGACTTTTCACGACCTGCGCCGGCGCCTCGGCTGCCTCGTCAGCCTGTCCATCAGGGCTGGCAGCACTGGGTATGTCAAGCCAGAAACGGCTGCCCACTCCCGGTTCGCTGCGCACGCCGATCTCGCCATTCATCAGCGTGGCCAGTTCGCGACACAGCACCAGGCCGATACCGGTACCGGGAATGTTCGAGCTGTCCCGGCCGAGGCGCTGAAACGGCTGGAACAGCTGCGCCTGTTGCTCGCTGGAAAGCCCTGGTCCGGTGTCGTCGACCCACAATCGCACACCGTCGGCACGCACCTCGTAGCCCATGCGAATCATCCCGCGCGGGCTGTTGTACTTGATCGCATTGGACAGCAGGTTGAGCAGAATCTGTCGCACCCGACGTGGGTCGCCCTGCACGAACAAGGGCGGATCGGCCGCCTCCATTACTTGCAGTTGCAGCTGTTTTTGTTGCACTTCGGGCTGCACCAGCTCGGCACAGCCCTTGAGCAGTTTGCCGATATCGATCGGCTGGAATTGCAACTGCTGACGCCGGCTTTCGATGCTCGACAGATCGAGGATGTCATCGACCAGCGAGGTGAGATGGCGGCTGGCGCTGACGATCTCACGCGAGTAGTCGGTCTCCAGCTTGGCATCGTGCTTGTCCTGCGCCTCCATTTCGATCAACTGGGCGAAGCCATGAATCGCGTTGAGCGGCGTGCGCAGCTCGTGGCTCATGCTCGATAGGAAACGGCTCTTGGCCTGGCTGGCGGCGAGTGCCTCGAGACTGGCGTGACGCAGGTCATCTTCCACCTGCTTGAGCCGGGTGATATCGACGTGCGTGCCGGCGATTCGCAGCGGCCAGCCGCTCTCGTCACGCAAAAGAACCTTGCCTCGGCTGAGCAACCAGAGGTACTCGCCACGGCAATCGAGATAGCGATACTCAGCGTCGAAATATTCCTCGCCATTATCGGCGAACAACTTGCGCAGATGGCGCAGGCGCTCCAGATCATCTGGATGCACGCGCTGGTTGAATTCGCTCAGCGTCAGATGCCTCGCACCCAGGCCGAAACGCCGCACGAAGCGCTCGCTGAGATCGATGGTGAGATCACGCGTATCGATCTGCCAGAGACTTTCAGTGGTGCTCTCCAGCACCAGTTGCAGGATGCTTTGTGCCTCCTGCCGCTCATGCTCACTGGCCTTGAGCTGCTTGCCGGCCTGCTGCACGGCATCGGCCAGGCGGCTGACCTCGGCGATATGGCTGTCCGGTGCGGCGGGCAGATACTTGCCCTGACCGAGACTGGCGGCCATGTCGACAATGCCATTGATGGGCCTCGACAGCTGGTCGCTTAGGTGGCGCGAGCGCAGCCACATCAGGGCGAAGAACAACAGGTAGAACCCGGCCAGGCCTGCGATCAGCAGGTAACCGATCTGCATGTAGCGCTCGGCCAGCTGGTTGGTGTCATGGAAGATCTGCTCCTCGTCCACCACCAGCAACAGGCGCCAGCCGGTCTGTGGAATCTCGCTCCAGGCCACCAACTGTTTGCGGCCACCGAGCATCACCTCCTGCGCGCTGCCATTACCTTCATTCATCGCCTGCAATAGCGACGCCATGCCCTCGCGCTTGGTGAGGTTGAAGTCTTCGGGCTTGAGCACCTCACGGCGCACGGCTTCATCGTAGGAATACTGGGTCAGCTCACGCAGACCGAAGTCCCGTTCCCCGGCCTTCGGCAACGCCATGATGTTGTGGTCATGGCTGACCAGCATCGCGTAGCCCTGCCAGGGCACGTTGAGCTCGGCGATTTCACCCAGGATCTGGCCGATGGTCACGTCGAGACCGACCACACCTTCTAGAAAATCGTCGCGATACACCGGGGCGATAGCCGACATCATCCAGCCTAGGCCGGCGGGGTCGAGATACACCTCGGTCCACATCACCTTGCGCTGCGGGTTGTGCTTGGCGTCAGCCAGGTAATAGAAGTTGTAATCAGGTATCACCATGTCGTGGGGATACTGCGCGGGCGTATCGAACCAGGGGTAAATGCGGTTGTAGCTATCCCAGGTGTTGAAATACAGGGCTGCCACCAGCGGGTTGGCCTGGCGGATAGAACTCATCAGCGGATCGAGCTGCGACAGGCGCATCACCTTGGCGTGATCCTGCTGTGCCAGCGGCGTGCTGTTGGCATAGAAGGAGGCCGCACGCCCGTCATCGCTGCGGGTATAGAAGACGCCGTCGGTCACAGCATGACGCTGACGCTCGAGTTCGTCAGCCTCAAAGCGGGTATCGAGCAGGGCCTTGTGGGTGGCATCACGGTACACCTGCACCAGCGACTCGATCGAGCGCAGGCGACTGTCAATGATCTGCCCCTCACGCAACGCCGCGCTAGCCAGGTCCTTGACCGCCGTCTCCTGCAGATGGCCGATCTGCGCATCGCGAATCGCCTGGTTGCTTAGCAGATACACCGCAATCAACACCGACTCCACCAGAATCAGCGGGATCAGTGCGCTTTGCACAAACGCGCGCCAGATCCACTGACGGAGAGGGTAGCGGCTAGAACTCGGCATTACGGCTCCTTTGCTGAGGGCGCAGGCAGATGCGAGGCGCCATCATAGCCTCCCCGGACGGAATCCGCAGTCGACGCTGAGGAACCTTTGCCGTACACTTCACGTCCTATCTGTAACCGAAAAGTTTTGGGGCCGATTAGGATTCGACGCCGGTAGCGAAGCTCGAGGTGCATGCCGACTTGGTAACAGAAGTCGTAAATAAACTGTTGCAACTTTCTATAGTTGCCAATGACGAAAACTACGAGGGCTACGCTCTCGCTGCGTAAGCGGCGCGACTAGTCCTTCTGGTAGCTTCGGCTCCAGCGATCACTAGGGGATGCCTGTAAACCTGAAGTGATTGTCATGCAGAACAGGATCGCCGCGTAGTACGTTGTGGACGAAGTGGCTAAAACTTACACAACTCGCCCAATGCACCCTGCCCGTCGGGCGGCTGAGGGTTAACTCAATAGACACGGCTAAGCATGTAGTACCAACAGTGGAGAACTGGCGGACGGGGGTTCAAATCCCCCCGGCTCCACCAAATAAAGCCTGGAACCCGTCTAAAACGCGGGTTTCAGGCACGATTTGATGGCACTGGATTTCACACAGTCCAACTGTGAATCCAAATAGGTATGCCATCATGTCCAAGCGTCAAAGCAAAACCGGTGTTCAGCACCTGGTCTATCAAGCCAAAACTGGCTTCCAGTACTACTTCACCTTCCCGGGCTATATCGGCAATCACCCGCAGCTACCAGCACAAATCCGCTGGTCACTCGGCCATGATGAAGCGCTCGCACGCGATCTCGCCCAATATCTCAACCCGCGTTTCGAAGATCTGATGAGGCGCAGCAGCGCCGACACGATTGAGCTGGATCCTGAGGGCTTTCTGTCAAACCTGGCCATTGTTCACGCCGAAATCAGCCGTTTTACGGAGAGCCACCTGAAAATCTGGGCGCTCCGCCCTGCACCTGCCGTACTGGCTAACTCTGATCTGAGCGCCGGGCATGAGCGCCTGCTGAAAGAGTGCCAAGAGCACATCGTGCTCTATTGCAATGAACCAGGCGGGGAAATCCACTTCGCCTTGTATCCGAGCGAAGCCCTGCGCCAAGCCCTCAAATTCGGTTTCACCCGCTTTGACTGGCCGCTCGGCACTAACGACCCAGTCACCGCCAACGCGGCTGCCGCTTACATCTACAGCGCAATCACAGTGCTGGAAACCACCCCGATGGCTAAGAACATCTTCAAAACCGGGCATCCACTTATCACGATGCTGTCGTTCTACGAGTACCTGTGTTTTGCCCGCCCCGACCAGGGTCGCCATCTGCTGCATATTCCGCCGGGCCTTCCACGCTCCGCGCACAGCGTAATGTTTCACTTCAGCCGGATCTCGGGACAGCTCGACCGCCTAACCCTCTGCCAAAACTTTCAAATTCTTCAGGAAGAAAGCGGGCTCTATACGCTCCTTATTCCGCTGACCGGCGCGCGGCTCAATGGCGTGCCTTGCCACCCCGACAAACTGCGGGTCGAACTGCTTACTAGTTCACCGATCCTCGCGTCGATCCTGCTGCATTTCAGCCTCGGCCAGATCGACAAGATTCTGGTTAAAAGCTTCATCGAAGCCCCTTCAGCGGATGCCTACGAACGCGCCCTGCAAGAAATTCAGGACCTGATCCGGCGCATGCTTGGCCCCATCCCACCTGCAGAGCCCATGTACACCCTCCCCGACATGAGCGCGGCAAACGACGCCGTCACAGCACCCCAGGACGCCGGCACGCTTGCACTGCTGAATGCTCTCGGCAGTGTTTTGTCACCCGCCCAAAACGCAAAGCTACAAGCCTTGTTTGAGGCACCCGCCTCCAACGACCTGCTGATCCAGCCACCACTCACTCATGAGAACTGCCGGCACTTCGGCGCTCTCATCCGGGAGTTCGAAGAGCGCCAGGTACGCGAAGGGGCATGGAAGAATCCGCGCACCCGCATCACCATGCATGCTCGCCTGGAAGGACTTGCAGAGCTAATCGGCGGTCATCGCCCACTCAGCACGCTGACCCGCGCGGACTTCAATGCTTTGCGCGATCAGTTGCGCAGCTACCCCAAAAATCGTCATCGCTTGCGCGCCACTCGCTATCAGCCCCTAAGTCAGATTATTCAGAGCGGCAAGTACGAGCCTTTGAATGCCAGGACAGCGAAGAAGTTTTTCGAGCTGGCACGCGCGCTCATCAGCTATGCGCACGACCAGGGGTATTTGAAAGAGAATCTGGCTGCCGGACTTTCATTCAGCACCAAAGGCGCAGCCGCGCCACGGAAGCGCACCTATACCCCCAGACAGATTGAGCAACTGCTCAATGGCCCGGTCTATACGCTCAAGTCGCCGCCGCGCTGGCGCCTGGATGACTACCGCTTCTGGCTACCCCTGCTCGGCCTCTACACTGGCGCTCGCCTGAGCGAGCTTTGCCAGCTTCGGCTCGGCGATATTCGTGAAGAGCTTGGCGTATGGGTAATCAGCATCAGCAGCTCCGGGGCGCGGCAGCTGAAAACTGTCGACTCGGAGCGCCTCGTGCCGCTACATAAGGTCATTCTTGAAGCCGGCTTCTTGGCGTTTCATCAGCAGCGCCTGGAGGCAAATGGCAGTGATCTGTCAGCGCCGCTTTTTGAAAATCTTCGCGTGTATGGCGACCTTTCGCCCGGGCACACAGCCAGTCGCTGGTACCGGGGCTCAGACAAAGATGACAAAGGCTATTTGGGACAATGCGGACTGGGCGATGACGAACTCACCTTTCATGGCCTGCGGCATACGTTCATTCAGCAGTTCCGTCGACAAAAGCTGGACATGCTGATCGGCAAAGCCTTGGTCGGCCACGCCGACCGCAGCACCACTGGCGGCTATGGCGATTGCTACCCGAGCTATGTGCTGAAAGAGGAGCTCGACAAGATCGACTTTGAGGCCTCGACTACGCACATCCACTACAGCCACTACAAGGCGCTGCAAGCCAAGCAAGGCGTCTTTCGCATCGGCCGCCCAGCTGGAGTCGACAAGGCCAAGGCCACCGGTTGGGCTGAAAAACGGCACTGGCAATCCCGCATCACCCGATAGCTGAGGCGGCGCGGGGAGATCGCCCTCCCCGCACTGAAAAAAAATCTATTGACAACTTGTCAATGGAGGCAGATAATTATATTATTTTGCAATTTTCATATTTACTGGTTACATAGCCAGTGATATTGTGGTGCCTCAATTAACTAGTGAGGCACCTATGAATGCTGTAAACACTCCGCACCTATCCGCTCCAATCCTCCACGGCCTAACCCTGGTGGCCGCCCCCGGGCATGAAAAAAGCTTGGAGCTGGCACTACCGCACCTCTCCAGTATTGCCGACGCGATTTATCGCTTTCATCACTCCCCGCTCCTCAGCGAATTTTTGGATACAGTTCTGGCTCGTTTCCTTCGCGAAAACGACTACGCCCCCAAGACTGCCTACATGATCCAAGCCCGGATGGCCAAGCTGAAGTCAGTACTCACCGAGGACAACCCACAGCGCCGAGTGTCGGAGTTGGGCAGTGCTGACATTGATGCGATCCGGGATAAGCTCCCGCTGCTACTCAGAAAAGGCAGCACCTCAGGAAGCCAGGGAGAAAACCTGCAGGCCTACTATCAGCTGTTCAATCGCATGATTAACGAGGCACTGAAGGGAAAGCTGATCGCCGATGAAGAGCTCAAAGCCGAGGGCTGCCAGACCACCAAAGCAAAGGTCACCAAGTTCTTTTTGGATTCCAATCTGGTCAGCCTCTTCAATAGCTGGCCCTATCAGAACTACGCGCCAGGCACACCGGCAGCGCAAGTTCGCCAAGACGCACATAGCTACTGCTTTTGGCTGATGCCGCTTGGGCTCTTCACCGGTGGCAGACTCAACGAAATCTGCCAGCTACGTGTTAGCGATGTGTTCCATGACGCCCATGGCGTGCCCCTAATCAGTATCAACGCCCATGGCTTCAACAAGTCGCTAAAGAATGCGCAGTCGGAGCGCGAGATCCCAATTTGCTCGAAGCTGATCGAAATGGGCTTTCTGGACTTCGTCGAGGAACGCCGTCAGTCCGAAGGACCTGATGCTTTGCTGTTTTCAGAGCTTCGCTTTGACGAAAAGCACCTATATTCACGTGCTGCGAGCCGCTTCTTCTGCGGCCCAGTCACAGGAGCCGGCTTCATCGGACAGCATTGCCCAGTTGCACTCAGTGGCGGCTTCACTTTTAAAAGCTTTCGTCGCACTTTCGCGGTACAGCTTCAGAAGTCCGGCGTGCCAGCAACCGTTATTGCAAACCTGCTGGGTCATAACAGCGATATGCTCGAAGTCACCCGCGAGCACTACCTCGATAAGCCGCAGTCCGTGTTTTTGCTGGATACCTTGGAGCGATCCCTGAGCTACAACCTGCCCCTAGGCGCCATAAACTGGCAGCATTTCAAGAATTTGATGAGCAGCCAGAAAGGACGTAGCAAGCGAGGCCGGAAAGCCAAGAAAACGCTGCACTAGCCCCTTCATTCATAGCAGAAGGGCACCATCATCAGCTGGAGATGATGCGATGAAGGATCAATAAAGGCCGCCGTCAGTGCGGCCTTTTTGCATTTTTAGAAAGCTTTCAGACATCAGCGATACTACCAGCCTGTCGCAGAACGCTGATGCGACCAGAATGCCGCCGGCACTGGGTCATCACATACGGCTACCACCTTGGTTTTTTTGACCGGTGGCATATCACCTCATGTACTGAGACCCAATCGTGTATTAGCGACACCGCAATGCGACACACTTGGGCTGTCGCACGCTCACGCTGCGATACGCGCCCCCTGTCGCATGAACTGACTACGACACACCCAGCATGTCGCACATGCTCATTGCGACACCCATACCGTGCCTCAAGCGGTACCGGCAATGTGGTTGCAGATTTGCGACACAACCTTCGTGTCGCACGGTCTGGCCTGCGATATTCAGGGTGTATCGCAGAACATCAATGCGACACTCTCGGTCTGTCGCACGCGCGCATTGCGACACTCCAACCATGTCGCACTCAGTTGCTGCGATACACCATGCGTGTCGCACACACGTTTTGTGACACCCGGATCGTGCCACTAGAGGCAGTTTGAGTGCCACTAGTGGCACTGGAGGAAGCCGGGACTGACACCGTACTGGCCTCTAGTGGCGCAAAACGTGCCAAAACTGGCACTCCTTTTTTTGGTTATATTATCGCTGCAACCCTTGAAAACACTGACTTCGGTGACTTTTTTCATAACCAAATCACCACCGCATGGCGAGCATTTTGAATGAAGCTTCTTCTGCATGGCCATCAGCACTTTTTTGACGCCGAGCTCGTCACTGCGGCGCCACTAGCGCTGGCTACTTTTTGAATTTGATCGCAAACGGCATGAGCAGCTAAACGCCGCACCACCCGCAAGGCCGTCTTTTCAGCCCGGCCTGCCGGGCTGGCTAAGCTTTGACTTTGACAACAAATACACGGGAGGGGGCGTACTTGAAGCAGCCGTCCAGGCGATTCTTCAAGTACGCCCCCTCCCCCCATACTTGAAATCTTCAAGTATGGGGCAGTTGGGCGTTTTGATCGTTTGTGAGGTCAGCGTAACGAATGTGAAGCGAAACCGAGCAAAGGAGCAAAATGGTCGACTGCCTTCGCGCAGCGACAGGCTTTGTTGTCAAAAAGCAGCTTTTCACTCGCCGCAGGTGAGTGGCTGGTCATTCGATGCGGAGCATGGCTTGGCATGACTTAGACCGAGACCGCCAACATACTTCCACCGCTTCCACGTCAGCTTACGCTTGGTCAAATCGACCTCAACACGCTGAGGCACAACTACATCCACGCCTCACACAGCGTCTCCGCCTGCGCCAGTACCAGCTGCGCCGCCTCCTCCT
Organism: Pseudomonas sp. o96-267; assembly: GCF_003935465.1. Classification (NCBI taxonomy): domain Bacteria; kingdom Pseudomonadati; phylum Pseudomonadota; class Gammaproteobacteria; order Pseudomonadales; family Pseudomonadaceae; genus Pseudomonas; species Pseudomonas sp. o96-267. The sequence goes on from NZ_RHQP01000003.1 coordinate 172,603, forward strand.
GCTGATCCGGCGGGTATTTGTATTTGCGCAGGATGCGCTTAACCAAAAGCCTCAGTTTGGCACGCACACTGTCTCGATTACTCCAATCGACCGTTACGTTCTGGCGCAGGCTGTCGGTGAGTTCATGGGCAATCTTGGCGAGAATCTCGTCACCCAGCTCACGTACCGAAGCTTCGTTATTAGCCAAGGCATCGTAGAAAGCCAATTCATCGTCATTCAGCCCCAACTGGTCACCGCGCTTGCTGGCAGCGGCGAACTTCTTGGCCATCTCGATTAGCTCTTCGATGACCTGGGCGGTTTCGATGGAACGGTTCTGGTAGCGCTTGATTACGCTATCGAGCAGTTCAGAGAACTTCTTCTCCTGGGCCAGATTGCTGGCGAACTTGCTCTTGATCTCGCCTTCCAGCAGGCGCTCCAGCAACTCAACGGCGAGGTTCTTCTCCGGCAGGTTGCGCACCTCGGCTAGGAACTCGTCATCCAGCAGGCCGATATTGGGCTTGTCCAAGCCAACCGCCTCGAACACATCCACCACTTCACCCGAGACCACCGCATTGCCGATGATCTGGCGGATGGCAAGCTCGCGCTCTTCGTCGGTTTTCTTCTTGGCACTGATCTCGCGCTTGGTCAGCAGCACCTTGATGGCCTGCAGGAAGGCAACTTCCTCACGTACCGCCTTGGCTTCATCGAGCGTGCAGCACAGGGTGAAAGCCTTGCTCATGGCCAGCGCGTTGTCAGCAAAGCGCTTCTTGCCATCCTCCAGACCCAGCACATGGTTGGCTGCACCGGCCAGCAGCTTGTGCCCGCCAGTCAGGAAGTCGCTGTAATCGAAGCCATGCAGCAGGCTGCGCAGCACATCGAGCTTTTCCTCCAGCACCGAGTAGGCTTCGTGGGCGTCCACTGTGGGTCGCCCCCTACCCTTGCTGGCGGTGTATTCCTTGAGCGCCGCCTTCAGTTCGTTGGCAATGCCGATGTAATCCACCACCAGGCCACCCTGCTTGTCCTTGAAAACCCGGTTCACACGGGCGATGGCCTGCATCAGATTGTGACCCTTCATCGGTTTGTCGACATACAGGGTATGCACGCAAGGTGCATCGAAGCCAGTCAGCCACATGTCGCGGACTATCACCAGTTGCAGCGGATCGGCAGGATCCTTGAAACGCTTCTCCAAGCGTTTCTTCACCTGGCCGGGATAAATATGCGGGCGCAGCAGTGCCTTGTCCGAGGCACTGCCGGTCATGACGATCTTCACTGCGCCCTTCTCCGGATCCTCGTCGTGCCATTGGGGGCGCAGGGCGATGATCTCGTTATACAGGTGCACGCAGATCTCGCGGCTCATGGCCACCACCATGGCCTTGCCACTTTGCGCCTGGTTGCGCTCCTCGAAGTGCGCCACCAGGTCGGCCGCCACGCTCTTGATACGCGGCTCGGCCCCCACCACCTTTTCCAACGCGGCCCAGCGCGATTTCAAGCGTGACTGCTGATCTTCTTCCTCATCCTCGGCCAGTTCGTCGACCTCGTCGTCGATATGCGCCAGCTCCGAGTCTTTGAGCGACAGCTTGGCCAGCCGCGACTCGTAGTAGATGGCTACGGTGGCACCATCTTCCTTGGCCTGCTGCATGTCGTAGACGTGGATGTAGTCACCAAATACCGCACGGGTGTCGCGATCTTCACTGGACACCGGCGTACCTGTGAAGGCCACAAAAGTGGCGTTGGGCAAGGCATCACGCAGGTGCTGGGCATAACCCACCTGATAGCGGGCACTTGCCTCGGCAACCTTGAGGTCCGGCGCCTTCAACGAGGCACTGAAGCCGTACTGGGTGCGGTGCGCCTCGTCGGCCACCACTACGATATTCGAGCGCGTGGACAACACCGGGAAGCTGTCTTCATCCTCACCCGGCATGAACTTCTGGATGGTGGCGAAGACAATGCCGCCACTGGGGCGGTTGGCCAGCTTTTCGCGCAGATCGCCGCGGGTGGCCACCTGCACCGGCTGCTCACGCAGCAAATCCTGGGACAGCGAGAACACGCCGAACAACTGGCCGTCCAGGTCATTGCGGTCGGTGATCACCACGATGGTCGGGTTTTCCATCGCCGCTTCCTGCATCACCCGCGCAGCGAAGCAGGTCATGGTGATGCTCTTGCCCGAACCCTGGGTATGCCAGACCACCCCACCCTTGTGCGTGCCGCCTGGGCGCGAGGCGCTGACCACCTGTTGGATGGCCGCACGCACGGCATGGAACTGGTGATAGCCGGCAATCTTCTTCACCAACCGGCCGTCATCCTCGAACAGCACGAAGTAACGCAGGTAATCCAACAGCATCGCCGGCTGCAGCACACCCCGCACCAGCGTCTCCAACTCGTGGAACTCACCCAGCGGGTCGACGTTCACACCATCGATGGTGCGCCAGCGGGCAAAGCGCTCGATATCTGCCGACAGCGAGCCCATACGCGCCTCGCTGCCATCGCTGATCACCAGAATCTCGTTGTAGTGGAAGACGTCCGGAATCTGCTCCTTGTAGGTCTGGATCTGATCGAACGCCTTCACCAGATCAGCATGCACATCCGCCGGGTTCTTCAGCTCCAGCAGCACCAGCGGCAGGCCGTTGATGAACAGAATGATGTCGGGCCGACGCGTGTGCTTCGGCCCTTGAATGCTGAACTGGTTGACCGCCAGCCACTCGTTGGCTCGCACATCAGCCCAGTCGATCAACCGCACGAAATCGCCGCGGGTCTCACCGTCCTTCTGGTATTGCACCGGCACACCGCCGACCAGCAGACGATGAAACAGGCGGTTGGCCGACAGCTGCACCGGCACGCCCAACTCCAGGACCTGGCGTAAGGCGTCCTCACGCGCCGCCAGCGGGACCTGCGGATTGAGTCGAGCGATGGCCGTGCGCAGGCGCATGGTCAAAAGCACGTCGCGATAGCTCTCGCGCTCGGGGTTATCGCCGTCGTGGGCGATATCCGGGCCGTAGAGATGCGTGTAGCCCAACCCGACGAGCCATTCGAGTGCTTCTTTTTCCAGCTGATCTTCGGTCATTTCACTGCCTTACCTGGCGGGAGCATCACTCGAATGACGTGGCACGACCACGCGGCGAGCGAGCCTTACATGCTCGGTTACTTGATCGGTACTTGTTCGCTCACGGCAGAGCTGCAGCGTTCTGCCTCTCTACGGCTCGCGCAATCAGAGGGGCAACATCACGCAGCCCTTCGAGCGTCAGCTTGCCCTCCTGATATTTGCGATACCAGCCACGTCGCTGCCGCAGTACGCGCTCATCATCCTGCAGATGCAGGCGCTCAAGGGTCTTCACTGTCAGCTCACGCAATGGTTCGGGTACCCGCTCGGGAACCACTACGAGCTGCAACGAAGGCAACAGCACCTCGAACCAGCCTTCACGCACATCAAGTGGGTCGAGGATGGTGACAGCCTTGTTCTTGCTACTGTTGATCCAGCCCGATGCGAAGCGGTAGTTGCTCCATTCGTAGGCTAAAGCCTCATCGGCATCGACTGGCAGAAAGTGATCCACGGTGCCAACTGGCTCGTACATAGCGCTATACGCACACAGTTCTCGAAACGCATCTGCCAGCGCAGGCTTGAAAGGGGTCCAGAAGTCTTTGGGCCGCATCTTCCCTGGCTTCCTGCTCGCCTTGGGATGCGCCGCGAGCCAATGAGCGCCCTTCCTGCGGCATTTTTCATCGAACTCAGCGGGTTCAGCCATAAGCCTCTGATCGATTTCGATCATGCATCACCCGACCTGCGTGGTAGCTGCCGAGTCTCAACCAGCCAGCGTGGCCAGAAGTCGTCATGTCCTGGGAGTACACGCATCAGTTCCTTGTGGATGGCGCCCTGAGAATGCAACTTCTGTGGTAAAGCGGCTTGCTCACCACGCATCCAGGCCTCGGCGGCTTCGATGGCTTGCTCAGCCTCGACAGATCGGGCCTGGCGCAAGCCAAACGAGTCTGACACCAGCCAATTCACCACATCCCCTTGCTTGGCCCAGGGCTCTTTACTAACTTCAGCCTGCCCATTGCGCAAAATAATGTTGAATACGGCATCTTTCGACACATCGAACTCAGGCTCGACCGACGCCAGTACCAGCGGGGAATGGGTGGCCACAATCAGTTGCACCGGAACCTTCTTGCCAGTCAGCGCCTCCATTACCCTCAACAATGCAGGCACTACCCGACGCTGCCACTGCGGGTGTAGATGGCATTCGATCTCATCGATTAGAAAGACGATTTCCTTGGCCTGTTTTCGCCCGGTCTGCTCACACGCAAGGCGATGTTCGCGCCAGGTCCAAACTAACAAATAAGCCAATGCGGCGATTCGGCGCATACCGGCAGAAGCATGTACCAACGCCACATCCTGTCCATAGCTCATACGTAGCGAAGGGTAGTCTTTAACGTCTAGGCCCAGACGCACAGGTTGGCCCGGCTCAAGATGTTCAACGCCCGAGGGAGACAGTGCCGCCAAGACCTTGATCAGGTCCGAAAAAGCCTCATCCCGCCCCTTCTGCCATAACACCCAGTCGTGGATCAGTCCGTTGCAGTAGCGAATGCCGTTCGGTCCCTCAAGCCCGTTCCACACCTGCTCCGGGGTGAAGTTGAACGCCCTGGGGCGCTCCGCCGCATCATCGCTTTGCCAGTAGTTGCGCGCGGGGTCCCAAGCAGAAAAGCTGCCATCGACCCCGGCGTAGATCACCACACCCGGAATAGCTGGTCGGCCCTGCTTTGTTGGCCATAGCTGATCACCGCGCTTGAATACGCTGGTCTCTGCAAAGTCACCTGATGTCGATTTACTGAAGGCATAGGTAATGCTGCTCTTCTTACTGCTGGTCGGCGGCACCGCAGACACGCCCCGCGCCCAGGTGCGAGTCAGCGACCACCAGGCAATATCCAGCAAAAAGCTCTTGCCCAAGCCGTTATCACCGGTGATGAAGTTCAGCCGTGGCGCAAAATCTACCGGGCCAAAAAATTTGGCTGGACCTACGCCCTCAAGCAACAGGCTTTTCAGCATGAGTAATCTCCATTGACTAACGGGCAGGGAATGCCATCAGCCACGCCGTGCAAATAAACGGATTTGATCATGCCAGAAACACCTCGAACAGTGCCCTTGCAACTTATGAGGGACAAGCAACGCATCACGTGATGAGTATCTGCCACCGGATCTAATCGCTGAATTAGTCTCATGCGCTCAGCCACAGCGGATTTCGACTGACCCTATCGCTACATAGCGCAAGACCGGCCGCCTCGGCATCCACTAGGCAGCCTTCCCCATCCAGCTCAAACGGCAACACCCAAAGCTTCATCCCCTCACCGTAGTCGAACACCGGCAGCGCCTTGCGTAAACCAGACCAACACGGATAAATCAGCACGAGCGTCGGAATGCCAGTGTCATTGCAGTATTTGTGGCCATAGGCAAACAGCTGATAGAAATCGCTCTGACTGAGGTCGTAGTTCTTCTCAGGTTTACCGGCATCGATGCGCTTCCACTTGGTATCAAGAATCCAACGCTGCTCCGGGGTGTCGATCAGCAAGTCCGGTTTCAGGCAGAACATCTTTCCGCTGTCATGCCCGCACAGGTGGTGCCGGCTGGCTTGTGAGGTTAGTTTCGCACCGCGCAGCAAGCGTTGCCGCAGCCAGCCCTCCACATAACACTCGAAGAGTTTCTCCATCGGGAACAGCAAGCTCATGCCGCGCCACTCTCCACTCACGGCAATCGGCATCTGCTGGTTGAGGATCAGCTCACACCAGGGCTTGATGGCCTGGTAATGCGCCATCAAACGGTCGCGGCTCCAGGCACGCAGATCCTGGCTCACCTGCTTGCTAGACGGCACCTCGGCCAGCATCGCTCTGAGCTCGCTGGCCAGACGCCAGTTGGCTGCATCCTGCGTGCTCTTGGCTACCTGCTCCAGCGCCAGCTTGAGCAAACGGTTCTCGGCACGATCAGGCAGAAACACGTCGTGACGAATCTGGAAGTGATGCTGCCGCCCCGGCGGTTGGCGCATCTGCGCCACTACATTGAGTTGGCCACGCAGAAAGCGCTGCTCTTCCTCGATGCGCTGATAGTCGAAGCGCACACCGCGCTTCACCAGCAAATCCAGCTCAGTCAAGAACTGCCCCATCACCCACTCGCTGAGCGGCGCATCGAACAGCTCCAGACTGGCCACCGAGGCATCACGGGGCTTGAGCTGCAGAGCCTGCTGGATAAGCTTGCGCAGCAACTGGCGACTCTTGAGCAGGCAATCGTCCTGCTCATGGTGCTTGGGCAGAATCTCCAGGCGCGTGCCACAGGGCGTCTCCACCACCCCTACGTAAGAGTCCCACTTCAACGCATGCCGCCCGTCCACCTGCAGCAGCGTGGCGCCGTTACGGCTGAAGCTGGCGCTCAGCTCACATAGCCAGTCGAACGCGCTCTGCGATAGCTGAGCCACATCCAACGTGGGCTCAACCTCGGCCGTAGTCAGGCGAGCGTACTCGCGGATGGTGACGGTTGCTTTCACGCCTTGCCCTGGCTTAGCTGATCGATCAGGTGGCGCCCCAGGCTTCTAGTATTCAGCGCGTTACCGTTGCTGTTCTGCTGGCTAACGCCAAGCTGTTCAGCCAACTGGCGCAAAATGGGCTTGGCCGGCTGCAGCAAGGTATCCGCACGCCACACCTCAACGGAGCCGCTGGCCAGTTCTCGCAAGGTGAACTCACCCTGCGCCGCTTCGCGCTTTACCACCCGATCAGCAGTCACCCGTGAGGCATCGAGAATGCCGATATAGGCCTCCATTCGCTCGAACGCCTCATCATTAAGCGTCCAGTAGCTAGCCGCCAAGCCTTGCCCTACGTCCCGGCCAAACAGTGCTTCAGCGAAGCTGGTTCGCTCCTGAATGAACTGATCGTTTGGCGCCTTGCGCTGGTCATTCAGAACCCAGGCGATGCGCTGCCAGTCCTCGAAGAAATACTCCTGCAGCAAAGGCAGAATCTGGTTGCGGAAGATCAGCTCCAGCCGAGCCTGGGAGCCATCCTTTTTCAACGGCATAAAGTAGGCATGGCCCAGGCAGTGATCCCGATCCAGCAGCACCTCGATGCGCTGGTTCATCACCCGCAGCAGCTGACCAATGTTCAGCCCGACCACCTCAACATCATCCAGCAGCTCAGGCCGCGGCGGCATCTCGCGGAACACGAAGCGTCGGCGCAGGGCAATATCCAGCCCGGCCAGTGAGCGGTCGGCGGTGTTCATGGTGCCGATCAGGTACACATTCTTCGGCACGCTGAAGGGCTTTTTCGAATAGGGCAGCTTCACGCTCAGCGCCTCATCGGCACCCTCGCGCTTGGACTCCTCGATCAGCGTGATCAACTCACCGAAGATGCGGGAAACATTGCCCCGGTTAATCTCATCGATAATCAGCACATAGGGCTCACTGTCTGCGCCCGCCACCGTCACCAACTCAACCGGTTTCACGCCCTGCTGCTGCAGGTATGACAGCAGATCAGCCCAGGTGAAGCGACTCATCGCATACACGGTTTTCAGCGTGAATTGGCGTTCGTCATTGAGCGGCAGAATGGACAAATTGATATCCCGATACAGCCAGCGCACCGAGCGCACATGCTGATAGTCACCGAGCACCCCGGCCGGCACCTGCGCCTCATAACGGTAGTCGCCGGTCACCACGCCAATCGAGCCGATCTGCTCGGCCGAGTGGATGCACAGCAGAATGTCACCCACCACCATCTGCTCGGCGAAGTAATTGAGCGTGCCTTTATCGCCACCGCCGAGCGACTGGTAGTACGCATTCTGCTCATAGTCCCCACGCAGATCACCGGTTTCCCCCCAGCCGATGCGCGCCTCGCCATTGTCCAGACAGTAACTCTTGGTCGGTGAACTGCCGGTGCCATTAATGGAGATTTTCCAGATCGCAGGATTACCCCGCACCCCCAGGTCAGAAGCCGGTCGCGTGCGGGCATCGTCACACAGGCGCTTGAACACACCCGACTCAACGGAATACCTGACCTGCCCGGTTTCCGTGTCGGAGTCCGCCCGCAGCCCTTCGACAAAGTCCTCGTAGCTGAAGCTCTGGTGGAAGGTCACAAAGCGCACCCGCTCGGCGGTCACGAAACGATCGAACTCCGCTTTCAGGCGCTTGCGCGTCTCCGGGTCATTGCCACTGTTCTGCGCCAGGAACTCAGGAGCCAGAATCGCCAGCGCCTGGTTGATGGTGTTGTAGGTTTTGCCGGTGCCCGGTGGGCCGTAGAGGATTTGGTTCAGGCTCACTGACACTGCTGGACTCGCCGTCATAGTGGTTTCCTCGTAGCTTGCAGGTGTGGCACTGGAAGGATTGAGATAATCATCCAGCGTACGCCCCTCACCTTGAAATGCCTGACGATCCTGCCCACGAAGCAAACCATCTAACTGCTCAAGCCAGCTCCTTACATCAGAAACATCAGGGTACTGATCAGACACCAGTTGCGTTGGCGACAGTTGCGATCCGTACTGTTCCGCAAACATGCCATTGTGCTGCAAAGCCAAATAAGCCTTTTGGTTTTTGGCAAGCAAAATCAGCGCATTCTTGCCAGAGGCAGCACCCGGCTTTCGCCTGCCGACACCTATATAAATTCCACGATTATTAGTGCGATTAAGCGCATAGAAATCACAGGTCGGATAACGATCACGGATGGCTGCAAGCGCAGCCAGAACCCATTGACGCACCGTCTGAGTATCAGAGTCGGCCAACACCTGCGCTAGCGCCTGCTCGCTAATAAGGCTTGCTGTGCTCATCCAGTAGTTCCTATTCCATGGATTCTGTGACAAGAATCTCGGCCTCCGGCAGACGTAGCTGGCCAGAGATCAGGCGGGGTAAGAGGGTGTCGCGGAGTTGGGTGAGGGTTTGGGCTTGTTGCAGGTTTTCTTTAATTCGGCACATGAAGGGACGCAAAAGAGCTTCAAACGCTTCAATAACATTCGCATCCGGGTAGATGACCTGAACACCTTTCATTGTCTCGGTAGTAATGGTGTCAAACACCGAGCCGTGACTACGCTGTTTAAGATTCTCAACCAAACGGTACGTACTGAAATAGGTGAAATAGGCGTCCCCTGCTTTGCCTTGAAGGCCGTAGCAAGACTGATTCATCGCCATGTCTTTGCCAACCAAAGCCAGACGCCCTACTGTCCCACGCGCTGAAATAATCGTTGTTCCTTCAGGCAACAGCTTGGTCGATGAACCGTTTAGTCCTGCCACAGAAATATGCTTGACGGTATCGATCACAAACACGTCAGAAACTGCCGGGGCGTCAACGACCGAGAACCAAGGGATATCGCCATCCCAGTACTCCGGCACAGAAGTCTTAGGAGTACCCCCGCCAATAACATTTACTGTTTCAGTGAAAGCAAGTCTCTGCCACCCCTTCGGCACCAAGCCCAGTTCGGACTCTTCGAAGCTATCGGGGAACAGGGCAGCGGTGGTGGCGTCCATGGCCGCTTTCGGCATCCTGCCTTCAGCGGCACTCATACATCCCTGTATAGCGCCTTCCGGCTGTCCTTGCGCTTCGGCTCCTGCCTCCGCTCCAGGCCTGGGCAAGTCGGATGCCTGCGGCATCCTTGGTTGCCCGCTGCGCTCGCCATCCTGGCGTGCTCGCCCTTCGGCCTTGGCGCGTACGGGGTCGAAATCGACGAACCAGGATTTGAACAGCGCCTGGGCGATGGCCTCCAGGGTGGCGTTGGTGTCGCGCAGGAGACGAACACGCTCATCAATGGCTCCCAAGAAACGTGCAAGGCTCCTTTGCTCTTCGATTCTCGGAAAACAAACGGGCAGTGCTTTGATAATGTCCGTATTGATGTTAGGCATCACAGCGCCGACCGCATGGGTTCTGAGCCAGCTATATGCTTCTTCGCTGGACAGGTACATGGCCAGGAATTGCGGGTCCACTCGCTTCGACCGGACACGTAGCAGCAACGCCCCTGTCCCACATAGCGCACCCTGATATCGCTCATCAACAATGGCCGACAGACCAGTTGCCTGTGCACCTCGACGGGCAAACAAGATGTCACCGACACTAAGCCGATGCCTTACGAGCTCCGCGGCCTTGTCTGCATTCACTTGTGGCACAGACACATCGAGAATGCGGCCTCGACCAATCGCCTCGGTTGGTATAACGGCAGTGCCATTGGCCACATAGTCATAACTGTGTAGCTGTGAGCCGAACGGCCCAGTTTGGACTATTGCCTCACCGCTTCTGACCAAGTCACCAATAGTGAGTGAGCTCCACTCAGAACTCATACCCCAGCCCCCCCAGCTTCTGCCGGATCAACTGATCGAGTTCCGCGCCCTTCTCCATCTGTTCGCCAAGCTGCTGGGTCAGCCGCTGCATCTTTTCGGCAAAGGCTTCGTCGTCGTCTTCCACTTCCTCGGCTCCGACATAGCGGCCCGGTGTCAGCACATGGCCATGCTCGGCGATTTCGCTAAGTTTCACGCTGCGGCAGAAGCCGGGGATGTCCTGGTAGTCGCTGAGACCTCCGCCCACGGTCGCTCCCGGCATCCTGCCTCCCGCGACACTGGCACTGCCCTGTGCGGCGTCCAGCGGCTCGCCGCGCCAGTTGGCGACGGTTTGCGCGATGCGCTCGATATCGGCGTCGGTCAGTTCAATCTGCACCCGGCTAACACTGGTGCCGAGTTTGCGTGCATCGATAAACAGCACTTCGCCAGGGCGGGCGGTTTTCTGTTTGGCGAGGAACCACAGGCAGGCGGGAATCTGCGTATTAAAGAACAGCTGGCCGGGCAGCGCGACCATCACCTCCACCACGTCGGCCTCGACCATCGCCCGGCGAATCTCGCCTTCGCTGTTCTGGCTGGAACTCATCGAGCCGTTGGCCAGCACGATACCGGCGCGGCCATTGGGCTTGAGGTGGTAGAGCATATGCTGCAGCCAGGCGTAGTTGGCGTTGCCCTGCGGCGGGGTGCCATACACCCAGCGCGGGTCGCCTTCCAGGCTGCCGTGCCACCAGTCGCTGATATTGAACGGCGGGTTGGCCAGCACGAAGTCGGCACGCAGATCACTGTGCTGGTTACGGATAAAGGTATCCGCCGGTTCCTTGCCCAGGTTGAAGTCGATGCCGCGAATGGCCAGGTTCATCGCCGCCAGCCGCCAGGTGGTGGGGTTGGACTCCTGGCCGTAGATGGACACATCGCCCAGCTTGCCGCCGTGGGCCTCGATGAACTTCTCCGACTGCACGAACATGCCGCCACTGCCGCAGCAGGGGTCGTAGACCTTGCCATGGTGCGGGTTGAGCACCGCCACCAGGGTCTTGACGATGCTCGCCGGCGTATAGAACTGCCCGCCCTTCTTGCCTTCGGCGCTGGCGAACTGGCCGAGGAAGTATTCGTAGACCTGGCCGAGCAGATCGCGGGCCTTGCTGGTGTCGTCACCGAAACCGACGGTAGAGATCAGATCCACAAGCTCGCCGAGCTTGCCAACCGGCAATTGGGCGCGGGCATAGCGCTTGTCGAGGATGTTCTTCAGCTTGGGGTTTTCCGCCTCGATGGCGGCCAAGGCCTCGTCGATACGCTTGCCGATATCCACCTGCTTGGCGGCGGCGCGGATCGACTCCCAGCGCGCCACTTCCGGCACCCAGAACACGTTGACCTCGCGGTAGTAGTCGCGGTCTTCCAGCTCGGCATTCAGCGCTTCGGGGTCACTGCCGTCAAGGGCGTGAGCGCCCAGGTAGTAGTCGTCGCTCTCGTCGGTGAGCTTGCGCTCCAGTTCGGCGCGCCGGCCGGCGAAGCTGTCGGAGATGTACTTGAGGAAGATCAGCCCGAGCACGATGTGCTTGTACTCGGCGGCGTCCATATTGGCGCGCAGCTTGTCGGCAGTAGCCCAGAGGGTTTTCTCCATGGCCTCAATGCTGGTGGCCTGCTGTTTGGGCGCTTTGGCCTTTTTCACCGCTGCGGCGGCTTGCACCACATAACCGGCTGAGACTTCTTCAGTGTTCACCGGGGCCATACGCTCACGGGCCTTGTTCAACACCTGATCCGCCAGGCTGCTGCCCGATGCTTGCGCGCGCAACACCGAGCCGCCACGGCCACGGCCTTTTTGCAGCACGCCCTGCTCGATCAGCCCGTCACGCGCGGCCCAGAAGGCCTCTTCGCTCAGATCGGGAAACTGCCCCTTGAGGCGCTCCAGTAGCGACTGATTGCCAATGCTCGAACCATCAACCGGCACCAAGACCAGCAGGGCCTGCTCCAACTCACTCATACACAACACTCCATAGCCGCCCGCCAGAGCGGGGGCGACTCAATTCAAATAGGGGCAGCATTACAGACGGGAACCGCGGGGAGCGAAGCGCCAGGCGGCGGTTGCCGCCGCGCATCTGGAGGGCCATCCCTGGGATACCGCGACCTGCCATTTTGCGATGCCCGTCACCTTATCCATTGGCAAAGCAGGGGTAAAGCGACACACCGCTGTTTGCAGCGGCCAGCCATCCCAGCCCTGCGCTTAGCCCAGGCTAGCTAGCCATGACTCTGTGAGCTGCTTTCGCTCCTGCAAGCCAAGGGCCGCCACGCCCTTGCACACCAACGCCTTCTTATCCCCGGTATGCGGGTTGGTGACATAGGTATTAATGCTCGGCAGCACCTGCGGGTTGGCACTCCAACGCAGGTTGAAGGCGGCCAGTTTGGGAAACCAGTACTGGTTGGCGTAGGGCAGGTTGTCGTGGATCCACCAGGCCAGCGGCGTCCAGTCGCCGGTCTGGTCATACCAGGGCAGCAGCGCCGGCACCACGATGCAGGCGGTGGCGCCCAAGTGGCCGTCGGCATCCGGGTAGTCCCAGATATGCGCGGCGTAGTTGCTTTCGTTCTTCGCACAGTTGTTGCCGTCTTCCGCCCCCTTGGCATTCACCGCCGGGGCGCGATACGCCGAACGAGTGGCGATACGGCCGAAGCGATCTTGCAGTGGCTCCAGCAAGTTTTCACAAAGCCCACGCCCGGCTTCGATGGCCCGATCCGGGTAGTCCGGAATATTGGGGATGCCTTCGATTTGGCTGATTTCCGAGTAGAGGAAATCACGCATAAAAAAGTGCTTGGAGAGCCTGACCCGACCCAAATCTTCCAGGGCCTGCACCGATGCTGGTTTCTTCATCCTGATGTGTTCCTTGTAAATAGGCATCCATTGCCAGAGGTTGTACCCAAACCTTATTGATTTGTCTGCGGGTAATTAGCCGTTGTGATGTATCTGCCTCGCCTGCTCTTGGGCAAACTCAAGCTGGCGCTGTAGTTGCTCGACGTGTGCCTTTTCCGCCCTCAGGCCGGCAGTCAGTTCGCGTATTTCATCCTCTTGCTGATAAACCCGCATCAGCGACTGCTTCAACTGGGCCTGTAAGCTTTGCAAGCTGGCGAGCGCTTCACGCCGCTTAAGGACCTGCCAATACAGGGCAATTCCAGCTCCTTGCACAATCAGCATGCAAATACCCATAACGAGCCACGACATCCCAAGTCCAAACACGCTTTGCTCTCCCTTTGCCAGTCCGCCCTGTTGCAGCGGACTTGAACGACAGCATCACGATATGTAGCCTTAAGCGACATATCTAGAGTGTTTGCCTGTACAGGTAAAGTTTTCGAGCAGATGGAGAGGCTATGAAGCGCAAGCAGGAAATCACGTCGGTTCGCTGGGATCTGGCACTGCGCTACCGTTTGATCGAGACGGTGGCCTGGTGGGAGGGGCGTCTGACCACAGGCCATCTGATGCAGAGCTTTGGCATCAGTCGTCAGCAGGCGTCGAAGGACATCAACTCGTACATTTCCGACTACGCGCCGAAGAACCTGGAATACGACAAGCATCTGAAGGGGTATGTACCGAGCAGCCACTTCAAGCCACTGTTTATTGATGACAGTGCCAGCGCCTATTTGCACCTGCTCAACCAGAACCATGACCGTGCACCACACATCGAAGGACTGGCATTGGCCTATGCGCATACCGAAGTGCTGCAGGTGCCGGATCGCACGGTTCGCCCGGAACTACTGCGCCCTCTTCTACGCGCCTGTCGCGAAGGCCTTCGCCTGGAATGTGAGTATGTTTCGTTCACCACGCCTGACGCAGAAACACGCCTGATCGCCCCGCACACGCTGATTTACACCGGCATGCGCTGGCATGTGCGCGCCTATTGCGAGAAGAACCGGGATTACCGCGACTTTGTGCTAAGCCGCTTTCGTGGCGTGCCGGAGTTGATGGACGACAAAACCGAAAACACACGCGAGCAAGACCCGGGCTGGACTAACCAGGTGCAGGTCATCATTGAACCCGACTCACGCCTGAAGCCTGAGCAGCAAGCCATTATCGAAACCGACTACGGTATGCAGGATGGCCGACTGGTGATCGAAACACGCGGCGCATTGGTGCAGTACGTATTGCAGCGCTATCAGATCGATCCAACCAAGGTGCATGCCAAAGCAACGGCGCAGCAAATTGTGGTGGTGAACCTGGATGAGTTGCAGGAGTGGTTGTATCACTGAGGCTTGGTTTCAGGTTTCGTGTAACGACTCAGATAGTGGCGATTCAAGACCTTATACCCCGGCCTCACCTTCTGGCTCACCGAGTAGCAGCAAAATTGGCTGGGCACTGTCGTGAATTTTCATATCAAGCCAGCTAGTCGTCAGACCTGGATTGCACCTCTCAACCGCATCAAGCAGCCCGGCATACATACCTAATGTGAGATGCTCGCCACCAAAGAGGTTGGCGTACAGGGTGCGAAACTTCAGTACCTTTAACGCCTCCTCCGGCACCTCCCAAGGCTCTGTACAGCTAATGAGTGCGCACTGCAATTGACGTGAACTGGCCGCACTCAGGACAGCCAGGAAATTTTCCAAGCCATTAGCCAGCAAACCCTCCTCTAAGAGGGACGCCCTGAGAAAGGGCATCACAGCCTCAAACCACGAGTCAGATGACAGCTCTGCGGGTAGCTCGACATAGATAAGCTGAAAGATTGAGTCCTCCAGCTGCTTGATCCTCGCATATGACTCCAGGTGCAACCCATCGCCGGCATCATCCCCCTTGCAAGCAGTATCTAACGGGGCATCAATAACGAGGTAGGCATTGCCAACCCCCAAGCTAGATACCTCAGGTTCTAGCTCGCGTTTTAGTGTCGTATGCAGGGAAATACGGCAGGTATTGAAGTCAATACTGCTGACTGTCATAAACACTGAGTCGCCCTGAAATCCGTTCATGTTAATTGGTCTCCACGACCTAAACAGAATGCTGACTCAGCATGCAGCCCTTCCACGACAAAATAGGTCGCTAGGGGAAACTGCCGTCATAAAAGCTTTGGCGCAAGAAAGCAGCCTCTCAACTCATTGTTTATGGCTAGCAGGAAAATATGCGTGCGGCACATTTCGTCGCACGCAAGGCGCAGCATGGCTGCTCACTCTCAAGGGAGAAGCACCATGGATAGCCTGATCAAGGAAAACCTCGAATCACTGCTGCAGGAAACCTCGAATACCAAGCGCTTAGGTCGGCGAATCATCAGCCTGGCAGGCTTTCTCAACCATTCCGAACCACCTGAGCATTTGCAGGAGCAGCTAAACAATCTGTCGCGCTTGTTGATTCAGCAGGATGCATTCGACGCCTTGCTTGAGCCCGTTACCTTAATGTCTAGGGCGGGACTCACTGATACCCTAGATGCCCACGCCATGCGCGCGATGCTCGCCAGCCTAGAGGAGGCCCGCAAACAGATTGCGGCATTGGAGGACATTAACTACGCCCAACTGATCAGCTGGCTGGTCAACTTGGCGGTTAGCCGAAAGATCATTCGCCTGAAAGTTGCTGAGCGAGGGGAATGATATGTCGACACCTGAAATCAAGCATTCGATGTACTGGCCACGTTTAAGTGTTATGGACTTTGTGACCCTTAAAGAGTCCATGCAGACCAGCTTCTCTGCGGAGTACCCGGTGTCCGCCCTAGGGTTGAGCGATCTGAATTTTGTCATCAATGCGCCGCTCGATTACCGCCCGCCCGCAAATGGCGCGCTCGCTACGCTTTACTTCGACCAGACCGACCGCGCTCGCGTCTTGCCGGAGAATACGTATCAGGTCAGATGCCCACACACCCTGAATGCGTGTGAATTCATCAGCTGGTCCGAGCAAGCCATCGATATGATTCGCGTGGCGCTGATGCACAACGGGGTTGTGGGCATAGATTTGATGGACCTAGTCAATAGCCTACGAAACAGTGCCAGTCGGAAGTTGGTGATACACATCATCACCTATGAAGATCCCCTAGAAGTGCCATGGAAAGCGCTCCAGCAGTGCCGTTTCAAGACCCTTTTTGCCTCTCTGTTTGCAGGTCCGGATTTATCGTTGCGGAGTTACTCTGCCCTTGGCTGCGCCCTGGAAGAACTCAATCCGAACGTTGATGATTTGAAGCTGGCTGCAACCGCCAGCCATAAAAACGCCCTACCTGTGCTGATGCTCTTAGGAGAGCTTGAAATTTGAGGCCTTATCGCGCTGGGTAAAAAGCTACCAAGTCAGCATGCGACACATTACGTCGCAAGGTGTTGCAAGAATGCCTCCATGGTCAAAGGAGGACTCGCCATGCCAAAGCCCACCCGCAAATCCGGCCCCCACAGTCAAGACACATGCCCGCTGGCTATAGCGTGGATGTTCAAGTTGATGCTCGACTGCTCTGGTCATCGTGGTTTTATCAACCACTGCTGCTTCAGTGATGATGATGTCGCTCGTGAGCTGGGGGTCTACTGGCTGATTGAAGCTGACGACAGTGATGACGAAGACGCCGTGCCGGTACCGGTCTTTCACACCCGTAGATCCGGACCCTCGAAAAAAGCGCGCAAACCTAGCTTCCACGAACGCACGCTGGCCGCGCTGCGTGCGGAGCGCAAGCTTTTCGACAAAGCCTTCCCTAACCCCGTACTGCCAGACAACCTCCAGGCAAATCTGGAGAACCTCGCGCAGCTAATTGGCCTGGATGAAATTGAGCAGAAGCTGATCGGTTTCTGCTCATTGATGAATACTGACACTCTGCTGGACGACTGTTGCAACCAGCTCGGCTACATCGGCTTCAACCGCCTCACTAGGGTGCTGAGCATCCTGCTGGACGTCCCGCAGAATGACATTCGCGTGCGGCTTTCGGCAGAGGGTCGTCTGGTGCAGTCGGGCTTGATTGAAACCAACCTGCGCAGCAGTGCGAGAAATCACGTGTCTGATTTGCTGGGCTTCAACAACAAAGACCTACTGTTTTCAGTGCGTCACCATCAGGGCAGTGCCATCGGACTCTTTCAGAGCGCCTTTCGTCCGGCCCCTGATAGCTTGTTGTGTGCCGATGACTTTACCCACCTCAGTGTGCCCCTGAATATCGCCCGCCCCTATCTGCAACAGGTACTGGAGGAAAAGAAGCTGGGGGTGAACATTCTGATCTATGGCCCGCCCGGCACAGGCAAAAGTCAGCTCACCCGCATGCTGGCAAACGAACTATGCGCCGAGCTCTATGAGATTGCCTGCACGGATAACAATGGCGATCCGATTGATCGCCGCGGACGGCTGTGCGCCCTTCGCTCAGCGATGTGCGTACTCGGCCAGCAAAAGACGCTGCTGGTGCTGGATGAGATTGAAGATCTGTTCAGTGGCAGCAGCGAGCTGGCCATGCTGGCCGGCCAGGAGCGGCAGAAGGGCTGGATCAATCGCATGCTGGAGGAGAACCCCATCCCCTGCTTTTGGCTCACCAATAACATTCATGCGCTGGACAATGCCTATATTCGGCGCTTCGACCTTGTTCTCAGGCTGGAAAACCCACCGCGGCGGCAGCGTGAGAACATCATTCGCAGCGCCAGCCACAATCAGCTCAGCCAGCCCTTGATCGACAAGCTGGCGGACCACGAGCAGTTGATGCCAGCCATCATCACACGGGCGATGAGCGTGGCGAGTATTCAGGATCAGACAAACGCGGCCAACCTGGACACCACTGTTGAGTTCCTGGTCAATGCCACGCTGCAAGCCCAGGGCTTTCCGCGTCTCGGCCAGGGCCGCATGCATGCCTTGCCTACGTTTTACAGCCCTGAACTGGCCAATACCGATATGCCACTCGATCAGCTCTTGAGCGGGCTGCGTAATTATGGCGAAGCGCGCCTGTGCTTTTACGGCCCTCCCGGTACAGGCAAGACCGCGTTTGGTCATTGGCTGGCGCAGCAACTCGGCAAGCCACTGTTGACCCGCCGCGCATCCGACTTGATTTCACCTTATGTG
This sequence comes from Pseudomonas sp. o96-267, assembly GCF_003935465.1. Lineage (NCBI taxonomy): Bacteria > Pseudomonadati > Pseudomonadota > Gammaproteobacteria > Pseudomonadales > Pseudomonadaceae > Pseudomonas > Pseudomonas sp. o96-267. Next base: position 190,828 of record NZ_RHQP01000003.1, read on the forward strand.
GGAATGACCGAGCAAAACTTCGCCCGGGCATTTGAGCAGGCCAACGACGATGATGCGATTCTGCTGCTCGATGAGGTGGATAGCTTTCTGCAGGACCGGCGCAACGCTCGGCATAGCTGGGAGATCAGTGCGGTAAACGAAATGCTGACACAGATGGAAAGCTACCGCGGCCTCTTTATCGCCTCCACCAACCTGATGGAAAACCTCGACGAAGCGGCACTGCGGCGCTTCGACTTGAAGATTAGTTTTGGCTACCTCACCGCGGAGCAAATCACTCAACTACTCCGCCAGCATCTACGCCAGATGGGCTTGAAGAAACCGGACAGCCTTAAGCTCGCCCGGCTACTCAGACAAAGTTGCCTTACACCGGGTGATTTTGCGCTAGTGGCCAGGCGTGCTCGCTTCAACCCCTTTACGGACGCCAATCACGTGATTGATGCGCTGCTGGCTGAGAGCAGCCTGAAAAGCGCCAGCACTATGAGAGCCATTGGCTTTGCCGAGTGGTAGATCCTGGAAGGTTCGGCAGCCTTGAGGTTGCTGAACCTGCTGATTTGTTGGTGTCAGGGCATCCCTATGATGCAGTTGCTTGGAGTACCGGGGCTGGGCATGATGCCAATTAGACACTTCCAGACAAGGATGCCCGCTGTGCCATCAGCCACCAGCCGCAGCACACTGACCCGACAATGGGAACTGCTCAAGCTGCTGCCACCCAAGGGCCCGGGGATCACAACGCTTGAGTTACAACGCCTACTCGGTGACGCAGGGCACGAAACCACAAAGCGCACCATTGAGCGTGACCTTGTTGAGCTATCCAGGCTTTTTCCCCTGCAATGCAATAACAAAGGCATGCCCTACGGTTGGCACTGGATGCCCGGAAAAAGCGCCGAGCTTCCTGGCATCACACTTGGCGAGGCCCTTACCTTGCGGCTGGTGGAAGGCAGCATTCGCCCCTTGATACCGGCTTTTATGCTGAAAACGCTTGAGCCGCGTTTCAACCTGGCCAGGCAAAAGCTGGAAGCCATGAGCGAAGAAAATCCTTCGGCCCGCTGGCTGGACAAGGTGGCCAGCGTGCAACCGGAACTCACGCAAATCCCCCCAGAAATCAACGCCGATCTTCTCGACGTGATTCAGCAAGCGCTGATGAACGATACCCAGCTCAGCTGCCGCTACTACTCAGCCCACAAGAATCAATTTCACAACTTCACCCTTAACCCACTGGGCCTGGTACAGCGAGCCCATACCACTTACCTCATAGCCAGCGTCGAACCCTTCGACGACATCCGTCAATTCGTTGTTCATCGTTTCGAAGATGCACGTGGATTACCCACTCAATGCTTCAAACCGGAAGGGTTTGATCTGCGAGACTATGTCAATAGTGGCGCCATGCAGTTTGGTACCCACGAGAAGATCAAGCTCGAAGCCTGGATCAGCGCAGGACTCGCGCGCCTGCTGCAAGAGGCGCCCATATCCCACGACATGCTGCTGGTCACAGAAGATGAAGGCTCACGACTAACCGCCACAGTGAATGACAGCTGGGAGCTGAAGTGGTGGATTTTGTCCCACGCAGGATCCATTCAGATACAACAACCACAGGGTCTCAGAGACGAGATCCAGCAACGACTACGGGCGGCTCTAGAGCTGCATGAGCAAGTGCCTAACAGTTGATTGAAGGGTTCTACAGCAAGCTGGTGGTTGGTTGTTCGATGCATCATCGCCAGGATCGGCAGATGGTGATCCGAGCGGTGGAGATGGCGATCTGGCAGCGCCAGGGTGACTGGTCAGTGATCCTGCATTCGGCTCGCGGTAGCCAATTCACCGGTGCTGACTAGCAGCCCTTTCTGAATCGCAACACGCCGGCCTGCAGCATGAACGCAGTCTGGCATTGCGGCGACAATGCTGCCTTTGAAGGCTTCTTCGGTCAGCTCAAACGAGAGCGTATTGCCCATCAGTCGTATCGAACTCGTGATGAAGCACGGGCTAATTTATTCGCCAGGTATATCGAGGAAGAGGAGTAGCCAAGCACTGCGCCCTCCCGCTTGCACGACACTCCTTGCCATCTACGCGAGCATAATTCAGGTAGATTACTTATGGTTTATTTGAATTAAGAACAACTCGTACAAATGAGCGGAGATCTGCAAAACCCTCGGTGCGTGTAAGGTATCGGTCGAGATAATGGCCTTTAATGCCAAAGTTAGTTGGCCCATCCCGATCACACTGCTGTGAGTCTCCGATCATCCATGCCTCATGAGCAGCGACGCCGAGTTGTTCGATCACGTTCTGGTAGATCCTGGCATCTGGTTTCAGTGTTCCAATCTCGAAACTGTAGCCATATCCGTCCAGGCCGGGAAAGAGACGCTCTATCGGCTCCCGGTACGGAAGGGCGAGGTTCGAGCAGATCGCGACTTTTATGCCCGCTGACTTCAGTGCTTCGATAGCTAGCAGTGCGTCCTCGTAGGGTCCGATACGCTGGAGCTCTGCATCTAGCTCTGCTTGAATCCGCTCCAGCTCAGAGGGCAGAAGTGCGATTCCGAAATGAGCCGCCGCCGCTTCAAGGCTCAGCGGATTCGTCATAATGATCTTGGCATCGTCAGCACGAACGCCTCGACCTCGCAGCCTACCAATCTTAAGTACCTGCCTGTAGGGATGGCAGCCTTTGTGGATTTTCAGGACAGTTCCAAAAGCATCGAAAATCACAGCTTTTACGCGGGGCACAGGTATGCCTATCTGAGCGTTAGGGACAGCCTGATCTTCGCCGAATTGACTGGTTTGTTCTACGCCTGTCCTGTTTTCCCCGGAGCAGCCAGCCAAGACCGAGCGACTGATGAGTACGCTGGATACCATTAACGGACGCTGGGGACGAGGGACGCAGCGGCCGAGGCGCCCGGCCAAAACAGCCGAACGGAGCATGCGACGGGAGAGATCTACTGAAGGTCGACGCCCGGTGAGCTCGACAATCAGCAATCAATGCGCATGGCCTTCGCACGAGATCGAGCGTATGCAGCATGTGTTGTTCGAACTTTCGATAAGTCTGCTTCGCACGCAGGCCTGACCTGAACAGCCTCGGCGCGGCCAAATCGTTTATCACCATATCGAGCAATAGAGTCCGTCGCTTGATGACCCATCACATAAGCAATTTCGACCCGCGACAGTCCCGATGCCTTGAGGTTTGATCCGAACTGGTGGCGCAACGTGTACATACTCAGCACCTTTTTACGAGGAAAGGTCTCAAGAGCCGCGCGATGGATCGCTATTCGGATTGAGTCCAAGCTCCTGCCTTGAGAATGGAAAGCCTCAAGAGCATTGCTTACCAGCCTGCAGAAATCCTCACTGGCTTCAAGCACTCGGTCAGCACCACGCAGACCGCCATGGCTGTGTTTCGCGCCAGGAATCACGATGCGATTGCCATTGACGCTGATGCCACTGAGTTCACAAGGGCGCGCGCCTGTCATACTGATCAACAAAAGGGCCCCCGCCTCAACCACCTGCTCCTTTGCTAACAGCTCCTTGACCCAGCGCCCAAGCTCTTCATCAGAAATTCTCTGCCGCCGAGCCTGCTGGCGTTTGCGAGGCAGGCCCAAAACGGTAACAGGGTTGAGTGTCCGATTGATTTCCTGGGCAATCCAGAAGTGATTCCGGAGCTTTTGATCCAGCGCGAGTGCATTGCGCAACCGCCTGAAATAGTCGGGCCGATATTCAGGCGCAGCCCTCAATAAAGCACCAATGATATTCAGCTCATTTAGCTCACTGACCGGGATGCCAGGCAGGCGCGTTTCGTAGAAGTGGCTGGCTAGTGAGCGGTAAGCATTTTGGGTCTCTGTGTTCATGCTGATTCTTCTTTTTATACGTACGAACGAGCTCGCACATAACCAGCATGCTCAATGAGCAAAAGCTATTGCAATACGCCGATCAATTATTTTTTGTATACGACAGAAAAAACAAGCGTCAAACCGACCTGCCACGCCAAGGCGGACATAGGTTCGTTGATTGAAGACGAAACCAGGATGCCCCTCGGGGACTGCTATCGGCCAGAAGCGGACGCTTAGAGGAGGGAAAACAAATCTGCCCCCTTTTGCAGGTAGCGTCTCGATGAGTAAAACGCCAAACTGCGGAAGACAAAATGGATTCCAAGCATGCTAGAAAATCTGAACATCACCCACCCCAAGCAAAAGAAAGCTGCGCGGACAGGATTTGAAGCGTTCTACCCCTACTATGCGGGCTATCCCCAAAGCTTCGCAGATGCGCTACTCGAAAGCGCCGGGCTTGGGGCAGACTCCGTAGTTTTAGACCCTTGGAACGGAAGTGGCACCACCACAAAAGCTGCCATGCAGCTTGGGCTGAATAGTGTCGGATATGACATTAACCCTGCAATGGTCATGATCGCTACCGCGCGGCTCCTCCCCAGATCAGAAGCCTCCTGCTTGACCCCCCTTGCTCGAGAGTTGATTGAAATATCCAAAAATTTGCCTTTGGACGATGCGCTAGATCCGTTGCGTCAGTGGCTAACGCCTGGCTCGGCGTCGCGCCTCAGACAGATCGAACGCGCTATCGCAAAGACCTTAATGCCAGCACCGTCAGACAAAGTAGCAAGTGGTCTAGGTACATCCCGTCTGGTTGCTAGTCTATACTTGGCTCTATTCGCGACAGCTCGAGAGCTTATTAAGCCGTTCAGATCGTCAAACCCGACGTGGATACGAAAAGCGAAATGCGAAGACGAGAAACTGTCTATCCTCGACAGCGCTGTTCACGCAGAATTCATTAGACAAGTTGAAGCATTGGCGCTCGCATATAACTCTGAGAGCGCCCCAAGCAGCATAATTCCTTCAACCCGCTTAGAGGTTGCAGACTCGACGTCAAGCCAGTCCGAAAACTTTGCCGACTTCATCTTAACGTCTCCGCCCTACTGCACCAGAATTGACTATGCAGTAGCAACTAGCATTGAGTTGGCTGTCATTTCTCGGCTTACGACAACTGACGTAACACAGCTCAGCAAAAAAATGCTTGGCACTCCAAAAATCACCAACGAACCTAAAAACGAAAAATATCTAGGTTCGCTCTGTGAAAAATTTCTGAAAGATGTCAGCTCTCATGAATCCAAAGCGTCTAGCACTTATTACTACAAAACGCATTTGGACTACTATCAAAAGCTCAATCTGTCTTTAGAGAATATAAGCAAAACTTTAAAGGCCAACGGAAGAGCAGTTTTCGTTGTTCAAGACTCGCACTATAAGAACATCCACAATGACGTCCCATCAATAATTGCTCAAATGGCTGAAATAAATGGTCTTAAGCTTTTTAGACGAGATGACTTTGCGGTAAAAAGAAATATTGTCTCGATTAATCCAAAGGCTAATTTTAGCGCTATAAATCGAGCAACCGAGTCGGTTCTTTGCTTTTCGAAACCTTAGAAAAGGCTTCCAATATGGCCCAAAAACCAGATGCATACATCAAAAGTGTTGATGACGCAAAGCAGCTAGACGAACAAATTGACACGGAAAGAAATAGTCTAAGGACAGATAAAATTGACCTCTCGTACGGCGAGCTTGCGTCAATGTTTGAAAAAGAAGAGTTGATTATAAACCCTGAATACCAGCGCTTATTTCGTTGGTCAGAGCACCAAATCACGAGTTTCATAGAATCACTCCTCCTGGGATTTCCGGTTCCTGCAATTTTTGTCGCAGAAACCGAAGACGGAGTATGGGAACTGGTTGATGGGCTACAGCGAGTTTCCTCAGTATTTGGCTTCATGAAGGTTAAAAGACTCCGCGACAATGTGTTAGCGGCCCCTAATGCATTAGAGAGATTGGGGTTTTCTTCAAAAAAAGGAAGCAAAATTCCGCTTCTCGAAGGCTTTACCTTTGAAGAGTTGAGCATGCGTTCGAAGCTAACGCTGAAACGCACATATTGCCGAGTCGAAGTCATACGTGTCGGTAGCGCCTCGAACATGAAATATGAGGTGTTTGAACGGTTGAATACAGGCGGTTCAAAACTTGAGCCACAAGAAATTCGGAATGCTATTTTTAGGGCGGTAGATCCTGACTTCGTTTCCTTCTGCGACAGTTTAACCGAGCTTCCCGACTTTCAGTCCTCCCTGGTACTTTCTGAATACCAGAAACAGTCCATGTACGATAAAGGCTTGGTGCTTAGATTTCTGACATTGAAGAATAACTACCAAAATTTTGAACATGACGTTGAACCCTTCATTACCAGCTATATAAAATCAATAATTTCCAAGGAAATTATATTTGACGCACCCAAAGAAGAACAGATTTTCGCTAGGACATTCAAACTGATAAATGATTGCTTCGGTGAAAACGCCTTTAAACATGAAAAAACAGGAGTACCGAAGGGGCCGTTCTCTGTTTATGTATTCGACGCCGTCTCTATAGGCATAGCGACCAATATCGACGCAGTCGAAAACATCAGCAAAACTGATTTAATAGCCCGCTGCAGCTTGCTTAAAGGCGCCGCTGAATTTTTGGACAACACAGGTTCAGGCGGCAATACGCGCGAAAAAATGGGCGCCCGTATAAATACAGCTATCAGGATAATCGGTACGGGAGCCTGAGATGACTCTTGCAGATCTGGAGTCCTTGACCGCTGAGCTTGTTGATGCAAGGCGCGCGGAACTCACGCAAGTTTTGAGAGTTGTGGGAGCTCACAAAGATACTCCATTGGAGTCTACAGCTGCCGTAATGGCGATTCCTGTAATTTATGCGCACTGGGAGGGTTTTGTAAAAGAGCTACTAACCCTTTATTTGGAGCATATCGAAAAACAAACGATAGAGCCGCCAAATCTTCAACCGCACTTATTTTCCTTCTCGATGAGAAGCAAAATAAAAACTTTATCAGATAGCGGGTCTGTAGAACGACAAGCAGAGTTTGCTACATGGATGATAGAGCAGCTGTCAAAACCTGTATTATTTGAAAACAAAAAGGTAGACACTCACTCAAACCTTTCCTACGAAAATTTGAAATTGCTGTGCGACACTTTGTTCCTTAACATCAGCAGCATCGCTACGAGCCGGCGCCACATCAACGCACTTGTTCACAAGCGTAACAATATCGCCCACACAGGCCGCCCAATTCAACTTGATGAGGGCAGTGTCGAAAATGATAAAGAGCTTGTGATGAGACTCATAGAGAGTTTTGCAGCCGTGGTTATTGAAAATGCCAAAAATCAGAGCTTTCGCTTAGCGGCCTGATAGGCGGCCGTTACACCACCTTGAGAGGGCTGCACGGTTTTATTTTAGCGGTTCAACGGCACGCTGACCCACGATTGCCATGGGGCAATGTGGAGTGGGTTATACAACGTGAAACGTTGGCGTTGCACAAAGGAAGTGAAAAGGGGACGGATTTATTTCTAGGGCAGACGGTCCGCTTTTGGCCGCTTTGAGCCTGTCGCATCAGGCAGGAGTCGGCCAAAAGCGAGCGTTCAGCCTTGAATTGCTTCTACCCTGTTTCGCCCAGATGACTTGCCCTTGTATAGCGCGCAATCGGCCCGAGCAATGGTATTGCTGAGCACCTCGTCAGCACGGTATTGGGTGATGCCAATGGACAGCGTCACGCAGACTTTCTTGCCGTCGCTGTCAATCTCCAACACCTGGATTGCCTTGCGTAGGCGCTCAGCGCTTTCCGCCGCCTCCTCAAGATCGGTGTCCGGCAACACCCCAAGAAACTCTTCACCACCCCAGCGACCAATAAAATCCTGTTCGCGCATTGAGCTTTGCAGGTGTTGGCTCACGGCAATGAGTACCCGATCACCAATGTCGTGTCCGTACTCATCATTGATCTGCTTGAAGTGATCTATATCCATCAACATCAAGGTGAGGTTGGTGGGGCGTCTATGGTGGCGTGCCAGCACCTTCTCGGTCAGGGCAATTATCTGTCGGCGATTGAACAGGCCGGTCAGCGAGTCTGTCGTTGCCATCCGCGACAGGCTCGTGTGCGCGCGGCTTACCATGATTGCATAGAACAGCGCGAGGTAGCTGAACATGCAGAACACCACAGTCAGGTTGAAAATATTCACACCCAGCAAGGCACTAGAGGGGATGGGTTGCAGAGGCTGCACATACCACATGAGTACATACAGTCCTGCATAGTAGATCCACAGATGTCCAGCGAGGATCCATGCGATGCGGGCACGCGTGCTTACGAACAGGGCGGGAATGAACATCAGCAAATAATAGTGAAAGCCACTTTCCCAGCCTACCAGCACCGTTCCAAGCCCTGCATGCACTAGCACTTCTGTTTGAATCAACACGAACCCAAGCCGATTACGCCGATGGATGAACGCACGATAGGCGCTCACATACATGGCCACGCTGATCACGTTTATCCAGGCCAGAATGGGGGAGTCAAGCGTAAGAAAAATAAAGAAAAAGGCGACATCAATGCTCCCAGCCAATAGGCAGCAACGCATTGAAAGTCGCCAAAACTCGGGGCGAGTGTCGATTTTGTACGGGCGTTTTGAATGCATTGCTTGCATCACCTGCTTCCTAGTGGCCCGCTTATGAGTCCCGCTTTTTAGGTGTTTACTTAGCGCTGGCAACCAAGGGGTAAGGAAAGGCTGACACCAAGTTTGCGGACTACACGGTACGAGACGCAAACCCTATTGTCTACTGGCTAAAGGCCGCTATGAGCCACCCCTGATTTCCTAGGCGCGTCCGACTGGTTAGTTTTAAACGAGAGCCGCCTAGGGCTGACCGACCGCTTCTGGCCGGTAGCCGCCCGTCGCGGCTGGCCGCAATCGGCTAAAAGCAGTCACTTGTTGCGAAGATTCGCCGTCACCTTGCGCCCGCAATTAAGGCAGACTCACCTGACGATTTTCTCGCAAGGTTCATCTAACCTAACTGACTGTATCTGCCAGCAGTAGGGCTTTGAATGCGAGACACTTCCAGCCAGCAGAAAACGGACTCAGCCCCATGGGAGCAGGCCGAACGCCTCAAGTGCATCATCGATGGCACCAACATTGGTACATGGGAGTGGAACGTTCAGACGGGTGAAACCACCTTCAATGAGCGTTGGGCGGAGATTATTGGCTACCGCCTCGAGGAACTGGCCCCCGTCGACATCAATACCTGGTTAAACCACGCCCATCCCGATGACCTCCGTGAGTCAGGCGTCCGCCTGGAGCGCCACTTCAGTGGCGAAACGCCCTTCTATGACTATCAATGCCGCATGCGCCACAAGTCGGGGCGCTGGGTTTGGGTGCATGACCGTGGGCGTGTTGTGAGTTGGACTGATGAAGGTAAGCCGTTGATGATGTATGGCACTCATGCCGATATCACCGAGATGCGCGAGCAGCAGGATGAGGCCCATCGAACCAGCGCCCAACTACAGGCCATTCTCGACTCGGCAACCGGCGTAAGCGTCATCGCCATCAACCCGGATGGGCTGATTACGCTGTTCAACCGGGGCGCTCAACGCCTGCTGGGCTATCAGGCAGAGGAAGTGGTCGGTCTCCAGACCCCGGCGTTAATCCACCTGGGTGATGAGGTTACGCAACGAGGTCGCGAGCTGTCACAGCTCGTAGGTCGCGAGATCAGTGGTTTCGAGGTTTTCGTCCATCTGGCGCGACAGGGAGAGCCCGAAACGCGGCAATGGACCTATGTGCACAAGGATGGCACTCGGCGCAGAGTGAACCTGACGATAAGTGCCATATTCGATAGGCAGGGCACGCTATCCGGTTTTCTGGGCATTGCTAGTGACATATCTGAAATGGAGTCCACCACTAGAGCGTTGCAGGAGAGCGAAAATCGTTTCCGGGGACTGGTGGCCAACCTGCCCGGTGTCGTCTATCGCTGTGAGAACGATGCCAATTGGACTATGCGTTACATGAGTGATGAAGTCGCTTCTCTGACCGGTTTTCCGGCCAGTGACTTCATTGATAGCCGCGTGCGTGCCTTTTCCAGTGTCGTGCACCCTGATGACCTGCACATCACCTACCAGTCCGTCGCGGCCATTGAGCGACATGAAAAATTTGAGCTCACCTACCGGCTTAAGCATGTAGACGGTCACAGCGTCTGGGTGAGGGAGCAAGGCCGGGGTGAATACGGCGCTAACGGCGAGCTGCTCTGGGTGTCCGGTTTCATCTGGGATATCAGCGACCGCAAGGCAGCCGAGGACGCACTGCGCGTCAGCGAGCGGCGCTTCAGTGGTGCATTTAATACCGCTCCGCAGGGCATGGCCATCGTCGACCTTGACGGGCGCTGGATGGAGGTCAATGACGCCCTCTGTCGCATGCTGGGTTACAGCAGTGAAGAGTTACTGCAACTCGACTTTCAGCACATTACCCATCCCGATGACCTGACCAAGGATTTGGCACTTCTGCAACAGCTTCTGGAGGGCGTGATCGCCGACTACCAACTGGAGAAGCGTTACATCGACAAGCGCGGCAACGTGCTGTGGATTCTGCTCAGTGTTTCATTGGTACGCGACGCTCTGGGGGTACCCCTGCACTTCGTGTCACAGATTCAGGACATTACAGATCGCTTCGAGGCCGAGAAACGCCTGCGGGAACGTGAAGAATACCTCAGCACCCTGCTGGACAACGTCATCGATGCCATCGTGACCATCGATGAGAGCGGGTTGATTGAAACCTTCAACCCGGCGGCTGAGCGGATTTTCGGTTACGCGAAAGCTGACGTGGCAGGGCAGAACGTTGAACTCCTGATACCCGAGCACTACCGCGATCAGCATGATGAGTTCCTATTGGCCTACCGCGAGAGTGGCGTTCCACGAATACTGGGAAAGGACTTAGAGCTGCCCGCACAGCGACGCAATGGTGAGCTGTTCACCATGGAGTTAGCCGTGTCACAGATCACGCTGCAGAGTCAGCGCCGTTTCATTGCTGTCATCCGGGACATCAGCGAGCGCAAGCGTATCGAACGAATGAAGAATGAATTCGTCTCCACCGTCAGCCACGAGTTGCGCACACCACTCACCTCAATTGCCGGGGCGCTAGGTCTGATCAATGGCGGGGCGCTGGGTGAGGTCCCTGCACAGATGGGGGAAATGTTGCGTATCGCCCAGAGTAACAGCCAGCGCTTGTCAGGTTTGATCAATGACCTGCTGGACATGGACAAGCTCGTGGCCGGCAAAATGACGCTTAACTTGCACAGGCTTAAACTCTGGCCGCTGCTGGCGACGGCCGTCGAACAGAACCAGCCCTATGCCACTCAGCATTCGGTGAATCTGCATTTGAAGCCGCCGCCGCTGGATGTCGAGGTACGGGTAGACAGGCAGCGCTTTGATCAGGTCATGGCCAACCTGCTCTCCAATGCGGCCAAGTTCTCTGCACCGGGCGCTGATGTTGAGGTTTCTGCAGCCCTGGCCGTAACGCGGGTGCGCATCAGCGTGCGTGACTTTGGCATGGGGATCCCTGAGGCCTTTCGCGCGCGTATCTTCGGTAAGTTCTCACAGGCTGATGCCACGGATACCCGGCAGAAAGGCGGAACAGGCCTGGGGCTGGCGATCACCAAGGAACTGATTGAGCGCATGGCTGGAGCCATCGGCTTTGAGTCCGTCGAGGGCCAGGGGACGGTCTTCTGGGTGGAGCTGCCTGTGGAGCAACACCCTTGATCCGGCCCAGCCACACGCCAAGCGTTACGAGCTGGGTAGGGCTTCTGGCGACGCTGCTGCTCATGGGCGGCCTGGTGGAGCTTGGACTCTGGCGCTACAACCAGTACAGGGATCAGGAAGAGCAGCGTTTTCTGCGTGCCCAGGGCTACGAAATGAGGGCGGTTCTGTTGGCCGAGCTCAATGCCACGCTGCACCTCGCCAGCGGCTTGGCCAGTTATATACCGGCCAAGCAGGGCCGCCTGGATGCAACCGAGCTGCAACCCTGGCTGCGTGGACTGTTCGCCCAGGGACGCTATATCCGCAATATTGGATTGGCGCCGGATAACCGGATTGCATACCTCTACCCGCTTGAAGGAAATGAGTCCGCTCTGGGGCTTTACTACCCCGACCTTGCCGAGCAGTGGCCGCGGGTTCAGCACATCATCGCAAACAGGGTGCCGCAACTGGATGGCCCCCTGAATCTGGTGCAGGGCGGCAGAGGTCTTGTCTACAGGGTGCCGGTGTATTTGCAGGACCAACGCTACTGGGGGCTGATCAGCACGGTGATTGATTACGACCGGATCATGGCTTACCTGGATGCCTTGGCGCGCCAGCGTGATCTCGCGATTGACCTCCTACCATTCGATGCCCCCGCAGCAGCCTCGGCAGGCAACGTTCGCCTGCCGGTATCGCTGGCCGGAGCAAAATGGCAACTGCAGGTTTCGAGTACATCTCAGCCGCTGGTTGCTTTGACCCTGGCCAGGGCTTTGGGCTGGAGCTTGGCCCTGCTCATCACCTGTCTGGCGGCCTGGATGATGCATTTGCACCGTCGTAGAGCAAGCCTGGCCCAGGCGCTGAATAGGAGTCAGCAGGACTTCATGCGAGCCTTCGACCTGGCTCCGCAAGGAATGGCAATGCTGAAAGCCACGGGGCAGCTTTTGGAAGTCAATCAGGCGCTATGCCAAATTCTTGAACGTAGCCGCGAAGAGTTAGTGGGTGCGGTGCTGGCTGATTTCTGCCTGCCGAGTGACCGTGAACTGTTGCGCCAACACCTCGCCCAAGAGTCCGGACAGGCGCGGCTGGGCTGGTGGATACGGATACTGGATGCAGAGCAGAACCCTGTCGACGTCGAATGCAGTGCCTCCTGGCTTGGGCAGTCGGTGACCGGCGAAGCACTGTGCATACTGCATATTCAGGACATCACCGAGCGTTTACGTCTGCAGCAGATGCAACGCGAGTTCATTGCCAGTGTCAGCCATGAACTGCGCACCCCCCTGACGTCCATCGCGGGCTCGCTCGGCCTGATCAACGGCGGAGCACTGGGCGAGGTACCGCCAGCGATGCAGGCACTGCTGCAAATCGCTCAGTCCAACAGTTCGCGCTTGCATGAGCTGATCAACGATCTGTTGGATATGGAAAAACTGATGGCCGGGAAAATGCGTTACGACATCCGCGAGCAACCCATCTGGCCGCTGCTTGAGGATGCCATCACGCACAACCAGCCTTATGCTGATCAATATCAGGTTGCGCTTGAGCTGGTTGGCCATTCTGTAGAGGTCAACGTCGCCTTCGATAGTCAGCGTCTGGCGCAAGTCCTGGCCAACCTGATTTCCAACGCGGTCAAGTTTTCCTCGCCCGGATCAGTCGTAACTCTCAAGGCAAGTGTCGATCACGACTGGCTGAGGGTTAGTGTCAGAGATCGTGGTATTGGTATTAAGGACGAATTCAAGAGCCGGATATTCAGCCGGTTTTCCCAAGCGGATGCGGGCGATGCCCGGCAGAAGGGTGGTACCGGACTGGGACTGGCCATCTGCAAGGAGCTCATCGAAGCCATGTCGGGACGCATTGGTTACGAATCACAGGAGCACTTGGGCAGCACCTTCTGGTTCGAGCTTCCCATTGCCAGTCAGGTGGTCAAGGAATGAGGACGCGCAAGTCTCCAGGGCATCCACCTACACCGTCGAATGAAAGTAGTCGCCTCGCCGCTCTGCTCAGATTTGAGCTGCTTGATACGCCTGCCGAGACCATGTTCGACAACATCACGGCACTGGCGGCGCAGATCTGCGAAACCCCTATTGCGCTGATCTCGTTGGTCGATGCCGAGCGTCAGTGGTTCAAGAGTCGGCAGGGGCTGGACGCCCGTGAAACGCCGCGAGAACTGGCGTTCTGTGCGCATGCCATCAACGGCGAAACCTTGTTCGAAGTGGAAAATGCCTTACTGGATCCACGCTTCAGGGACAACCCGCTGGTGACCGGCGCTCCGGATATTCGCTTTTATGCCGGCATGCCGCTCGCTGACAGTGAAGGCCATAACCTGGGCACCCTGTGCGTGATTGACCGCCAGCCACGTCAACTCAGCGTGCAACAGAAAGGAGCCCTCAAACTGCTCGCGCAGCAGGCCATCAATCTGTTTGAACTGCGCTTGCAGACGTGGCAGCAGCAAGAGCAGGCGGCGTTGCATAAGGCGATTTTGAGCAGTGTAGGGACTGCGGTGTTGATCACTGACATGGCAGGCGTAATTCGGCAGGCCAGTCCGGGGGTTCTGCCTCTACTGGGCTACGAAGTGGATGCCCTGGTCGGCCAGAGTCTCGGACTGGTGCTAGCGGATGAGGAGCGTCAGCTGCAACCCGATCCCGTCAGGCCGTCTTTCAACTGCGGCTCTGAGCAGGCCAGTCTGCATGAGTTGAGGGCGCGACATCGCAAGGGGCAGCGCATTCCCGTGTTGTTCAGCCTGGCGCCGATTGCCATGGATGGCAGTGCACAAATGGGCTATCTCTGCATCCTCAATGACCTGAGCTACCGCGAGGAAGCCCTGCAGCGCCTGCAGCACATCGCCGAGCAACTGCCCGGTGTGGTCTACCAGTTCCAGCTGTATTCCGACGGTCGCAGTTGCTTCCCCTATGCTAGCGAGGGGCTACGGGATGTTTACGGACTGCAGCCCGAAGATGTGAGAGAAGATGCGAGCAGCGTTTTCGCGCGTATCCACCCGGATGATCTTCTCGACGTGACCGCCAGCATTCAGGTGTCAGCGGAACACCTGAGCGTTTGGCACCGAGAGTACCGTTTCCTACATCCCATAAAGGGCCTCATATGGCTGGAAGGTCGGGCTATGCCACAGCCGCGTGCCGACGACAGCATTCTCTGGCATGGCTTTATCACCGACATCACTCAGCGAAAACATCTGGAGCAGATGAAGAACGAGTTTGTCTCGACCGTCAGTCATGAGCTGCGCACGCCCCTTACTTCCATCGCGGGCTCGCTGGGGCTGATCAACGGTGAGGCATTGGGTCCTGTACCGAATGCAATGCGAGAGATGCTGTCGATCGCCCAGAGCAATTCTCAGCGCTTGCGGCAATTAATCGATGATCTGCTGGACATGGACAAGTTGCTTGCAGGCAAGATGAGCTTTATCCCCCAGCAACTGGATATCGACAGCTTCCTGGCCGAGTGTGCCACTAGCCATCAGGGGTTCGCCCGTCAGTATGATGTGCAGCTTACCTACACGGGAGGGCCGGTAGCCCAAATCACCGCGGACCCAATGCGCTTACAGCAGGTGCTCAGCAACCTGCTATCCAATGCCCTGAAGTTCTCGCCAGCAGGCAGTCAGGTGCTTCTATCTGCTCAGGAGCTTGGCGGACAGATCAGAATTTTGGTGGTCGATCAGGGGCCTGGCGTTCCAGCCGAGTTTGTTGATCGTCTTTTCGAGAAGTTCTCCCAGGCCGATGCCAGTGACCGTCGGCAGAAAGGTGGCACCGGGCTGGGGCTTGCCATCAGCAAGGAGCTGATCGAGCGCATGGGAGGATGCATCGGCTTCTATCCGCGTCCCGGAGGCGGCTCTGTTTTTTGGGTTGAGCTACCCGCTCTATTTCAGGATGAAACGCTATGACGATGCTTGAACATGCTTTGGCCAAAGGGCCCCGATGGATGCCTCTCGTGGTTCTTTTGTGCGGCTTATTGAGCACTCTGGGAGCTTGGTACGCGCTTAGCGCCATCCAGGAGAAAGCAGCCGATCGTGAGTTTCAGCAACTGGGTAATGAGGTGCTGGAGGCGATCGAGAAGCGGATGAACAATCATCGCCAGGTACTGCTGGGAGGGGCAGCTCTGTTCGACGCTAGCAACGACGTGAGCCGCGATGAGTGGCGGCGCTATGTGCAACGTTTGGATCTGGAGTCCAACTACCCAGGAATTCTTGGGCTTGGCTACAGCCAGGTCGTGCAGCCGGATCAACTGCAGATTTTTGAGGAGAGCCTGCGCAAACAGGGCTTTGCTGAGTTCGCCATTAAACCTGCAGGAAAGCGCGATCTGTATACGTCAATTATCTACCTAGAGCCATTTACAGGGCGAAACCTGGCGGCTTTCGGCTTTGACATGTTTTCCGAGCCTACGCGGCGTGCAGCCATGAGCAGGGCGGTTGCAACCGGCCTCCCCCAGCTGAGCAGCAAAGTTACGCTCCTTCAGGAGAATAATGGGCCTGCACAAGCAGGTTTGCTGATGTACGTGCCGGTCTATCGGCCCGGGGCGCCGCTGAATTCTTCTGCCAAGCGCTGGGAAGCATTACGTGGTTTCGTCTATAGCCCTTACCGTGTGACCGACCTGATGCAAGCGGTACTCGATGGTAGGGATTTGCAGATCGACTTCGCCCTCTACACAGGAGCAATAGCCTCTCCTGAACAGAAGATTTTCATCAGTCATCCGCGGCTTGAGCAGGCAGATAAACCTTTACGCACCGAGCAGCTGGAGTTGTTTGGTCAGCCACTTACTGTGAGCTTCTATATGCAGCCCGGGTTCTACGGGCGCTTCCAGCAAGGGCAGGGCCTGTTGCTGATTCTGGGTGGCGTGATCAGCTTGCTGCTGTTTTTTCTAACGCAGGTTCTTGCCAATGGCCAGCAGCGAGCCATCGGCCTGGCTAACGAAATGACATCCCAGCTGCGCAATAGTAAGGCAAGACTTAAACGCGTCTTGCAGGGTGGCCACGATGGCTGGTGGGACCAGGACACTGAGGCGGGCCGTTTCTTTGCCTCGACTCATACCTGGCAGATGCTCGGGTATCCCGACCAGGGGCCTCAACCGCCTCTCAGGGACCTTGTGCAACTGGTTCACGCTGACGATGTTGCGGCGCTTCGTGCCCGGCTTGCGGCTCCTGAAGGGGCAATAGAGCATTACCTCAATCATGAATGCCGATTGATACGCCAGGATGGCCAGCCTTTGCCCGTGCTTCTGCGGGCGCTGATTCGATGCTCGCCAGACGGACGTATGCTCGGCGCCAGCGGCACCGCGACGGATCTTACCGAGCAGAAGCGCATCGAGCAGCTCAAGAGTGATTTTGTCTCCACGGTCAGTCATGAGCTACGTACGCCACTGACCTCGATTTCAGGCTCTTTGGGCTTGGTCATCGGCGGCGCGCTTGGCGCCGTACCGGACAGCATGCGACCCATGCTGGAAATCGCCCAGCAGAATAGTCAGCGGCTAGGCCACCTGATCAATGATCTTCTGGACATGGACAAACTCGCCGCCGGGAAGCTCAGTTTCGAGTTCACCAACCTCGAGTTGGGTCAGCAACTCAATGAAGCCCTTCTCAGCAATGCCTCCTATGCTGAGCAACATCAGGTGCAGCTGGCGCTTGATCCCATGCCTCCTGTCAAGGTGCGTGCCGATGCGCTTCGGCTGCAACAGGTGCTCGCCAATTACTTGTCAAACGCCATCAAGTTCTCTCCTTCCGGCGCTTCGGTGCGGCTGCACAGTACGCTTAGAGATGGGCGCGTCAGAGTAAGCGTCACAGACAGTGGGCGGGGCATCCCGGAGCATTTCCACCCACACATCTTCCAGAAGTTCTCCCAGGCAGACAGCAGTGATCAACGGCAAAAGGGCGGCACCGGACTTGGCCTGGCGATAACCAAAGAGCTTATTGAGCGTATGGGTGGCCAGGTGGGTTTTGATTCTCTTGAGGGCCAAGGCAGCACATTTTGGTTCGAGCTGCCGGTGCTGGTCGAGAACCATCCACTCACTGATATTCAGCGTCCAACCATCCTGGTGGTGGAGGATGAGCCTGACGTAGCCCGGCTGCTCCAGCTAATGCTTGAGGGCGGTGGTTATCAGGCAGCACTGGCTGAAAACCTGGCTGAGGCGAGGTATATCCTGGCAACGCGCGAAGTGGCCGCCGTAACCTTGGACTTACGCCTGCCTGACGGCCACGGTTTTGAGATCCTGTTGGAAATTCAGCGTGTACTGCGCAAGAAGGATTTACCCGTCATTGTCATCTCCGCGGCAGCTGAGCAAGGGCAACTTAATCTCCAGGGGGGTATGCACATAGTTGACTGGCTGGATAAACCCATCGACCCGCATCGACTAATGAGCGGCCTGCGTCGTGCACTCGGCAGCGCGCGGGGACAGCCTCGCATTCTGCATATCGAGGATGATCCTGATCTGCGCATGGTTGTTGCCGAGCAGGCTAGAAGCCTGGCTGAGTGCGAGGGGGCCGGTAATCTCATGGAGGCCCGGCAGCAGTTAGCATGTGGCTCATGGGATCTGGTGCTGCTTGACCTGCACCTGCCAGATGGTGATGGCTTCACTCTCATTGAGGAGATTCATCAGGCCCATCCAGGACTACCGATAGTGGTACTGTCTTCGACAGAGCTTTCGACGGAACAGCTGAGTTTTGTCGAGGCAGCATTGGCCAAATCCCGAACAGAGCCACAGGCATTCCTGGATGTGCTCGCTCGCCTACTACCGACCAAAGGGGATGATCATGCCTGAGCTGAAGCGCATATTGCATGTGGAGGACGACCCCTCCATTCAGGCTGTGGCCAAAGTCGCGCTGGAGGCTGTCGGCGGATTCGAGGTGCTGAGTTGCAGCAGCGGTCAGGACGCCATCGATAGAGTGGCAGGTTTTGCGCCGGATTTTATTCTGCTGGATGTCATGATGCCCGGAATGGATGGCCCGCAGACGCTTGAGCAATTGGTCAACCTGGTGGACATCAACGTTATCCCTGTCGCCTTTATGACTGCCAAGGTACAGCCTGCAGAGGTCGAACATTACCTGAGCCTCGGCGCACGTGACGTAATCATAAAACCCTTCGATCCGATGCAGTTGGCAAGTCAGATACGTGCCATTTGGAGCCGCTCGAATGGATAGACAGAAGCCGTTGGCTGACCTGCAAGCTCAGTTACAGCTGTTGGGCGAGCAGTTTGCACAGCGCCTCAAGGAAGAGCTGCCGCAGCTGGCAGATAGGGCGCAGCAGTTGCAGCGTTCCTCTGATCCAACAGAGCAGCTTGAGCACCTACAGGATCTGCGCAACCAGCTGCATAAGCTAGCGGGGAGTGCAGGTACCTTCGGCTTCAAGGAGCTGGGAGATCAGGCTCGATTGCTTGAGCAGCACTCGCAGCAATGGCTCAGCAGTCTAGAGTTGCAGCGCAAGGGATTGGACACTTTTGTTGATGATATCCAGGCACTGGCGTGCACTTCATATCTAGCAGTAAAGGTGAATCCTGCTCCCGCCCCTATCGATCTGCCGCGCAGCAGCGCCCCGAACGAAGGCTCCCGTCTCATCTACATCCTCGAGGATGAAGAAAGTGTGGGTGAGAGCATCCGTCGAACGCTCTCGACGTTCGGTTATCAAGCTCGCCACTTTATCTGCACTACCGAACTTGATGAGGCGATAGCGCGGCAGAGTCCTGATGCTTTGATTGTCGACGTCAATCTCGGCAGCGCTCAGCAGAGCGGATTGGAGTACGCGTCCTCACTGCTTGCTCGTCTCCCGCAGGTGCCTCCGTTGCTGGTGCTGACGACGCAGGATGACTTCGATACTCAGCTACAGGCTGCACGCCTTGGTGCCGTCGGTTTTTTCAGCAAACCTGTTGATGTGGCCAAGCTTGAGAGTCGCCTTGAGAGGTGTTTCGCCCAACAAGGGGGGGCTCCTTATCGAGTGTTGATCGTTGATGATGACTATGAGTTGGCCAATCACTATCGCTTGGTGCTGAGCGCGGCAAATATGCTGGTTGAGGTAGTCAGTGAGCCGAGCCAGCTACTTGAGACCATTGCTCAATTCAGTCCAGAGGTTCTGCTGCTGGATGTGAACATGCCCGGCAGCTCGGGGCCCGAGCTTGCCCAGATGATCCGCTTCAACGATGACTGGATCCGAATACCGATCATCTATCTTTCGGCCGAAACCGATATCGGCTTGCAAATGAGTGCCTTGCTTAAGGCGGGTGATGACTTCGTCACCAAACCCATATCCGATAAGAGCCTTATCGCTACAGTGTTTGCCAGGGCACAGAGGGCAAGACTACTCAGCAATGCGTTGTCTCGAGACAGCCTGACGGGGCTGCTCAAGCATGCGGATATCAAGGAGCGGGTTGCGGTAGAGCAGGAGCGCGCAATGCGTACAGGCAAGCCTGTAAGCGTAGTGATGCTGGATATTGACCATTTCAAGAAGGTCAACGATTCATACGGTCATGGTATTGGTGACAACGTGATTCGGGCACTCGCTAATCTGCTCAGGCAAAGACTCCGCAGAGTAGACGTTATTGGTCGCTACGGTGGTGAAGAATTCCTGGCAGTACTGCCCGAGTGCAGTGGAGCTCAAGCAGTACAGATACTGGACCAAATTCGTCAGCAGTTCTCGCGAATAAGCTTCTCCAGTGAGATGGGAGATTTCAATGCCAGCTTGAGTGCAGGCATAGCATCATGTGTTGAGCTGGAAGCCAGTGCGCTTATCGACGCTGCCGATAAGGCACTCTACGCTGCAAAAAATACGGGGCGGAATAGGGTATGTTTGGCTGAGATATAAATTTCAGGCTTCTTAATTGGATGGCTCAGCATACCGATTTTAGTGTGGCTGCTATTGGCCGTTTTCTGCCTAACGCGACAGGCAGATAACAGCCAAAATCGGTCGGTGGGTGACTAAGGGACCAAAGCAATCATCATTAGGCTAGAAGTCTTATCAATCCTTCGATAGCCGCCCCCAGCTTTTCAGTGCCTTTATTGCTTTGAGTTAGTAAGACTTCAATTTTTTTGCCCGCTTTGACGATGCATCGGGGGCGGCAATCCAATGTCATCAACCTAAGCTGCAGCCCTGCCCAAGGCAAGCCCCCGAAGCAGCCAGCCGCCATGGCCGTCGGGCGATGACCAGGCCTCTGCCGCTCCATCAGGCGGTCTAGCTGGGCTGGCGGTGATGTGATCATCGTCTGTACCGGCTGTCTAGGCGAGATTTCTCGTTCTCCGGACGAGCCTATGCCGACCGCTTGAAGGTGAGCTGGCGTCGGCGGGTAAAGTCTTGAGGATTCTGGCGGTGGGCGGCGATGAAGGCGGGACAATCGAGCTGGCTGGTTATTTTTTGTACAATTTTCAAACCAGGGCTTGGCTGGCGGTGTCAAGCGATGCGGTATAGGTAGTCAAAAGGGCTTCTCCCATGCACTGATTTGAGCGCTAATTATATGATATTTATGGATAATTTCCAAAGTTGATGACATTGGGTGCTGGACCTCAACCGCAAGCAGGCCACGGTGGATGAGCAATCGCTGCAACTGACCGCCTACGAATACCGCATCCTCGAATACCTGATGCTGCATCACCAGCAGGTGGTGGCCAAGGAGCGCCTGATGGAGCAGCTCTATCCGGGCGATGACGAGCGCGATCCCAACGTCATCGAGGTACTGGTCGGGCGTTTGCGGCGCAAGCTGGAGTCTGTGCTCGACGGCAAACCGATAGAAACCGTGCGTGGCCAGGGTTACATGTTCAACGAGCGCTGCAAGTGAGGCGCACGCGCTTCGCGTCCCTGCGGCTGCGCCTGATGCTCGCCAGCGCGGCGCTGGCGATGCTGTTCATGCTGCTGTTGATGCCGGTGTTGCAGGGCGTGTTTCTCATGGCCCTGGAGCAGACCATCGAAAAGCGCCTGGCCTCCGACGCGGCAGCGCTGATATCCGCCGCGCGTATCGACGACGGCCAGTTGCACATGCCGGAGAAG
Organism: Pseudomonas sp. o96-267; assembly: GCF_003935465.1. NCBI lineage: Bacteria > Pseudomonadati > Pseudomonadota > Gammaproteobacteria > Pseudomonadales > Pseudomonadaceae > Pseudomonas > Pseudomonas sp. o96-267. Next base: position 212,349 of record NZ_RHQP01000003.1, read on the forward strand.
ATGCCGGACGAAGAATTCGACAACCTCGACTCGCACCTGCTGGGCTTCATCTTCGACCGTGAAGGCCAGATGCTCTGGCGCTCGCGCTCATCCATCGACGAACTGGTGCGCTACCTGCCGCGTTATGACGGTCGCGGCCACGAGTTCGTGCGCATTCGCGACGAAAACGGCCAGGAATACTTTGTCTATGACATCGAAGTAGACCTGCTGCGCGGCGATCAAACCGCGCTGAGCATCGTCACCATGCAGCCGACCCGCGAATACCAGGGGCTGTTCAACGGTTTCGCCTGGCAACTGCGCCTGTGGCTGGGCATCGCCCTGCTGGTGCTGCTGGGCCTGCTCTGGTTCGGCCTGACCTGGGGCTTTCGCAGCCTGCGTGGCCTCAGCGACGAGCTGGACGGCGTAGAGGCCGGTACCCGCCAGCGCCTGAGTGACGAACACCCGCGCGAATTGCTGCGCCTGACCAACTCCCTCAACCGCCTGCTCGACAGCGAACGGCGTCAGCGCGAGCGCTACCGCGACTCGCTGGAAGACCTCGCCCACAGCTTGAAAACACCACTCAGCGTGTTGCAGGGCATTGGTGAAAGCCTGGCTGTGCAGCCGGACAATCGCGAACAGGCGCAACTGATGCAGGCGCAGATCGAACGCATGAGCCAGCAGGTCGGCTATCAACTGCAACGCGCCAGCCTGCGCCGCAGCGGCCTGGTGCGCCATCGCGAACAGGTCTGGCCGCTGCTCGATGGCTTGTGCCGCTCGCTGGACAAGGTCTACCGCGACAAGCGCGTCGAAGCGACCCTGGACGTGCCCGCGCACAGCCAGATCACCATGGAACGTGGCGCGCTGATGGAACTGCTCGGCAACCTGCTGGAAAACGCCTACCGCCTGTGCCTGCAACAGGTGCGCGTGAGGCTGCAACCCCTGACCGACGGCTGCCTGCTGACCATCGAAGACGACGGCCCCGGCGTGCCCCCGCACCAGCGTGAGCGGGTACTGCAGCGCGGTGAACGACTGGATGCACAGAACCCGGGGCAAGGCATCGGCCTGGCGGTGGTGGAAGATATCGTCGACAGCTACGACGGTGAGCTGAGCCTGGAAGACTCCGAGTTGGGCGGCGCGTGTTTCAGGGTGCGTTTATACGACTGAGTGCAGCCGTTGCAGCTGAGCGGTCGCCCAGGCAACAGCTCGGGCGACCATCAACGGAGATCGCTGCTACAACTGCGTCGCGAAGCGCTCCACCGCGCTGACCACATGCATGGCGCCGTCCTGAATTTCGGCGATCACTTGGCCGGCCTGGGATGAAAGCTCCAGGCCCAGTTCGGCCTGAGTCTTACCTCGGTCTATCAACCCTACCGCGCGCTCGGCCAACTGCTGGTTTTGCCCGACCACCTGGGTGATTTCTTCCGTCGCTGCGCTGGTACGTGAAGCCAGTTGGCGGACTTCGTCGGCGACCACCGCGAAACCACGACCCTGTTCGCCGGCGCGCGCCGCCTCAATGGCGGCATTGAGTGCCAGGAGATTGGTCTGATCGGCAATGCTGCTGATGTTCTTGACGATGGAACCGATGATCTGCGACTGCTTGTCCAGTGCCTCGATGCCCTGTGCTGCTTCCTGCATGCGCGCGGACAGTTCACGCATGGCATCGAGCATCTGCTGCACCACTGCCGCGCCGTTCTTGGCGCTGTCGTCCGTGCCTTTCGAGGTCTCGAAGGCGATGCCCGCCGCTTCGGCCACGGCGGTTTCGCGGTTGACCTGGTCGGTGATCACGGTGGCGAACTTCACCACCTTGTAGAGATTGCCCTGCGCGTCGGTGACCGGGTTGTAGGACGCCTCCAGCCAGACTTCACGGCCATAGGCATCGACTCGCTTGAAGCGCCCGGCGACGAATTCGCCGCGGCGCAGTTGCTCCCAGAAGCGCGGGTATTCCGGCGAACTGGCCATCGCAGGATCACAGAAGATGCGGTGATGCTTGCCCTGTATCTGCGCCAGGTTGTAACCCATGGCATCGAGGAAGCGCTGATTGGCGGTGTCGATCTCGCCATCGAGATTGAACTCAATCACGGCGGTGGAGCGTTGCAGCGCCTTGACCAGGTATTCATGTTCGAGTGAAGTCTCGATGGTGCGCGTCAGGTCGCTGGCATAGATCGAGAAGGACTGCAGTTGGTTCTGGCTGTTGCGTATCGGCTGCAGGATCGAGCGAAGCCAGGCCTCCTCGCCATTGCCCCGCTTGATGCGGATAACCCCGGCCAGGTGTTCGCCGCGTTCGAGGGCCTGACGAACCCGGTGAAAGAAGTCCTGGTTACGCAGGTGATTCGGTATCAGCTCCAGCAGAGGGCGGCCGAGAATCTGATCGGCACGGTAGAGCATCTCTTTCTCGAAATTGGCATTGACCGAGAGGAAGCGCCCCTGCGGGTCGAGGGAGGCGGCGATCATTTCTTTGTCGAGGCTGTCGCGCACTTGCTCGACAAGCGACAGTTCTTCGCGCAACTCCTTTAACTCTTGCTTCAGTCGGGTCGTGAACATCGTGGCAGGCCTTTGTCGGGAATTGGCGTCATCGATTTAATATTTTTAGAGCATAACCGGCCACGCCGCCAACGCAAATGTTCCTGTATATGGCAGAGCGAACTTCGGCCGGTTATCGCGGCGGCGCCAGGTACGCTCCGGCGACAGACCGATGTACCTGAAACTGGGTGTTCGGTGCGTCCTGAAAGGTCGGTTGGTTGCGGCTCTGAGGCGGGCGCCCCCGGCGTTTTTCAAGATAGTTGTCGCGTCGACCGTGTTTTCAGGCAGCCTTTTTCTGCGGCTGTTGTTCCTGCTCCCGCTCGGGGTTGAGTGTCACCGCTCCGACCGGCGTCCAGTTGCGTGTGGTGCCTGACCAGCGCTCCGGCATGCGCTGGCGGGCTTCTTGGTACAGCGCATGGCGATGGGCCAGCGCGCGGTGATCTTCACCCCGATGGCGCTCTGCCGGTGTCACGAAACCGATGCGGCTGTGCCGGTGCTCGTGGTTGTACCAGCGGATGAAATCTCTCACCCAGCAACGTGCCGCTTCCAGGTCGGCGAAGCCTTGTTTCGGCCACTGCGGGCAGTATTTCAGCGTGCGGAACAGCGATTCCGAGTAGGGGTTGTCGTCGCTCACCCGCGGGCGGTTGTGCGACGGCGTGACGCCCAGGTCGTACATCTTTTGCAGCATGGTCGCCGATTTCATCGGTGCACCGTTGTCCGAGTGCAGTACCGGCGGCTTGAGCAGGCACTGCTCGCTGAGCACGCTGCGTTGCAGCAGCATGGCACCCAGCTCGCCGCTTTCCTGTTCGCGGACCTCCCAGCCCACCGCCTTGCGGCTGTAGATGTCCTCGATCAGGTACAGGTAGAAATACTTCCCGCGTACCGCCGCCGGGAGATAGGTGATGTCCCATGACCAGACCTGATTGGCGGCGGTCGCTACATGGCTGGTCGGCGCTTTCACCGTGCGCGGTGGCTGGCTGCGACCGCGGCGATGCTGCTGATCGGCTGCGTGCAGGACGCGGTAGAACGTCGACTCCGAGGCCAGGTAACGCCCGGCATCCGCCAGCCTCGGCACGATCTGGCTGGGCGGCAGATGCGCGTATTCCGGGCTGTTGCAGACGGCCAGGATGGCTTCGCGCTCAGCCGGGCTCAGTGCATTGCGCGGCACCGGTCGCTTGGCTGTGGGCCGGGCATCAGCGCGCACGACGTTCTCCTCGGTCCAGCGTTGCAGGGTGCGCAGGGACACGCTCAGCTCCTTGCAGGCCAACGTTTTACGGGCACCTGCGGCGACGGCTTCGTTCAGCCATTCAACGAGTTTCTGCCGTTCTGGCAGCGGGATCAGTTGTCCTCGCTGTCGTTGCCCCAGTAGGCGTTCAGCTTTTTTCGCAGCACCAGAATCGCTGCCGCCTCGGCCAACGCCTTGTCCTTGCGGCGCAGCTCGCGCTCCAGCTCACGGATGCGTTTCTTGTCTGCCTTGGCTTGCTCGCGCTCGGCCTGTCGCTGCGCCTGTGCCGACTGCTGGCCGCTGATGCACGCCTGCCGCCAGGTCTGCACCTGCTCGGGGTAGAGCCCCTTACGTCGGCAGTACTCGCTCAGTTCGATTTCCGACAGCGCAGCGGTTTCCAGCACGACGGCGAACTTGGCCTCGGCCGACCAGTCATCGGGCAGTTTCTTGTCTCCTGGCACGGGGGCTCCTTCAGCCTTGGCCTGTTTGCGCCAAGCATACAGGGTCATCTCGGAGACGCCTTCCTGGCGGGCGACCTCAGCCACGGACAGGTTGATCGGTGGCAGCAGCTTCTTCAGCAGGGCAGCTTTTCGTTCAGCAGAGTAACGCGGCATTGCATGGCTCTTTCCGCCCCCGGGGTTCAGTTTGGGTGAATCCGATCAGGCGACAACTATCCTGACACCGGGGGAACTGGTCGGCATTGAAGGAAAGTTGATCGTCACCGACGTGGTGCCGCTGGATACAAGTCGCCTAGTCACGCCTGGAGACATTTCATCGCTCGCGTATACGGTCATTCCTTGGCTGGTGGGGCAAGCCCTCGTACAAACGCCCATGCAGGCGGCGAGGCCCATCAAGCTTTACCAGGCAGCTGATTCCAGCTTGCTTGCATGGGATGACCCTATCGTTTCAGAAAATGATGTCCGGTATGCCAGTGCACTGCATGCTATCGAACCGAGTCTTGTTTTGCTCCGCGGTCGGCTGCAGCCCTACATCCAGCTGCATGTGAAACTGACCCAGGTGATGCCCAACCTTGTAGGCAAGAAAAAACATGCCTGGGTCAAAACCGGCGACCTGATCGTCAAAGCGAAGCTCAAAACTAAGAAAACGGACGAAGGCTGGGAAACTACGTACGAGCACCCTGTCGAGAAGCTGCTGACCTTCATGGGCGTACAGTCGTTTCCTCCAATGGTCGACGGCGACATCCCCGTCGACAGCGACGTGAGACCCATCTACGCCATCCCACCGTCGAATCCAATGATTGCGTCAGGTCCTGGCCCGCTGTTCCTCGACCAAGCCGGCTTTCACCTCCTTACAAGTCTGCCTGGAACGGCTCCGCTTCTGGTCAAGAAGGCGGTGGCTAGCTTACGAGAGGAGAAGGTTGTCACCACGGGAGAGGTCGCCAATCTGAACGTGATGGTACTCGCAGCCCACGCTGACGTGATGCTGCGGCTACAACCGCACGCCCAAGCGAGCCTCCATCGCCGCTACGCGCTTCGAAACAATCGAAGGATGACGCTGCAAGCGGCGTCCGGCAGCCACGAACGAGCCTTCGTCGGCGACTGCGAGCAGTGCGGCTATTTCATCGCTGTGTCGATTGTCGAGCAGCTCGGAGTTCATGACGTAAAGGCGCTTGGCTGAATGTGGCTACAGTATGAGAGCGCTATTCAGAATGAACAATGTTGGTGATTTGCACTTCATAGATGCATGCGGTGCATCAATAAGTCTTGCCATACTACGAGTGGGAATGACTGCCTTTGGCCGGAAGCGGACGATCTGAATGGGCTATAGGTTCATTGGTCATGGACGCACCAATGTCAATAACACCGACACACGGGGCGACCGGGTCGCCCTCCACGTCGCAGTGACACAGATCGACGAGAACTGCGCCAAGACATCAATACCGGTACCCTCTGGAATACCACTGGCTCGCCTTGGGCAAACAGAGGCGACTCAAACAGTCGGTCCCACTCACGCTCAACCGCCCCTTCGTGCTCGGGTCGCTTTTCGACGCCGGGATCCATATGCCTTCCTCCTTCCGTGTTCCGATTCGATAACCGCCAGGGGGCATGAGGGTTGCAGCTCCGCGACCAGGGCCAACGGATAAGGGGATGAGATGGCCGTCGACTTAGTACACCTGATGCACTAATTAATTTTCATTCTCATCTATTGACGACCAGTAGGCAGCGCCGTAAGATGAAATTGTTCTCGCGGACTTCACTGCCATATAGGCAGCTTAGAGATGATGAAACGCTTTCGAGCGAATTACCTTCACCGCCCAGCGGGTGGCTGAACGCGAGAATGCTTTACCCTTCACTGCCATCTGGGCAGCTTAGAAAAAGGTTTGGATGGCCTCGGCCTACAACCCGAATGCTCCACGTTAATGGCCTTCTGACTGAGGCCATCTCAGCCAATGTAGGCTGTTTAGAGAGAATGTACCTATCCCTCGGGAAAGGCCCTGCTAAATGCAGAATTTCAGCCATGTAGGCTGTGGAAGGTAAGTGGGTCAGTACTCCTTCGCCCGGGAGATGCTCCGTAACATTCCGTTATGGGGAATCACCCAATAAGAAACCGCCTCTTGTGGGCGGTTTTTTATTTCCCTCCCAAGGTAGCCATCTTAGTAACCAAGGTTCAGTGGTTGAGGGTGCGCCAATAGTCGAAGACTCACGCCTAGGATGCGTCCGTCCCGATTTCGGCAAAATTGCTGATCTTCACCGCACCATCAGGAAAGCGAGCAATAACTTCCAACTGCCCCCCCATCGCCTCGATATGGCTGCGCAGGGTGGAAATGTACATGTCGGTGCGCTTTTCCAGCTTGGCAATCGAGGGTTGCTGTACATGCAGCACCTCGGCCAGCACCTTCTGGGAAAGACCACGCGCCTGACGCAACTCATTGAGTGGCATTTCAGCCAGCAGCTCCTGGGCCTTTGCCTCGATGCGAACCTGAGACTCAGGCGCCATCTTTGCGCGCAGTTCTGCAAATTTCGTAGCCATCTATCAGGCCCTCCTTCCGAAGCTGCTCCAGATGCTCGTCATACAGACGGTCAGCCAGCGGAACATTGATTTCATACCAGCGATCATCACCGGCCTTGCTACCACCAATTAGCAGAATGGCCGAGCGCCTGGGATCAAAAGCGTATAGCGTCCGGTATGGACGCCCCACATGTTGTGTTCTCAGTTCCCGCATGTGGCCATGGCGCGAGCCATTGATTCCGCTGCTATGTGGAAACCCGAGCGACGGACCCCGTTCCTCTAAAAGCCGAACGGACACAGCAACGGATTCTTGCTCATCAGCAGACAGGCTTTCCCACCAGTCACCGAACTCGTCGGTGTATTCGACATCCCAAGCCATGAGAATATAGCCCCAAGGGAATATTCCATCAATGGAATATAGAGATCAAATGGACGAGAGCGGCCAGAAGCGTAGCGAGACTGCCAGATGCTCGGGAGCGGAATGGGGCATGGCCAAGCTCGAATGGCAGATACACGACGTCTGTCGCAGCTAGATCCTAGGACGATACAAACGCCCCTGAGGCGGTCTAAGGATGGACGCCAGCCGGTTCATTGGCCATGGGACGCACTAATGTCCATAACACCGTAACACTAGTGTGTGGACACCGACTTGTTGTGCATTTCATTGGAGGCGATGCCTCCCTGTCTTGATGAAGAGCTCTGCAAAAGCCATCCAGTCGCGCAGGTAGACATACACGACACCGCCATCCACCAGGCAGGTTGACCCTATTGAGCTTTTGTCCCAAAAATCAAAAAATGGAAGCCGTTCTATGTCGCCGCGGCTCACGCACTTATGGCCCTCGCAGATAAAGACCGGGAGCCCAAAATACGTTGTTTCCAGAGCCCGTTTTTCAGCTCGACGCAAGCGCTTAAGTTCAGTCAGATAGTTTTCACTAACTCGCCTCGGCTCCCCAAGTCGAATAGCGAGCATTTTCCAAAAAGCGGCTTCTCGATGCCTGTCGCACATCATGTACCCGGCTGCTTTCTCAACGAGATAGCTCAGATAAACATCCCCACGCATGGCCCTAACAATCATCAACCGCTGAGCAAGGCCAGCATTTTCAAGCAGAGAAAGCACCGCGATAGCCCCGTGTTCTTTCGCTTTTCCGATCTGCTCTGCACTCATCTCATACTCCCATGTCCGCCTCCAAGATCCGTCGCTTGATCTCAGAGTCCAACCTGCCAATCTGCTCCGGACTGAGCGCCTGGATCTCGCGCAGACGCAAGATTTCAGCATGCCCAACGCACTGCTCAAAGGCCCACTCGTGCAACTCGGGTACAAGCTCAATGATGGCCCTTGTCAGCTTCTCAGTCACTTTGCTGCCGTGGCGCAGGTACTCCCGGATCACGCCCTGCCGTCCCTCGTTTGAAAGCCTTTTCGCAACTCCGTCGAGTCGCTTCAACGCCGGGTGCACTACGCCATGAGCCAGTAGCCGCTCCAGGGTTATTAGGCCACTTTCGAGGTTCGTGCAGCGATCTAGCCAAGCCTGGCTGCGGGTGCCATCGAGCAGTAGATGACCGGCGTCGAAAAGGCCCGGATCAAAGCCCTGGAGGTAGTCAAGGATAAGATCTGCCATTTCCCTGCCATAGCGTTCTTCGCCTTCCCTAAAAAGCAGCCTTCCAGCGCGGGTGTTTACCACTGCTTTGTCGGCGGAAAAGCCTTCGCCGGGGTACTTCTTGATCATCGGCTCGCCCAAGAAGCGGGTCGCGTCAGCGCCGACCATCGACCACAACTCGGGGTAGCCGATCAGGAAGTGATCGAGGTAGCGATCAAAAAACGGGCGCTTGAGTGCCGGATGCTCATACAGCTGATCCACGGCCTTGCCCAGCTCCTGCATCAGCTGCTCAAGCACTGTCGCCGGGGCGTGGCCAAGGGCGATCGCGAAGGGTGCCGCCTTGGTTACCAGTCGCATGATCGCCGTGCTCGGATCGAAGCTCAGCCGACTGGACTTGCTCCAGCTCGGCAGGCGCCCGAACTGGTCAATGTCCTCGCGCACCAGGATCTCTCGCGTGTTTAGCCGCCGCTCGCGCAGCAGGCCCGTTACCAGGCCCTCGATATCCGCCTGCGGGTGAATGGCTTTGAGGCAGGGGATGTTCAGGTCACTCAGCAGCATACGCACAAAGCGATCCAACTGCTCTTCGCTCAACAGACCGTCCAAGTATCTCTCGCAGTTGAGTACAAAGAAGGCGCCGTAGTACCACGGAAAACAGTCGGTGTTGACCAGTCCGCCTCGCAGAAAAAGTAGGGTCTGGCGGGGCTTTTTCATCCAGATACTGCGCTTGATCTGCTCCTCCGTGGCCTCGATCAGCGGGGCACTGTCGAGCTGGGTACGGATCAGCGGATTGATGTCGAGCTTGTGTCCGTCAGCCGGAAGATCACTCATCGCAAGTGCCCTCTTTTCCCTCGAATCAGAACGGCTTCGAGCCGCTGGCCATGATCGATGGTGTCCCGAATGTCCTGGCGTTGCTCAGGCGTCTGATGCCAGCTGCGGTCGCTCAGTTCGGATTCGAGCTGGTACTGGCCGTCAAAGTCCATTGGATTCGTCACCTGGACAACCTGAAGCTGTTCGAGCTCGTGCACGGCATCAAAGCCCGTCTCGTAGCCGTCGACGATGATTTTCGCGTCCTGCGGCAATGCGGACAGGGCTTCGATCAGGTCTTTGACGCGCACGGTCAGATCCCCTCCCCACCCCCGCAGTGAAAGACGTCACCCGACACCACGGCAAAGAAATAATGAGGACTGAAAGTGTTGCTTTTGACTTCATGAAGCGTGATCAATCGCTCCAGTGCCCAACCATCACGCCCGGTCATCTGCACTGGCAACACTACCTGCACGTCAACAGATAAGATCCTATCATTCACGTCAGCCCTCTCCATAAACTACTTAAACTCCCCGATCCCGCCGGGCATCACTTCCGAGTAATAAACCCCGTCAGCCGCCCGCACCTCTATTCGCACATTAAACCGGGCTTAAGAAAACTCCAGCTCAACCACCCTGAAATACTCTGAGCCTGGATCAGGCTGAAAGACCTCCCCCTTAAAATCCACCCAATCACGATGTGTTTTAAACATATGAATCGCCCCGGCTTTTGTGGAGGCCGTTTCGTTTAAGTCAGGCCGCCATGGCCTGACCTGCTTGTTGCTGGTGGA